>NZ_DASUHS010000238.1:0-99781 GCF_036273375.1 Mycobacterium sp. | reverse complement strand
TGGTGATCTTCTGCGGACACTTCCCGGACGGCGCGGAAAAATTCAGCGCGGCCGTGGTCGAAGAGGAAAGCAAACCAGAGTGGTATCTACGCCAAATGCTGGGTACCGCGAACTTCGACGCCGGTCCGCTACTCGCGTTCGCCAGCGGAAACCTGTGTTATCAGATCGAACACCATCTTTTCCCCGACCTGCCCAGCAACCGATACGCCCAAATCGCCCTACGGGTGCGGGCGGTGTGCGAGAAGTTCGACCTGCCTTACACCACCGGTTCGCTGCTGAGTCAATACCTGCAGACGGTACGCACCATCCACAAGCTGGCGCTGCCGGACCGGTTTCCGACCGCAACCGCCGGGATGCCGGGCGTGAAGCGACATCAGACAAAAATTGTGGGCGACACCCGCTGACCCAGTGACAGCCAGGGAAGCAGCCCCAGGTGAGGTCCATCGCGCCTTCGCGAGGGCGTTGGTTGGGCAGACTTCTAGCTCGTGAGCATTGCGCGACAACGGGATTCAATGATGTCCTGCTGAGAGGTCAACCGGCCGTAGGTCGAGTACCTGTTAGCAGCGCGGACTAAATTGGGATTCTTGGCCCGAGCGGGTTGGTCGCTGGCCCTTTCACGCTGGGCCGCGATTTCGTGCGGTTCGCGGCCCAGGATGCTCAGCGCACCGGCAATCATTGACAGTATCCGCTCGCGGAGCCTGGACGTGGAACGGAATTGTTGCGGTGTTCCATATGTGGACAATGTGAGTTTCCTTCATATTGGTGATGGCCGTATTCCGGCAAATGTTCGAGTCGGTGCGGGGCAGGCTCAGCCCGTGCCCCCTATGGTGCGCTCTGGGGTTCTCAAAGCTCGCACTACGGTGGTGAGTCGATCACGATGTCGAGCGGCTACTCACCGACTTATCGGAACGCCGGCTCGGATTTGGCTCGGTTTGCCGCAACAAATTTCTACCCGAGTCACCCTTGCGTCAAACGCCAAGCTGGTTGCTACTCAAATCGTCATTGGTCGTCAGTCATCACCACCCGTGAGTTGCGAGCAAAAACACACCGATGCCCCAGCTTGGTGGGGTTTGGGAGGAACGCCGGTGGTTATCCGGGTTGGGAAGTGAAGGGGTTTTCGTGAATGACGTCAAATATGTTGAGCTGCACGGTGAGCGCGTCGCCTACCGGGAGGAAGGCCGCGGTGAAGCCGTGGTGTTGCTGCACGGCATGGCTGGAAGCTCCGAGAGCTGGGAGGCGGTGATTGCGCAACTGGGTGAGCGTTATCGGGTGATTGCGCCTGATCTGCTCGGGCATGGTCAGTCCGCCAAACCGCGCACCGACTACTCGTTGGGTGCCTTCGCCGCCGGGCTGCGGGACTTGTGTGACGAGTTGGGGATCAGCCGGGCCACCATCGTCGGGCATTCCCTGGGCGGGGGAGTCGCCATGCAGTTCCTCTACCAGCACCCCGAGTACTGCCGGCGCCTGATCCTGGTCAGCAGCGGCGGACTGGGCCCCGACGTGGGCTGGATCTTGCGGCTGCTGGCCGCACCGGGAGCCGAATTCTGGCTGCCGGTCATTGCGCCGAAAGCGGTGCTGGCCATCGGTAACCGGATGCGCTCCTGGCTGACTGCGGCGGGGCGGGGCTCTCCACGAGCCGAGCAGATCTGGGCGGCCTACAGTTCGCTCTCGGATGCGCCCACTCGTGCCGCGTTTCTGCGCACGCTGCGCTCGGTCGTCGACTACCGCGGGCAATCGGTCAGCGCATTAAGCCGCTTGCGGCTGCGCACTGAGGTGCCCACTTTGGTGATCTGGGGTGACCACGACCCGATCATCCCCGTCGATCATGGCTACGGGGTGTCCGCTGCGCGGCCGGGCAGCCAGCTGGTCGTGCTACCCGGTCTGGGGCATTTCCCGCAGGTCCAAGACCCCGGCGCGGTGGTCGCCGCGATCGAGGAGTTCATCGCCGGCAGCGCTGATGAGGTACCCCAGCAGGCGGCGAATCGTGAACGGCGACCCCAAAAAGGTTTCGACAGCAGCGACAAAAGCCCCGGCCGTGACCCGCAGCAGCGCAGTGTGGTCGAAGCCCTCGCGGCCCGCTGGCAGATCGAGGTGGGGATCGGGGTGCTCATGGGGTTGCGGGGATGTTCGCAGACCGAAGCGGCCAGCGAATTCAGCACCGCGGTCCACGAAACCGGTATTGCTGCAGGCGATCTCGGGCGCGCTCTGGCCGATCTGGCCAGCGGCAACGACGACCGTTTGTCACCGCATCGGGCACAGGCCCTAGACCGGTGGGGGCACCTGTTGGAACTGCGTGGCCTGGGCGGCGATCCCAGCGTCGCCGCGCTGGATCACCCGGTTCGGGTACGGTACGGCCCGGAAAACGACTCGCTAATCTGCTGAGCACCATCCGATCGTGTGCCGCACCCCACCCCGGACGCTCGGCGCGCCGGGAGTCTGGTGGCGGGCTCGCGTGACTGGGGTGAATCAATCAGCAGGCGATCGCGCCGGCGCGCGATCTGCGCATCATGGTGATCAAGCTGACGATGAGAACCGAGCTGACCATGGGGCGCCGCCCAGACCTATGAAGAGATGGTGGCCCAAGGCCACGAATGGGCGGCACAAGCCGGAGGCCGGCGGGGCAGCGGCCACCAAGACGCTGCCCGCAAGCATCGACAGGCTGCTCACCGACAGCGCTCAAGGCACAAACGCCTCGGGACAGTGCGGAATCGGACAAGTAGTTAACCCCGCGCGCACTGTGGCTGTCGGGGCCCGTTCACCGCTGCGATGAAGAGGTCATCGTGGCAGTTCGGTCTCGATGAGCCGCTGGGCCACCTCGGCCAGTTTGAGGTTGGATTGCTGCGAGAGGTTTTTCAATAGTTCGAACGCCTGCACGGCATCGACGCGGTAGCGCTCCATGATCATGCCTTTGGCCTGGCCGATGACATCGCGGGAGGCTAACGCGCTGCGGAATTGCTCGTTGCGCTCCAGCACGACCCATGCCAAGGCGATGTTGGTGGCAAAGACCAGGCCGAGCTCGACGGAGTCCTCGCTGAACGCGCGGGGCTGATCGGCATAGAAGTTCAGTGCCCCCATGGCATCGCTGGTCGTGAACAGCTCGAAGGCCAACACCGACCGGATCGGGGTTTGATCGAGTACGTCACGTTGGTAGTGCGGCCAACGCTCATCCAGCGTGAGGTCGTTGATCCGTACCACGGCGTGTTCCCAGGCCGCCGTGAGGCAAGGCCCCTGCTGGTGGTGGTGTTGGATTTCGTCTAATACGGCCGCATAGCGGTGTGTGGCCACCACGTTGCGGACCCCGCGTTGGCGGTGGGCCGAGGTGATGCCGACGTACTGGGCACCGGGCACATTACGCCCGGCGCTGTCGATGAGTTTGTTCAACTCGACGGTCATGCCCGCATCGTGTCGGTGCAGATCCGCGACCAGCGCGGCCAGCTGAGCAGCGAGGGCTGGAGGCGTATCGGTCGTCATCGCAGAATCCGCTGTGATGGGCGCCATTGGTGAACTTTCACGTCTGGGGTCCCGAGGGTGCGGTGCTGTCGCGGCGCAGCGCCGACAGGATCGTGTCGCGCTGTGGCGGGTCGTGGATCAGCAGCCGGGCCACCTCGGTCAGATGCTCGCCCTGGTCGCGCGCGTGTCGGCGCAGCAACCCGAACGCGTCTTCGACGGAGACGTTGAGGCGTTCACGCAGGTACCCTTTGGCCTGTTCCACGATGATCCGGCTGGTCAGCGCGGTCCGTAAGGAAGGCAGAACGGTCACCGGGGTGGCTGGGTGTTCTTGCAAGATCGCCACGGTGGCGATGTGTGCCAAGGCTTGGGCGACCAACAGATCGGCGTGGTTGAGCTCCCCGGCGTTGGTGCCGAACAATCCCAGCGCCCCTAAGACGGCACCGCCCGCGCGCATCGGCACCGCGTGCACCGAGCCGAAACCTTCTGCTGTGGCGGCTTCAACAAACTGGGGCCATCGCGTCTTTTCCTCCGCCAAGTCCGCCACCGAAACCGACTGCCCGCTGGTGTAGCAGTCCAGGCACGGTCCTTCGTCGGACTGCAATTGGAACAATTCAAGGTCACGAGAACTTTCTGAGGTGGCCGCCATCAGATGCAAACGGTGGCGTGGGTCGGCCAGCAGCAAGCCCGCCGCGGCGACATCCAGTAGCTGTGCACACTGCTCGGTCAGTTCGGTGAGCAATTCGATGACGTCGAAGTCCTCGAGCAGGCTGTCCACCAGCGACACCACCGCATCCAGGACACGGGTTTCACGCGGTGACTCGGTCACGAGCAAACACCCCCTTGCACATATCCATAATGGCCGGGGCGGCAGAGGCGGAAGGCGGGAAACATTAGTCGGCCTCCAAGTACAGGGTTCGATCCAGGATATCGCGGGCCACCTCGGTGGCACTTCGAGCGGTTGCATAGGCATGTGCGCGTAGCCGCGCCAGCGCCGCCGCGGCCTCGATACCGAGTTGGGCCATCACCATCCCGGTGGCCTGGCTGACCTCGGCCCGTGAGAGCGTGTTGAGTTCCTTCCACGCATCGCTACCAGGGTCAGCGACCGCGGCTTCAAAATCCGCGGCGAGCAGATCCAGCACCGGCATCTGGGCCAATTCGGCGGCCATCACCAGTGTGGCCATCTGTTCAGCATCCAAGACAGCCGGATCGGCCCGAAACAGGTCCAGGGCCCCCACATATTCGCCGGCCACCACTACTGGCATCGCATACACCGTGCGAACCTGATGGGCCAACATCACCGGCCCGTACCCCGGCCAGCGCAGCTCATCAGGATCGGCCAGATCGGCCACCATCACCACACCGCGCGCTGCCACCGAATCCAGACACGGCCCCTCACCCATGGTGAACTGCAACTCATCAAACATCCGTGCCCGGGCGTCACTGGCACCCAACGTGCCCACATTGGCACCGTCAAAGACCAACGAGATAGCCGCCCCGTCCACGCTCAACAGCTGCGCACACGCCTCACACAGCCGGTCAGCGGCCGCCACGCCGCGCCGCCCGCCTATCGCGCTGAGCAGCCGCTGCTCGATTGGCTCCGCCACCTCACACCGGCCCGACACGGCCGCGATCACGGCACAACCCGCGACGGCGCACTAACGCTGACATGCCTTCATCATCGCACCTCGACCCTTGCCCGACCGACCCAACGCAGCAACCACATCGGCGGCGTCTGAGAAGGTCACGCCCAGGACGTCAACCGTGAAATGCCCGAGCATTCACGGCTCACTCATTGACCATACCGCTGAACCAGCGCAGAAGGGCCGCGATTGAACACCATCCTGATCCGCTTGGTTCATGCGTGTCACTGTGCGGCGGTGCGGTAAACACTCGGCGCGTCCAGCCCGAAGGGCGCCCAAGCAAAGCGCTACCGGCGCGACCGACCCGACGGGTGCCCAAGCAAAGCGCTACCGGCGCGACCGACCCGACGAACGAACCCATATTCTGACACGCAAAGCGTTGCTGCTGAAGGGACTTCGAGTGCGAAACACGCTGGCCCGAGTTCGTCGCGCCACGGCCACACGGCACTACGGCTAATGTGAAAGATCAGGCTCCCCAACATGTTCGACGCGCCGCAACGCGTCGGGGGTCAGATCCTTGAGCGAGGGATATCCGTCGACGGCCATGATCAGATCCGCTTCGGCCAGCAGCGAACGCAGCACATGCACGATGCCGTCCACGCCACCGACCGCCAGACCGTAGGCGTAGGGGCGGCCGATCCCCACGGCGGTCGCGCCCAGCGCCAGCGCTTTGATGATGTCGGCGCCGCCGCGCACGCCCGAGTCGAACAGCACCGGCATCCCGTCGGCGGCCTCGATCACCGCGGGCAGGCAATCCAAGCAGGGCAGCCCGCCGTTGGCTTGCCTGCCGCCGTGGTTGGAGCAGTAAATGCCGTCTGCACCAATATCTTTGGCGCGGCGAACGTCGTCGGGATGGCAGATGCCCTTGACCATCAGCGGCAGGCCGGTCTCGGACCGCAGCCATTCCAGGTCCGACCACCGGAACGGCCCACCGAAGATCGGCAGCTTGCGCACCGCCGCCTCGGTGGCGTCTTCCTCCCCGCTCAGGTTGGCGCGAAAAACCGGATCACTGGTGTAGTTGGCCAGGCAGCCGCTGGGCACCTGCGGGTAGTTCCCGCCTTTCAGGTCGCGGGGGCGCCAGCCGGTGACCCACGTGTCGAGGGTGACGGCGATGCCCTTGAAGCCGGCCGCCTCGGCCCGGTGCACCAGGCTGGCGGCCATCTTGCGGTCCGGCGGCGTGTACAGCTGGAAAAACGCCGGGCTATCGCCGAGTTCGGCGGCGAGGTCTTCCATCGGGTCGGCCGACAGTGTCCCCACGAAAAACGGCACACCCGTGCGGACCGAGGCCCGCGCACACAGCATGTCCCCGTGGCCGTCCGGGTCGCACACCCCGATGACGCCGATGGGCGCCATGAATATCGGGGATCCGAACCTGATGCCGAACAACTCGACCGACATATCGCGCTGCTCGGGGGCGATCCCCATGCGCGGATACAACCCCCACCGCTTGAAAGCCTCACAGTTGATGCGCTGGGTGTGTTCGTCACCCGCGCCGCCGGCCACGTATCCCAGCACTTTCGGCGTCATCGCCGCCGTCGCCTTGTTCTCCAGCTCCTCGAACCTGATCGGGTACTGCGGCTGATTGCCGTGCAGCGACTGGTCGTACAGCTCGTTTTGATAATCGGCGAAAGCCATAGGCGCTGACTTCCCCGTGCTCGGATCACCAAACGAGCGCTCGAGGATCCGGCCCCCAACGCCGGAAACGTTGGACGACTGCGTTTCGCTTTGCGGATACCGCACCCTCACGTGGCGTTATTCGCCGCGGACCGCCTGCGCTCGCGCCATCAGCCCGCGACCGCCGGGCAGCGCGCCCACCACGGTGCGGGCCAGCCGGTCGCGGCCGCGCACACCGTCGGTCCGGACCTTGCCGGCGCGCAGGTGGCGCCAGCCCAAAACCGCCCACGACCCCGCGACCACGGCGTCGATCACCCCACCGCGACCGCGGCGCCGGTCGAGCGCGGCCAGGCCGAGCGCTGTCGCCGAGTGCACGGTGTCGACCCAGACCCCGGCAGCCAACACCTCCGGGCCGGGATTGATTCCCGACAGCAGCGCCTGGGTCAGGTGGCGTGCGCCCAGGATCCGGGTGACGACGAGCGCCTTGCGGTCGACCTGCACCCCGTGGATGTGGTCGAGCACCTCGGTCGGGGCGGCCAGCAGCACAGCGCCCCACCCCGCCCGGATCAGCTCGATCGCACGAATCTTCATCGGACACTCCCTAATTGATGTGCAAACAATCCCACCCGTTCGATGAACCGATCGAAAAATACCGCCGCGTCCACATCAATCCCGATGAGCGCGTTGGGTTCTCGACGGTCCGACCAGTCGGTCACCGTCATGGCGCGGGTCAGGGTCCCGGTCAGCTCGATGTCCACCGTCGCCGGACGCGTCGCGACCAGCTCGGGATCCAGTGCGACGGCGGCGGCCAACGGATCGTGCATGTGTGCCTGATACCCGTGGCCGAGTTCGTGATAGGCCTCCAGGTAGAACCGCATCGCGTCCTCGATCACCCGAATCAGCGGGTTGGACGCCATCGACCGGGTCCCGGGTGCGTCGTATTCGCTCAGCTGCGTCGTCGTCGACTCCGCGGCCGCCGCCAGTCGCGCCAGGTGATCGGGCGTCATCGCGACCTTGCGTGTCAGATCAAGGCCGCACAGGATCGGAAGCCGCTGTCGCCCAACGACTTCCGGGCACCAGGCGGCCAGCACCTCGGCCGCCGCCTCGGGGTCCACGCTGATGTTCCACTCCGCCACCGCGGTGGTGTTGCCCCGGTGATCGTAGGAACCCCCCATGATCACCAGCCGCTTCAGCAGCGTGGGCAGCTGGGGCTCGGCGCGCAGTGCCAGCGCCAGGTTGGTCAGCGGCGCGGTCGCGACGCCGATCAGCTCACCGGGCCAGCCGCGCGCCGCGCGCACCCAGGCGCCGGCCGAGTCGTAGTCGGTGAGGCCTCGGGAGCCCGGCGGCAGGTCGGCGTAGCCCAACCCCCTGGGACCGTGGACTTTTGACGGCAGCCGCATCGGTCCGGTCAGGGTCTGTCCGGCACCCTTGGACACCGGGATGCCGGTGCGTTCGCACAGCTCCAGCAGGCCCAGATTGTTTTCGCAAACCTGCTTGACCCCAACGTTTCCCCCGGTCGAGGCGATGCCGACCACTTCGGCGTCGGGGCTGGCGAACAGGTACATCAGCGCCAGTGCATCGTCCACGCCGGTATCGACGTCGACGAAAACGGGCGAGTTCATTGCTTCCAAGATACCGGGGTTAGGCTGACACGATGCCAACGACGTCGGAGCCCCCCGAGGGAACTGATCTAACGCCGCACTTCGACGATGTGCAGGCCCACTACGACTTGTCCGACGAGTTCTTCCGGCTGTTTCTGGACCCGACCCGGACGTACAGCTGCGCCTACTTCGAGCGCGAAGACATGACGCTGGAAGAGGCACAGATCGCCAAGATCGACCTCGCGCTGGGCAAACTTGGCCTGCAGCCGGGCATGACGTTGCTCGACATCGGCTGCGGTTGGGGCGCCACGATGATGCGCGCCGTGGAGAAGTACGACGTCAACGTCGTCGGCCTCACCCTGAGCCGCAACCAGGCCGATCACGTAGAACAGCTGATCGCCCAGTCCGGTAGCCCCCGTTCGGCGCGGGTCCTGCTGGAGGGCTGGGAGCAGTTCGACGAGCCGGTAGACCGAATCGTCAGCATCGGCGCCTTCGAACACTTCGGGCACGAGCGCTACGACGCGTTTTTCACCCTGACGCATGACCTGTTACCCGACGACGGGGTCATGTTGCTGCACACCATCACCGGGCTGCACCCGACGGAGATGGCCGAGCGCGGGATGCCGCTTTCGTTCACGTTCGCCCGATTCATCAAATTCATTGTCACCGAGATCTTTCCGGGCGGGAGGCTGCCGTCGATACCAATGGTGGAGGAGCGCGCCACCGCGAACGGCTTCACCGTGAGCCGCGTGCAGTCGCTGCAGCCGCACTACGCCAAGACGCTCGACATCTGGTCTGCTGCACTGCAAGCCCGTAAGGATGAGGCCATCGCGGTGCAGTCCGAGGAAGTCTACGAGCGGTACATGAAGTACCTGACCGGTTGTGCAGACGCATTCCGGATCGGATACACCGACGTCAACCAGTTCACGCTGCAGAAATGACTACCAGTGCACGCCGGGCACCAGGCGGACCAGCCGCTTGACTGGACCGGATGCCCGGATGCCCCGGGTGACGGCACGCACGGGCCGGCTGGGCTTGCGCCGTGCGGTGCGAGCAGCCGGCGTCGGCGCAGGTTCGGCGGTGAGCCCGCGCGCCGCGGCCGAATCGGGATAGCCGAGATAGAGCTGATGCAGAACGCGTCGCGAGGTCCTCGGCGCGAAGTAATTGCCGGCCTCGGCGAGCGTGCCCAGCGGAGTGTCGATGCGGGCCGGCTTTTCCACCAGGCCGCGCACCACCATCGCCGCGGCGCGCTCGGGGCTGATCGCCGGCACCGGGTTGAGCCGGTGGGACGGCACGATCATGGGCGTGCGCACCAGCGGCATATGGATGTTGGTGAAGGTGATGTGGTCGGACAGCACCTCCGAACCCACCACGTCAGAGAATGCGTCCAGCGCGGCCTTGGACGGCAGGTAGGAGCTGTACTTGGGATTGCGGGCCTGCACGCCGGCGCTCGACACGTTGACGATGTGACCGAATCGGCGCTCGCGCCAATGCGGTAACAGCGCTAGCACCATCCGCACCGCGCCGAAGTAGTTGACCGCCATCACCCGTTCGTAATCGTGCAGCCGGTCGGTGGAGTTGACCACCGAGCGGCGGATCGACCGCCCGGCGTTGTTCACCAGGTAGTCGACGTGGTCGAAGCGCCCCAGGATGTCTTTGACCGTGTGTTCCACCGACGCGGAATCGGTGACATCGCAGGTAAAGGCATGGGCGGCACCACCATTGGCGCGAATCTCGGCGACCAGCGCATCCAGTGCCTCGCCGTTGCGGGCCAGCGCGAACACGGTTGCGCCCCGCTCGGCGATAGCGATCGCCGCCGCCCGGCCAATGCCGCTGGACGCGCCGGTGATGATGACGTGCCGGCCCTGCAACGGTCCCTGAGGATCGTCGCGGCGCGCCCGGTCCGGATCGAGGTACTTTGCCCAGTACCGCCATAGCTTGGGCGCATAGCTGGAGAACTCCGGAACGTCTATGCCGGTGCCCTGCAGGGCGTTTCGAGTCTTCTCACTGACAAAGGTGGGGGCCAGGTCGACGACGTCGAACACCTCGGCGGGGATGCCGAGCTGAGTGGCCGCCATGTTGCGCACCACCCTGGCGCGTCCGCGCACCTTGAGCACCGGGGCAGCCACCGAGCGGGGGAGCGAACCGCGCAGCGGCGGCAGCCCGGCCGCCTTGGCCACGCCGCGGTAGATGCCGCGCAGGCCAATGGTTTTCTCGGCGGTCAGGTGGAATGTCTGTCCGTCCCGGCCGTCGGCATGCATCAGCGCGACCAGTGCGTCGACGACGTAGTCGACCGGGACGATGTTGGTGCGGCCGGTGTCGGGCAGCAGGATCGGGGTCAACGACGGGAGCACGGCCAACTTGGCCAGCACGCCGAAGAAGTAGTACGGCCCGTCCACCTTGTCCATCTCGCCGGTGCGTGAATCGCCCACCACCACCGCCGGGCGGTAGATGCGATGACGCAGTCCGGGCGCCGAGCGCACCAGCAGCTCCGCCTCGAACTTGGTCTGGTGATACGGCGTCGGCAGCTGCTGGCCGACGTCGAAATCGTCCTCGGTGTATTCGCCGGCGAAATCGCCGGCCACCGCGATCGATGACACGTGGTGCAACGTCGCGTCCAGCCGCTGCGCCAGCCCGATCACCGCGCGGGTGCCCTCGACGTTGCTGGCCCGCTGCTCGGGCTCGCCGGCGGTGATGTCGTAGATCGCCGCACAGTGCACCACGTGGTCGATCTCGCCCAGCTCGGCGAGCACCTCGTCGCTCAGCTCCAGCTCCGGCAGCCCGGCGACCAGCGGCTTCACCCGCTCGCCCCAGGGTTCGGCGAGCCGCTCGAAGCGGCCCAGCGACTGCCGTCGCACGAGCACAAACAGTTGCGCATCGGGACGGGTTTCCAGAAGACGAGACACGACACGGCTACCAATGAACCCGGTACCGCCGGTAACGACATACCGCATGAAGACATGGTGGCGGTGGCAGCCGCGCACGTCAACTGTGATCCCGGCTACGCCACTAGTTGTGGAAGTCGCGGATCCCGTCCCAGTCGACCAGCGTCCAGCCGGTCATCGGGTTACCGCTGATCACCACGTGGCCCGTGTTGGGAATCGGGTGGCTGTTCATCAGGCTGTCCTTGGCGTGCTGCGCGTTCATCAGCGTCCACACCATGATCGCGTTCATGTGCGAGAACACCACCGGGTTGTGGTGGCCGCTGTTGTAGATCTTGTTGATCGCCGCGGTGAACTGGTCGTTGAACTCCTTGCCGCTGACCGAACCGGGGATGCTGTCGGACACGTCGCCGTTGATCCAGTTCACCGGCGCCAGCATGTACGTCGACTTCGCCATCGACTCGGGTTTGCCGTTGTACCAGCCGGCGTTGATCTCCTGGATGCCGGGCAGGACCTCCACCTGCTTGCCGAGCTCGGCAGCCAACGGGGCGGCGGTTTGCTGAGCCCGGGTCATCGTGGAGGCGTAGACGCTGTCGTAGTCCTTGCGGCCAAGTTGGTGCGCGAGCTGTTCGGCCTGCCCCTTACCCTCCGGGGTCAGGCCCGGCCCCGGCACCTCGGTGTCGATGGTGCCGCCGACGTTGGCCTCGGATTGGGCGTGCCGGATGAATGTCACGGTGATGGACTTGGCCTGCGGGGAACCACCGCAGCCGGCGACGATCATCGTGGCGGTGAGCGCAGCGAGCGCTACCGCGGCTTTCCGGATCATGCTGCGCTTGGGCATGTCGATAGCCTGCCCTGCCGACGGCTCCGGTGGGAAGGGTTTGCGCTGGTTTGTTACCGCGCGGCCTCGGGGAGGTCGGCTCGGGTGATGATCGAGGCGGCGCTCAGGGCGGTGTTGATTGACACCTCGGCCGGCAGCAACGGGCCTTGGTCGCGCCGCGATTTCGCCGGATGCCAGAGTGGACCGAGGATCCCTACCAACGATCAGGAGACTTCCATGGCGATTGATCCGAGTGCCGTCGGGGCGGTCACCGAGCCCATGCAGTTCGAATGGACCGACCGGGACACGCTGCTCTACGCGCTCGGTGTGGGCGCCGGGGTCGACGACCTGCCTTTCACGACCGAGAACAGCCACGACATCGACCAGCAGGTGCTGCCCACGTATGCGGTCATCTGCTGCCCGGCCTTCGGCGCGGCCGGCCTGGTCGGAAAGTTCAACTGGGCCATGCTGTTACACGGCTCGCAGAGCATCCGGCTGCATGCGCCGCTGCCGCCCGCGGGCAAGCTCTCGGTGGTTTCCGAGGTCGCCGACATCCAGGACAAGGGCGAGGGCAAGAACGCGATCCTGGTGTTGCGCGGCCGGGGCACCGAGCCGGAATCCGGGCAGCTGATCGCCGAGACGCTCACCACCCTGGTGATCCGGGGCGAGGGCGGCTTCGGGGGCATGCCGGGTCAGCGGCCCGTCGCACCGGAATTCCCGGACCGCGAGCCCGACGCGCGCATCTCGCTGCCCACCCGCGAGGACCAGGCGCTGATCTACCGGCTCTCCGGTGACCGCAACCCGCTGCACAGCGACCCGTGGTTCGCCCGGGAGCTGGCCGGCTTCCCCAAGCCGATCCTGCACGGGCTGTGCACCTACGGGGTATCGGGTCGCGCGCTGGTATCCGAGCTGGGCCAGGGCCTCGCGGCCAACATCACCTCGATCGCCTCGCGGTTCACCTCGCCGGTGTTCCCCGGCGAGACACTGACCACGCTGATCTGGCGGACCGATCCAGGCAAGGCGGTGTTCCGCACCGAGGCTTGCGGCCCCGACGGGGCCGACACGCGGGTGGTGCTCGACGACGGCGCGGTGGAATACGCCTAGCGCTGATGGCGGCGGCCCGCTGCGCCCGGCTGCGCTGATCGTGGCGACCCGCTTCACCCGGCCGCGCCGCGCTTGCGATCGCCACGGCCGCGCTTGCGACCGCCGCTAGCGCGCCAGCTGATCCGCCAGCAAGTCGGTGAATTCGGCGGCCCGAGCGGGACTGTCCAGCGCGAACAGGGCCGCGGTGGCGCGGTCTCCGTCGTCGCCGTGCCGCACCAGGATCGGCACCCCATCGGCGAGCACCGCGTCGAACGCGTCCTCGTCGGTGATGTCGTCGCCGAGGTAGACCGGCGTCAGCGAAACCGACCCGGCCTCGTGCAGGTGATCGATCACCCAGCGCAGCGTTTTTCCCTTGTCCCAGTCCAGGTCTGGGCGCAGCTCGATGACCTCGCGGCCGGTGGTGACCCGAAGCTCGTCGCGGCGACCAGCGGCGCGCACCGCCGCCAGCACCTCGCCGACGCGGTCGCGCGCGGCCTTACGATAGTGCACGGCCACCCCGAATCGCTTGTGCTCCACCACAACACCGGCAATCGCGCCGAGCTGGTCGCGCAGCTGACCGGCCGCCTGCTCGAGCACCGGGATGGCGGCGGCCGCGTCGTCGTTCTGGTGGTGCTTGCCGTCGGGGGCGGTCAGCTCGAAACCGTGGCTACCGGCATACCAGACGCCAGGCACGCCAACGCGTTTCGTCACGTCGGCGAGATCGCGGCCGGACAGCACCGCGACGGGGCACCGCGCGGCCAGCTTCTCCAGCGCGTCGGTGGCCCCGGTGACGGGCCGCGCCGAGTCCGGGTCATCGACGATGTCGGAGAGTGTGCCGTCGAAGTCGAAGAACACCGCCGGTCGCCGGTCGGCCAGCCCATCGGCCAAGGCCTGCAACGCATCGGGCAGCTGCGACATGCGGCGGTCGCCGGTCCGCACGGTGACGTCGCCCCGGTCGGCGACCACCGCGTCGGCCCCCGCCTCGCGCACCGCATCGCCGTGCCCGGCCGGTGCGACGCCGATCACCAACGCGAAGCCGTCGGCGCGCGCGGCCTCGACGCCCGCGGCGTCCCCGGCGATCACGACGCAGCGGCCGGGGCGCACCCGCAGACGGTTGGCCGCCTGCACCGGACCGTCCGCCGAAATGACGGCGATGCCCAGCTCGCTCTCGCGCAGCTGTGTGGCCAGCGGGGAGCCCAGCGCGGTTTCGGTGTCGAACAGCACCGCGTCATGGCGGCGCGGGTCGATGATGACCGGCCCGAACTTGCCCATTGACCAACCTTCTCACGGTGGTCAGCCGCGTGGAGAACGGGTCAGCGACGCGCGCGACCCGGCGCCGACGGATGCGTCGGCGGCACGGGGCGGATTACCGGGCGCGCGGAACGCCTGCGCGCAAACACCAGCACGGAATCGTCGCCGAGGGCCACCAGGCGCGCCATGCCCAACTCGATGCCGGCGGCCAGCTGCTGGACGTCGAACGCGTCGCCCTGTTTGGCGGTGATCCCGAAGACCAGTTCGTCGCCGTAGCTCAACACCGCGACGCCGGTATGCAGTGCCGTGGCGGTCGGGGGGATCGGCAGCAGCCGTTCCAACGTCTGGCCCATCACCTGAAGGTGACTCCGCGGCCCGGGCACGTTGGTGGCCAGGGTCACGATGGCGCGCTGCGGAAGGCGGGAGAGCAATTGTAAGACGTTGCTGCGCAACACGGTTGGCAGGAAGCCGATCACCGACTCCACGATGCCGACCGGTCGCGGCTGGGCGGTCTGCTTGGCCTGCCACCTGGTATGCACCGTCTGCAACCGCCGCACCGGGTCGTCGTGCTCGACGGGCAGGTGCGAGAGCATCGCCGAGCGGACCGGCATCGGCGCCAGGGTACGCAGCGAGTCCGCCCGCGGTTCCTCGCCGCGCCCGAGCAGCGCCGTGCGGAATCCCTCGGTGACGGCGGCGAGCGCGACGTCGTTGGCGCTGACACCGAACTTGCGGCAGACGCTGTCGACGTCGGCGATCGGGACCCGCACCGTGCTGTAGCGCCGCGAGGCGGTGACCGCCTCGGTGCGCACGGCCGGCCACATCGCGCCGACCAGTGCGCCGGTGAGGTTGCCGGCGGCCGACGAAGCCCGCCACAGCGCGTCCACCCAGCCCGGCTTGCTCGCTACCGGTGGCGAAACCTGTTTTCCCGTAGCGTTGTTGGCGAAGGTATCGGCGTCGGCGTCGTCGCACAGCCTGCTGATCAGGCGGGCGGCCGAGTTGCCGTCGAGCATGCCGTGATGGGTTTTCATCAGGATCGCCCACCGGTTGCCCATCAGGCCCTCGATGACCCAGCACTCCCACGGTGGGCGGTCCAGATCGAGGGGCCGTTCCAGGGCGTAGGTGATGGCCCTGGACAGCTCGGCCTCGTCGCCGGGGTGGGGAATGGCTACCCGGCGCACGTGGTGGGCCAGGTCGAAGTCCGGGCAGTCGATCCATTCCTGGTTCAGCGGATGAGCCCGCAGCAGCTGCGTGCACCGTGCGATCGGCAGGATGCGTTCCGCCAGAAGGCGTTTGAGCCGCTCGTAGTCGGGCGCGGTGCCGTCGACGATGGCCACCGCGCCAATCGCCAAGCTCGCGTGCCGATCCGGATCGTGGGCTTGAAGGAATGCCGTGTCCAATGTCTGTGCCATGCCGGCTCCCGCTGTAGTCCGCTTTGTTGAACTTGTGCCAGTATCTTTCGACCTCGTGATCCGCGGTAGTACCCGCGCGTTAAAACCTTGTTTAAGAGTTGAAGATCGGCTTAACAACCGTTGTGCTGAGCCGCGGTTATATCGAACACCAGTTCGATATACTCGCATCCGTGGGCTGGTTCAACGGGCCGCCGAGCTGGGCGGAAATGGAGCGGGTGCTCGACAGCAAGCCGCGCCATGCCGGGGAGTCGGCGGGTCCGGAATCCGACGGCCCGCTGTCGCGCAGGCGCGCGACGTATCAGCCGCCGGATGACGGCCGGGCGTCTCGCTCGTCCGTCGCTTATGCCGAACTTCATGCGCATTCGGCGTTCAGCTTCCTGGACGGGGCGAGCACACCCGAGGAGCTGGTCGAGGAGGCGGCCCGGCTGGACCTGCGCGCCCTGGCGCTCACCGACCACGACGGCTTGTACGGGGCGGTGCGGTTCGCCGAAGCGGCGGCCGAGCTCGACATGCGCACCGTGTTCGGCGCCGAACTGTCGCTTGGCCCGGGTGCCCGCACCGAGCAGCCGGATCCGCCCGGCCCGCACCTGCTGGTGCTGGCCCGCGGCGCGGAGGGCTACCGGCGGTTGTCGCGGCAACTGGCCGCGGCGCATCTGGCCGGCGGCGAGAAAGGCAAGCCCCGCTACGATTTCGACGCGCTGACCGAGGCCGCCGGCGGGCACTGGCACATCCTGACAGGCTGTCGCAAAGGTCATGTCCACCAAGCACTTTCCGAGGGCGGCCCATCGGCGGCGGAGCGGGCGCTGGCCGATCTGGTGGAACGGTTCGGTGCTCACCGGGTAAGCATCGAGCTGACCCATCACGGTCAACCGCTCGACGACGAACGCAACGGGGTGCTGGCCGCGCTGGCCCCACGCTTCGGTGTCGGCGTCGTCGCCACCACCGGCGCGCATTTCGCGGGGCCGTCGCGGCGCCGGCTGGCCATGGCGATGGGCGCCATCCGTGCCCGGCAGTCGCTGGATTCGGCCGCCGGGTGGCTGGCTCCGCTGGGCGGTTCGCACCTGCGCTCGGGTGAGGAGATGGCCCGACTGTTCGGGCAGCGGCCCGACGTGGTGACCGCGGCCGCCGAGCTGGGCGAGCAGTGCGCGTTCGGGCTGGCGCTCATCGCGCCGCAGCTGCCGCCGTTCGACGTGCCCGACGGGCACACCGAGGACAGCTGGCTGCGGCAGTTGACCATGGCCGGGGCGCGCGACCGTTACGGGTCGGCCGAGCACGCGCCGCGCGCGTATGCCCAGATCGAACACGAACTGAAAGTCATTGCCCAGCTGACGTTTCCGGGCTATTTCCTGGTGGTGCACGATATCGCCCGGTTCTGCCGGGACAACAACATCCTGTGCCAGGGCCGGGGATCGGCGGCCAACTCCGCGGTCTGTTACGCCCTTGGTGTCACCGCCGTCGACCCGGTGGCCAACGAGTTGCTGTTCGAGCGCTTTCTGTCGCCGGCCCGCGACGGGCCGCCCGACATCGACATGGACATCGAATCCGATCAGCGCGAAAAGGTCATCCAGTACGTCTACGACAAATACGGCCGCGACTACGCCGCCCAGGTCGCCAACGTCATCACCTACCGGGGCAAGATCGCGGTGCGCGACATGGCCCGCGCCCTGGGCTTCTCGCAGGGCCAGCAGGACGCGTGGAGCAAGCAGATCAGCCACTGGAACGGGCTTGGCCCCAATTCAAGTGACCCAGCGCCCGACGTGGAGGGCATTCCCGAACCGGTGGTCGACCTGGCGAACCAGATCCGGAACCTGCCGCGACACATGGGTATTCATTCCGGCGGCATGGTGATCTGCGACCGCCCGATCGCCGACGTGTGCCCGGTGGAGTGGGCGCGCATGGAGAACCGCAGCGTCCTGCAGTGGGACAAAGATGACTGTGCGGCAATCGGTTTGGTGAAGTTCGACCTGCTGGGGCTGGGGATGCTCTCGGCGCTGCACTATGCCATCGACCTGGTGGCCGAGCACAAGGGGATCGAGGTGGACCTGGCCCGCCTCGACCTCTCCGAGCCGGCGGTGTACGAGATGCTGTCCCGCGCCGATTCCGTCGGCGTGTTCCAGGTGGAGTCGCGAGCGCAGATGGCCACGCTGCCGCGGCTGAAGCCGCGGGTGTTCTACGACCTGGTGGTGGAGGTCGCGCTGATCCGCCCCGGCCCCATTCAGGGCGGGTCGGTGCATCCCTACATCCGGCGGCGCAACGGCCTGGACCCGGTGGTCTACGACCACCCGTCGATGGAGTCGGCACTGCGAAAGACGCTGGGGGTGCCGCTCTTTCAGGAGCAGCTGATGCAGCTCGCGGTCGACTGTGCCGGATTCTCGGCCGCCGAGGCCGATCAACTGCGCCGCGCCATGGGGTCCAAGCGCTCGACCGAACGCATGCGACGGCTGCGCGGCCGGTTCTACGAGGGCATGCGCACGCTGCACGGCGCCCCGGACGAGGTGATCGACCGCACCTACGAAAAGCTGGAAGCCTTCGCCAATTTCGGCTTTCCCGAAAGCCATGCGCTGAGCTTCGCGTCGCTGGTGTTCTACTCGTCGTGGTTCAAGCTGCACCACCCGGCGGCGTTCTGTGCGGCGCTGCTGCGCGCCCAGCCGATGGGGTTCTACTCGCCGCAATCGCTGGTGGCCGACGCGCGCCGGCACGGTGTGACGGTGCACGGCCCGGACGTCAACGCCAGCCTGGAGCACGCCACCCTGCACGACGCCGGAACCGAGGTCCGCCTCGGTCTGGGCGCCGTCCGCCATATCGGCGACGACCTGGCCGAAGAACTCGTCGACGAGCGAAAAGCCAACGGCCCGTTCGCTTCTCTGCTGGACCTGACGACCCGGCTGCAGCTTTCGGTGCCGCAGACCGAGGCGCTGGCGACGGCGGGGGCGCTGGGCTGCTTCGACATGTCCCGGCGCGAGGCGTTGTGGGCGGCCGGGGCCGCGGCCACCCAGCGGCCGGGCCGGCTGCCCGGGGTGGGATCGTCGTCGCACATCCCGGCGCTGCCCGGGATGAGCGAGTTGGAACTGGCCGCCGCCGACGTGTGGGCAACCGGCGTCTCCCCGGACAGTTATCCGACACAGTTCCTGCGGGCCGATCTGGACGCGATGGGCGTGGTGCCCGCCGAGAAGCTGGGCTCGGTGCCCGACGGCGACCGCGTGCTGATCGCGGGCGCGGTCACCCATCGGCAGCGGCCCGGCACGGCGCAGGGGGTCACGTTCATCAACCTCGAGGACGAAACCGGGATGGTCAACGTGCTCTGCGTGCCGGGGGTGTGGGCACGGCATCGCAAGCTGGCGAACTCGGCCCCGGCGCTGCTGGTGCGCGGGCAGGTCCAAAACGCCAGCGGCGCGATCACCGTCGTCGCCGAACGGCTGGGCCGCATCACCCTGGCGGTCGGTTCCAAATCCCGCGACTTTCGGTGACGGGCGTTCTATGCGCCCGGGGTGGTCCAGACTTTGGTCGGGGTGATCGCCAATCGGGTGCTGAACGCGTCCATCGAAATACCCTCGGCCGACTCCAATTCCTTGGCGAGCTCGCCATACTTCGCCCAGTAGGGTTCGTCGTCCTTGCAATTCACATCGGTTGCGTCGACGGTCGCGGTCCCACCGACGGCGATGATGCCGCCGCCGTTGCCGTCCGAATCCAGGTTCAGGCTCACCTCGGGGTGCGCCTTGATGTGGGTGACCTTGGCGGCCTGCGGCATGGAGTACACCGTCAGCCTGGTGCCGTCGAAGTAGAACCAGACCAGCCGGGGCACCGGCTGTCCCGATTTGGCGACTGTGGTCAACCACCCGAAGTCGTCAGTCTTGAGCCTGCTGGAAACCTCTCGTGTCAGTTCGATGCCCATAGTTGCGAATGTAGCCTCCATTCATGACCCTCAACTTGTCCGTCGACGAAGTGCTCACCACCACCCGCTCGGTCCGCAAGCGTCTCGACTTCGACAAGCCGGTGGGCCGCGATGTGCTGATGGAATGCCTCGAACTGGCGCTGCAGGCGCCCACCGGATCCAATGCGCAAGGCTGGCAATGGATTTTCGTCGAGGATGCCGAGAAGAAGAAGGCGATCGCCGACATCTACCTGGCCAACGCCCGCGGCTATCTGAGCATGCCGTCGGCCGAGTACCCCGAGGGCGATACCCGCGGCGAGCGGATGCCCAAGGTCAAGGACTCCGCGGTCTACCTCGCCGAGCACATGCACGAGGCGCCGGTGCTGATGATCCCGTGCCTTCAGGGACGGGTGGAGAAGGCGCCGCTGGGACTGAGCGCGTCGTTCTGGGCGTCGCTGTTCCCGGCGGCGTGGAGCTTCTGCCTGGCGCTGCGCTCGCGCGGCCTGGGCACCTGCTGGACCACGCTGCACCTGATCAACGACGGCGACAAGCAGGCCGCCGAGGTGCTCGGCATCCCCCATGACCAATACAGCCAGGGCGGGCTGTTCCCGATCGCCTACACCAAGGGGACCGACTTTCGCCCGGCCAAGCGGCTGCCCGCCGACCAGGTCACGCACTGGGACACTTGGTAATCAGGTCTGAAGAGGCCAAACCTCGACGACCCCGTGCGCGACCGCACATGGCGTCTGGCTGACCCGCTCAATCGCCGCGTCAATGTCTTCGGCGTCGATGACCGCGAACCCCGCGATCGGCAACGCCGATCGGAGGAAGGGGCCGGGCTCGATCCGTACCCCCGCGCCGTCCGGATTGCGCACCTGGACGGGATCTCCAGCTCGCCCGACCAGCGCGCCGGACGCGCCGAGTTCGTCGTCGCGGGCGTGCGCGGCCTGTTTGCGGTCGTCGGCCAATTGGTGGTATCCGGCCTCTTCGCCGTAACCGATCGTGATGAAGATAGGCATATTAATGCTGACTCTTCTCTGATGCAGAACTCGTCGCTACACCGCGCCCGGGTAGCCCTGCTGCCGCCAGGCTTCGTATACGGCGATCGCCGCGGCGTTGGACAGGTTCAGCGAGCGCCGGCCAGCCAGCATCGGGATGCGCACCTGCGCGGTGACGTGTGGGTCGGCCAGCGTCGCGGCGTCCAGCCCGGTGGGTTCGGGACCGAACATCAGCACGTCGCCGGCCCGGTAGCGCACATCGGCGAACGAGGTGGGCGCGTGCGCGGTGAACGCGAACACCCGCTGCGGTGACAGCGCCGCCCACGCGGCCGCCAGCGACGCGTGCACGGTGACCGATGCCAGGTCGTGGTAGTCCAGGCCCGCCCGGCGCAGCTTGGGTTCGGACAGGTCGAAGCCCATCGGCTGGACCAGATGCAATTCGCAGCCCGTCGCCGCCGCCGTTCGGATGGCGTTGCCGGTGTTGGGCGGGATCCGCGGCGAGTAGAACATCAGCTTGAACACAACGGGATAATGGTCGCATGGTCGAGCAGAGCATCTGGATGCAGAAGGTCGCTGCTGATCCGGGGCATTCGCAGTGGTACATCGAGCGTTTCCGTGCCATGGCCCGCGCCGGCGACGACCTGGCCGGCGAGGCCCGCTTCGTGGACGCGATGGCGCCACGCGGCGCGCGGATCCTCGATGCCGGCTGCGGGCCCGGTCGGTTGGGCGGGTATCTGGCGAAGGCCGGTCACGACGTGGTCGGTGTCGACGTCGATCCGGCGCTCATCGAGGCGGCTGAGCACGACTATCCCGGCCCGCGCTGGCTCGTCGGCGACCTCGCCGAGCTGGACCTGCCCGCGTGCGGCATCGCCGAACCCTTCGACGTGATCGTGTCCGCCGGCAACGTCATGGCGTTCCTTGCCCCGAGCACCCGGGTTCAGGTGCTGAGCCGGTTACGCGCCCACGTCGCCGAAGACGGCCGGGCGGCGATCGGCTTCGGCGCCTACCGCGAATACGAGTTCGCCGACTTTCTCAACGACGCGGTCGACGCCGGCTTCGCGCCCGATCTGCTGCTATCGACCTGGGATATGCGGCCGTTCACCGACCACTCCGACTTCCTCGTCGCGCTCCTTCGCCCCGCCTAGACTCTCGCGCTTCCGGTGTTTGCCAGGGGTGGCCCCGCGGGTGCGGCGTCACCTTGGAGGGACCTGTCTGCTCAGTAACGATTCTGGTGGCATGCGCCGCGGGCTGTCATACTCGTCGGATTGCCACACCTACACGCACACGCGTATTTGGCGCGGGGCGGGCCAAATAAAGCAGGAAGTTTCATGAGCCTCTCGTTTCTTTCAGCGCTCAGCGTCAGCGCAGCGGCCGGTCGCGCGGCCGCGATGACGTGACCATGTTCAGCCGCCCGACCAACCCGGCCGAGGCGGATGTCGTAGAGCCGGCACCCAACAGCGGTGGAGGCGCTGCGCCGGCCAAACGCCCACCGACCTGGTCACTGAGCAACTGGCCGGTGCGCTGGAAGGTGCTGGCGATTGTGCTGGTCCCGCTGATGTTGGCAACGGTGTTCGGGGTGCTGCGCATCCACGGCGCCATGGCCAACGCGGCCGGCCTGCGGGTGGCCGCCACCCGCGCCGACGTGGTGCCGGTGATCACCAAGTACATGTCGGCGCTGGACGTCGCGCTGCTGGCCAGTTCCAGCGGACGCGACGTCGAGGGCGCCAAGAAAAACTATGAGGCGCGCAGGTACGAGTTGCAGACCAGGCTGGACGACACCAACATCAGTGCCGACGTCAGCTCGGGGGTGAGCAACCTGCTCGATGGCGGTCAGATGCTGGTGAACAAGGCGTCCGACGCCGGCCTCGGTTTGCGGGAGCGAGTGACGCTCTACGCGCCGATCCTGTTGACGGCCGAAGACGTCATCAACGCCTCGGTCCGCGTCGACGACGAAAAGATCCGCGCCCAGGCGCAGGGCCTGAGCCGAGCGGTCGGCGCCCGCGGACAGATGACCATGCAGAAAATCCTGATCACCCGCGGGGCCGAGCTTCCCGAGCCGCAGCTGCGGACGTCGATGATTACCCTGGCGGGCACCGAACCGTCGACGCTGTTCGGCATGAGCGAAGTACTCGGCGCCGGATCGCCCCAGGCCAAGACGCTGCAACAGCAGATGGTGAGCCGGATGGCGATCATGTCCGATCCGGCCAGCGTGCTCGTCGACAACGGCGACCTGCTGCGTTCGATCCAGACCACCGACGACATCGCCGATCAGGTCATCAAAGATTCCACCGCGTCGGTGACGAAGTCGGTGCACGCCCAGGCCGCCGAGCGCCGCTCGGCCGCGATCCTGGACGCCGTCCTGGTGCTGGCCGCCATCGTGATCGCGCTGCTGATCGTGCTGCTGGTGGCGCGCGCCCTGGTGCGGCCGCTGCGCATGCTGCGTGACGGCGCCCTCAAAGTCGCCCACACCGATCTCGAAGAGGAGATCGCGAGCGTGAAAGCCGGTGGGGCCGAACCCGTTCCGAGCCCGCTGCCGGTGTACACCACCGAGGAGATCGGCCAGGTCGCCCACGCGGTCGACGAGCTGCACACCCAAGCCCTGCTGCTGGCCGGCGACGAGGCGCGGTTGCGGCTGCTGGTCAACGACATGTTCGAGACCATGTCGCGGCGCAACCGCACGCTGGTGGACCAGCAGCTGGCGCTCATCGACCGGCTGGAGCGCAACGAGGAGAACCCCGAACGCCTCGACAGCCTGTTCCGGCTCGACCACCTTGCGGCGCGGCTGCGCCGGAACAGCGCCAACCTGCTGGTGCTGGCCGGCGCGCAGCTCGCCCGCGACCAGCGCGACCCGGTGCCGCTGGCCACGGTGATCAACGCCGCGGTGTCCGAGGTCGAGGATTACCGCCGCGTCGAACTCGCCGGGATGCCCGAGTGTGCGCTGATCGGCGCGGCCGCCGGCGGCGCCATCCATCTGTTCGCCGAGCTGATCGACAACGCCCTGCGCTACTCACCGCCGACGACCTCCGCCCGGGTCTCGGCGTCACGCGGCGGCGACGGGGGAGTCGTGGTGCGCATCGCCGACGCCGGTCTGGGGATGAACGACGCCGACCGGCGCATGGCCAACATGCGGCTGCAGGCCGGCGGCGACGTCAGCCCCGACAACGCCCGGCACATGGGTCTGTTCGTGGTCGGCCGGATCGCGGCCCGGCACGGCATGCGGGTGGGACTGCGCGGTCCGGCGGCCAACGAATCGGGCTCGGGTACCACAGCCGAGATCTACCTGCCGCCGACGGTGCTCGCCGGCCTGGCCGTCGCCGAGTCGGCGGCACCCCGCCACATCCGCGCCGTCTCCTCGCCGAGCGCGAAGCTCGCCAGCGTGAACGCCGCCGCGGATGACACCGGGCAGGACGACGGCCCTATGGAGCCGGCGGCGCGCACCGCCCCGGACGCGTCCGGGCCGTCCGTCACGTTGCTGCCGCGCCGCAACCCGGGTTCCAGCGGCATCACCGAAGTGCCCGCCCCGCCCGCCGAACAGCCGCCGCGCCGCCAGCGCCGCGAGCTGGCGACCCCCTGGTGGGAGAACGCCCCCAAGCCGGCGCCCACGGCGGTTCGGAAGCCCGAACCGGCGCCCGAGCCGAAACCGGCGCCCAAACCGGCGTCGGCGCAGCCGGCCCGGGCGGCGTCGGACACCTCGGCGTTCTTCTCCGCCCGCTCCCGGGAGGCGGACAGCCGCACGGAGTTCCGGCACGACCAGCCGGCGCGACCGGCCCCGGTCTCGTCCATCCCGTCGGCCCCGCAGGCCCAGACGGGTCCGGCCGACGACGACGTCATCTACCGGCGGATGCTGTCGGAGATGCTGGGCGACCCACACGACCTGGTCAACAGCCCCGACCTGGATTGGCAGTCGGTTTGGGATCGCGGCTGGACGCTGGCGGCCGCGGCCGACGAAAAACCCGTCGAGGCGCACACCACCGACCACGGCCTGCCGGTGCGCACGCCGGGCGCCCGGCTGGTGCCCGGCGGCGCCGACGGCGTCGAACAGGACGAGCCGGCCGAGCCCGAGCAGGGCATGAACGGCCGGTCCCCGTCGCACCGGGAGCCGCAGCACGCGGCCACTGGACCCCTAGCCCGCGACCCCGAGGCGGTTCGCGCCTCGTTCAGTAGCCATTTCGGTGGCGTGCGCACCGGACGCTCGCACGCCCGTGAGACCGACCAAGGATCCGACCAACAATGACGTCATCGGACAACTCCCTGGACTGGCTGGTGACCAAGTTCGCCCGCGAGGTCCCCGGCGTCGCGCACGCGCTGCTGGTGTCCGTCGACGGGCTGCCCATCGCCGCCAGCGAGCATCTCCCGCGGGAACGCGCCGACCAGCTCGCGGCCGTGGCCTCCGGACTGGCCAGCCTGGCCACCGGCGCCGCGCAGCTGTTCGAGGGCGGGCAGGTGCTGCAGTCGGTGGTCGAAATGCAGAACGGCTACCTGTTGCTGATGCGCGTCGGGGACGGATCGCACCTGGCGACGCTCGCGGTGGCGTCGTGCGACATCGGTCAGATCGGCTACGAGATGGCCGTCCTGGTCGAACGGGTGGGCGGCGTGGTCCAGTCGACCCGCCGGTCTGCCGTGGAGCAGCACTCCTGAGCCCGATGGATACTCCCGAGACCTGGCCGGCGCACCGTAAGGGGAACCTGGTCCGCCCGTACACCCTGACATCGGGGCGGACCGACACCAAGGTCGACCTTCCCCTCGAGGCGCCGATTCAGTCGCTGCAGGCCGGCCTGACGCACCGGTGGCCGCCCAACGACCCCAGAGGCAGAATCATTCAACTGTGCGTCGAGCACCCGTCGGTCGCCGAAATCTCGGCCCGGCTGGACCTTCCGCTGGGCGTTGCGCGCGTCCTGGTCGGAGATTTGGTGCTGTCCGGCTACGTTCGAGTGCACAAGACGTTGTCCGAGCGTTCGACCAGAGATGAGCGCCACGAACTCATAGGAAGGACACTGCGTGGCTTACGCGCACTCTGACGTGCAGCGTGATTCCGGCGCCCACGCGTCGACGAAGATCGTGATCGCCGGCGGATTCGGGGCCGGCAAGACCACCTTCGTCGGGGCGGTGTCGGAGATCATGCCGCTGCGCACCGAGGCGATGCTCACCGACGCCTCGACCGGTGTCGACGCGCTCGAAGCCACGCCGGACAAGCGGACCACCACCGTCGCAATGGATTTCGGCCGGATCACCCTGGCCGAAGACCTGGTGCTCTACCTGTTCGGTACGCCGGGACAGCGCCGCTTCTGGTTCAAGTGGGACGACCTGGTGCGCGGCGCGATCGGCGCGGTCGTGCTGGTCGACTGCCGCCGTCTGCAGGACAGCTTCGCCGCGGTCGACTTCTTCGAGCACCGCAACCTGCCGTTTCTCGTCGCGGTCAACGAGTTCGACGGCGCGCCCCGCTACCCCGTCGCCGAGGTGCGCCAGGCGCTGACGCTGCCGACGCACATCCCGGTGATCACCGTCGACGCCAGGGATCGCCGGTCGGCGACCGACGCCCTGATCGCGGTCAGCGAATACGCCCTGGCCAGCCTGTCGGCCAATTGACCACGCGGTTGGTCGACCAAGAATTCGAGGGCCACGACTTCACCGACGACGACCTCAGCCGCGTGCAGACCGAGCGGGTCGTGTTCACCGAATGTAACTTCAGCGGCGCCAACCTCGCCGAGTCGGGGCACCGCGGTTCGGCCTTTCGTAACTGCACATTCCGGCGGACGTCGTTGTGGCACAGCAGCTTTTCCCAGTGCACCATGCTGGGCTCGGTGTTCGTGCAGTGCCGGCTGCGGCCGATCACGTTCGAGGAGGTGGATTTCACGCTGGCCGTGCTCGGCGGCATCGACCTTCGCGGCGTCGACCTGAGCGGCTGCCGGCTGCGGGACAGCAGCCTGGTGGAGGCCGACCTGCGCAAGGCCGTGCTGCGCGGCGCGGACCTGCGTGGCGCGCGGACCGCCGGCACCCGGCTGGACGGCGCCGACCTGCGCGGCAGCACCGTGGATCCGACGCTGTGGACGACGGCTTCGCTAACCGGCGCCCGCGTCGATGTCGACCAGGCCGTGGCGTTCGCGCTCGCCCACGGGCTGCGGCTGGACGGCGACGGCTGAGTGCTCAGCGGGTGAGCCGAATGCGCCAGCGCACCAGCGCGGCGTAGGCGACGGTGAGCACCGCGAGCATGCCCATGTCGAACAGCCAGGCCGCCGCCGTGTGCTCGAAGTGGCTGTCCCGCGGGCTTTGCGGGCCGGGTGACACCGTCCACAGGTCGACGGTCGACCCCTGCGCCGCGTAACCCCACCGCGAGGGCACCAGCCAGGAGAGCTGATCGAGGAAGATCCGGTGGGTGACGGGCACCATGCCGCCGGAGAGAACCATCTGCATCATCAGCGACACCACCAGCAGCGGCATGATCTGCTCACCTGTGCGGGCCAGCGCCGAGAGCAGCAGGCCCATCATCGCCGCCGCCACACACGTCGCCGCAACCCCGACGAACAGCTCGAAGGTGGCATTACCGAGCAGCACCGCCGGGCGCGTCGGCGGCCCCTTGCCCAGCACCACGATGGCCGTGGCGATGGCCGCCTGAATGACCGCGAACGTGCAGAACACCACGACCTTGGCCAGCAGGTAGGCCGTGCTCGACAGGCCAACCGCCTGTTCTCGCCGGAAGATCGGCCGCTCGCCGATCAGGTCGCGGATGGTCAGCGCGGTCCCCATGAACACGGCCGCCATGGTGAGCAGGGTCAGGATCATCCCCGCTTCACCGGCCGACTCACTCACCGGATCCGCATAACCGAAACCGACGCTGCCGGGAACGGTCAGCGAGAGCACGCCCATGACGAACGGCAATACCGCCAGGAATAGGAAGTAGGCACGGTCGGCGACCACCAACCGGACCTGGCGGCGGGCGATCGTGGAGAACTGGCGTCGCTTACTGGTGTGCGGCGGGACGCCCAGCTCGGCCGGCGCCTCGGTCCGCGCTGGCGGCGGGGGTCTGTTCTGGGCCAGAAAGCGGCGGTTGGCCTCGTCCGGGTCGGCGCCCACCTTGGCGAAGATGTGCGCCCAGTTGGCGGTCCCCATGGCCGCGCCGATCTGGCCGGGCGGGCCGAGGTACGCCGTCTTGCCGCCCGGCGCCATCAGCAGCACCTGGTCGCAGACGTCGAGGTAGGTCAGCGAATGGGTGACCACCAGCACCACGCGACCGGCGTCGGCGAGTTGTCGCAGCATGGTCATGACCTGCAGGTCCAGCGCCGGATCCAGGCCGGAGGTCGGTTCGTCGAGGATCAGCAGCGAAGGCCCGGTCAGCAGTTCCAGCGCCACCGAGGCGCGTTTGCGCTGGCCCCCGGAGAGCTTGTCGACCCGGGTGTCCGCGTGCTCGGTCAGGCCCAGCTCGTCGAGGACCTGGGCGACCACCTGCGCGCGATCGGTCTTGCTGGTGTCGGGCGGCAGGCGCAGCTCGGCGGCGTAGCCGAGCGCCTGGCTGACCGTGAGCTGGCGGTGCACGACGTCGTCCTGGGGGACCATCCCGATCCTGGTGCGCAACGAGGCGTACTCGCTGTGGATGTCGTGCCCCTCGAAGGTGACCGAGCCAGACGACGGCGTGGCATACCCGGCGATCAGCCGCGACAGCGTGGTCTTGCCCGCACCCGACCCGCCGATCAGCGCGGTCAGCGTGCCCGGCCGGGCGACCAGCGAGATCCTCTCGAGCAGGTTCTTCCCGTCGATGCCGAAGTTGACCTCGCGCACCTCCAGGCCGCCGGCCCGGGTCGCCGCCTCCTGGCGGCGGACCAGCATGCCGTCGTGGAACACCAGGTCGACGTTGCCGATCGTCACCACGTCGCCCTCGGACAGCGCCGCGGACCCAACCTTGACGCCGTTGACGAAGGTGCCGTTGCCGCTGTTCGCATCGCGGATCTCGGCGCCCGTCGGCGTCGGCGTCAGGAAGGCGTGATGACGCGACGCCAGGACATCGTGGATGACGATGTCGTTGTTGAGCGCGCGCCCGATCGAGGCGCCGCGGCCGGCGGACGGCCGGCGATCGGACTCGGCTCCCGGAACGCTGACCTGTGTGGTCGGGAATTCTCCGGCGTCGCTGCTCCTGCCGACGGGCGGATTCACCGCGGCGGGATTCGGCCCGGAGTGCGGTACGGCGCGGGTCGCGGCCTCAGGCGGGACGATCGGAACGGCCGACCTGCGCTGTCGGTCGCGCCGCGGGAAGGGGCGCGACGGCGGCGGGGCGGGCGGTCTTGGAGGATGCGCAGGGGGCCGGGGCGGGCCGGCCGCGGGTCGCGGTCCGGTGGGTTGCGCCCGCAGGGGCGCCGGGGCGCTGGGCGCAGCGGTGATGATGGGGATCGACTTCGTGGTCGGCGGGAGCAGGCCGACGTCGCCCCTATGCTGGCCCACTTCGAAGGTGATCCGCGGACCGTCGGGCTTGCCGATGTTGATCGTCTGGCCGTCGTGGATGTCGACGACCGGCACCCGCTGGCCGTCCAGGTAGACCCCGTTCAGCGAGTTGTTGTCGAGGGCCAGCCAGCGCCCCTGATCGAAGCGCAGCAGCACGTGCGCGCGGGCGATCAGCGGGTGCGCCACGCGCAGGTCGGCGCGCAGGTCGCTGCCCACGACCACGTCGCGCCCGGCGGCGAAACTACCTTGGGAGCGGTCAGATCGAGCCGTCAGCACGGGCTGCGCAGGTCGAGTCATCACATCCAGATTAAAGATCGTTGCCTGTGAGCGGCCTCAGCGTTTCAGCCGGATATGCCAGCGGACGAAGCCGGTGTAGCCGATCGACAGCGCCGCGAGCATGAACATGTCGAACACGAAAATGTGCTTCGAGTGCTGCCAGATCGGGTCGTTGCTCGGGATCTGCTTGACCTTCACCAGCGACGGGAAGTCGATCGAGGACGCCCCCGCCGCGTAGCCCCACCGGGCCGGCGTCAGCCACGCCATCTGCTCGAGGCCGACGCGCTGATACACCGGGATCATGCCGCTGGAGAACACCAGCTGCGACATGATCGACACCACCAGCAGCGGCATGATCTGTTCGTTGGACTGCGCGATGGCGGACAGCAGCAGGCCCAGCATGGCCGACGCCACACAGGTGCCCGCGACGGTGACGAACAGCGAGAAGGTGGAGTTGCCGAAGAACTGGGGATGCGCCGTCGGCGCTCCCTTGCCCAGCCGCACGATCATGGTGGCGATCGCCGCCTGGCCCGTCGCGAAGACACAGAACACCGCGATCTTGGCCAGTAGATAGGCGGTGGTGGACAGGCCGACGGCCTGCTCTCGCCGGAAGATGGCGCGCTCGCCGATCAGGTCGCGAATGGTCAGCGCGGTGCCCATGAAGACGGCACCGATGTTCAACAGCACCATGATGTACTGCGGCTGGGTCGGGGCGGGGCCCAGCGGGTCGGCCGGCCCGAGCCCGGGGTGGGGGCCCTTCACCGTCAGCGACAACGCACCGATGAGGAACGGCAGGATCGCCAGGAAGATCGTGTAACCGCGGTCGGATACGACCAGGCGAACCTGGCGGCGGGCGATCGTGGACAGCTGCCGGAACAGGTTGGTTTGGGGTGGTTCGCCCAGATCCGCCGGGCTCTCCGGGGTTGGTGGCTGCGACGACTGGTGGTTGCGCTCCTTGAACCGGCGGTTGGCCTCGTCCGGGTCGGCACCCACCTTGGCGAAGATGTCGGCCCAGTTGCGCGTCCCCATGGCGGACTCGACCTGGTCGGGCGGCCCGCAGAAAGCGGTCTTACCGCCGGGCGCGACCAGCAGGATCTGATCGCAGACGTCCAGATACGACACCGAGTGGGTCACCACCAGCACCACGCGGCCCGCGTCGGCCAGCTGGCGCAGCATCAGCATCACCTGGCGGTCCAGCGCCGGGTCCAGTCCCGACGTCGGCTCGTCCAGCAGCAGCAGCGACGGCTGGGTGAGCAGCTCGAGGGCGACCGAGGCGCGCTTGCGCTGGCCGCCGGAGAGCTTGTCGACGCGAGTGTCGGCGTGCTGGGTCATGTCGAGTTCCTCGAGCACCTGCGCGACGACGCGGGCCCGTTCCTCTTTGCTGGTGTCGGGTGGCAGGCGCAGTTCGGCGGCGTAGTTCAGGGCCTGGTTGACAGTCAGCTGGCGGTGCACCACGTCGTCCTGCGGGACCATGCCGATCCTGCTGCGCATGGAGGCGTACTCGGTGTGAATGTTGTGACCCTCGAAGGTCACCACGCCCGAGGTCGGGCTGGTGTAGCCGACGATCAGCCGCGACAGGGTGGTCTTGCCGGCACCCGACCCACCGATGATGGCGGTCAGTGTCCCGGGCCGGGCGGTCAGCGATATGTGGTCCAGCAGCTGCTTGCCGTGGTCGACGGTGTAGCAGACGGAGCTGACCTCCAGCCCGCCGGTGCGTGTCGCCGCCTCGGTGCGCCGAACCAGGCTGTCGCCGGTGAACACCAGGTCGACGTTGCCGATGGTGACCACGTCGCCCTCGGTCAGCACCGCCGAACCGACCCGGACGCCGTTGACGAAGGTCCCGTTCACGCTGTGCGCGTCGCGGATCTCGGTGCCCAGCGGCGTCTGGATCAAGAAGGCGTGGTGACGCGAGGCCAGAACGTCCTGGATGACGATGTCGTTGTCGGTGGCACGGCCGATGGTTTGCGACCCGGCCGGCTGCGCAATCGCGCCGGACCGCGACGGCATCAGCGCCTGGAACATCTTCGTCGCCAGGTTCGCCACCTCGGGCGGCTTGGCGGAGGCGGGGGCCATGCGGGTGTGTGGGCTCCCCGAGCCCCTCGCCGGCATCTGCGCGATGGGCGGGGCGTTGTGCGGCGGGGGTGGTGCAGCGGGCGGGCGTCCACCGCCGCCGCCCCCGTACATGCTGTGACCCGGCGGGCCGTGCCGCTGCACGGGCGCGGGCTGCGGTCGTCGCGGCGGCGCCGCCCAATTGGGCGTGCGCCCGGGCGGCGGCGGAGGCGGTGGAGTGACGGCGGGCGGGGCCGGCTGTGCCGACCACGCCGCGGCCTGCGGCGGTGCCGCCACCGGGATGTTCATCGATTCGGTTCGGGGCGGGCGCCCGGCCATGCCCTGGTGGCGGCCGACGTCGAACGTCAGCAGCGGTCCGTCCGGGTTGCCGATGTTCAAGTGTTGCCCGTCGTGGATTTCGACGACCGGCACGCGCCGACCGTTGACGAAAGTGCCGTTGAGCGAACCGTTGTCGATGGCCAGCCACTTGCCCTGATCGAAACGCAGCAGCAGGTGGGCACGCGAAATCAACGGGTGGGTGATACGCATGTCCGCTCGCAGATCGCGCCCGACTACTACGTCGTGGCCCGCTGCGAAGGTGTGTTCCGATCCTTCGTGATGGACGGTTAGCGCTGGCGGGGCTGGTGCTGACATCGCCACAACTGTAGCTTGCAGCCCTGTGGTTTACCGATGAGCGTCGGGCGCGCCGGTGACCACACAGTGCGTTCGAGTGTAGATCGTGGGCATGCATTGGTTGCAGTGCGTGCACGCCGAATGCACGTGGTGCCCTGCGCCATCAGCCGCGATTCGGTTGATCAGATCCGGCTCGGCCAACAGCGCCCGGGCCATCGCGACGAACTCGAATCCCTCCGCCATCGCCAGGTCCATCGTCTCCCGGTTGGTGATTCCGCCGAGCAGGATCAACGGCATCTTCAACTCGTTGCGGAACAGCTTGGCGTCGCGCAATAGATAGGCCTCGCGGTAGGGGTATTCGCGCAGGAACTTCTTGCCCGTCATGCGCATGCCCCAGCGCAGCGGCGGCTTGAACGCGCCGGCGAACTCCTTGAGCGGCGCGTCGCCGCGGAACAGGTACATCGGGTTGACCAGCGAGCTGCCCGCGGTGAGTTCGATCGCGTCCAGCCCGCCGTCTTCTTCCAGCCACTTGGCGGTGGTCAGCGACTCCTCCGTGCTGATGCCGCCGCGAACGCCGTCGGTCATGTTCAGCTTGGCGGTCACCGCGATGGGCGTGCCCTCCTTTTCCACCGCGCGCCGAACGGCCATCACCATGCCGCGGGCGACCTTGGCCCGGTTCTGCAGCGATCCGCCGAACTCGTCGTCGCGGCGGTTGATCAGCGGGGACAGAAACGAACTTGCCAAATAGTTGTGGCCCAGGTGGATTTCGACGGCGTCGAAGCCGGCTTCGATGGCCAGGCGGGCGGCGTTGGCGTGCCCGACGATCACCTCGTCGATGTCCTCGCGGGTCGCCTTCTTGGCGAACCGCATCCCGATCGGGTTGAAGAACCGGACCGGCGCCAGGGCCTTCGCCTTGTTGGACTTGGCGTTGGCCACCGGGCCGGCGTGACCGATCTGCGCGCTGACCGCCGCGCCCTCGGCGTGGATCGCGTCGGTGAGCCGCCGGAACCCGGGCACGGCCTCCGGTCGCATCCAGATCCCGTTGCCCTCGGTGCGGCCGCCGGGGGAGACGGCACAGTACGCGACGGTCGTCATGCCAACCCCACCGGCCGCCGGCAACCGGTGGTATTCGATGAGGTCGTCGGTCACCAGCGCCTCGGGTGTGCGCGCCTCGAAGGTGGCGGACTTGATGGTGCGGTTGCGCAGCGTTATCGGACCGAGCTTCGCGGGGCTGAACACGTCCGGAGGGGTAGACATACCGGGAGCCTAATGGCGATCGCAAGCGCGGCGGAGCCGGGCGCGGCGGGTCGCCATCATCGATGTCTGCCAGACTGTCAGCGTGGGAGCAATCACGCTGGACGGCAAGGCCACCCGTGACGAGATGTTCGTCGACCTCAAACAGCGCGTGACCGCATTGAGGGCATCGGACCGCACCCCCGGCCTCGGCACCATCCTGGTGGGCGATGACCCCGGCTCCCAGGCATACGTCCGGGGCAAGCACGCCGACTGCGCGAAGGTGGGCATCACCTCGATCCGCCGTGACCTGGCCGCCGACATCAGCACCGCGACGCTCAACGAGACCATCGACGAACTCAACGCCAACCCCGACTGCACCGGGTACATCGTGCAGTTGCCGCTGCCCAAGCATCTCGACGAGAACGCGGCGCTGGAGCGGGTAGACCCGAACAAAGACGCCGACGGACTGCACCCGACCAACCTGGGCCGGCTGGTGCTCAACAACCCGGCCCCGCTGCCGTGCACCCCGCGCGGCATCGTGCACCTGTTGCGCCGCTACGACGTTGAGATCGCCGGAGCGCACGTGGTCGTCATCGGCCGCGGTGTCACGGTCGGCCGCCCGCTGGGGCTGCTGCTGACTCGTCGCTCCGAGAACGCCACGGTGACGTTGTGCCACACCGGAACTCGTGACCTGCCGGCGCTCACTAGGCAGGCCGACATCATCGTCGCGGCCGTCGGGGTGCCGCACATGGTGACTCCCGAGATGGTGCGTCCCGGCGCTGCCGTGCTCGACGTCGGCGTCAGCCGGGTGGACGGCAAGCTCGCCGGCGATGTGCACCCCGACGTGTGGGATGTGGCCGGCCACGTGTCGCCGAACCCGGGCGGCGTGGGACCGCTGACCCGCGCGTTCCTGCTGACCAACGTCGTCGAGCTGGCCGAGCGGCAATGACCGCGCGCACCGTGCTGCGAGCCCAATGGCCAATTGTGTTGGTGGTCCTGATCTTTGCGGTGGCGCTTGCCCTGGTGGGGGCCAACTTCTGGCGTCGCGGTTCGCTGTTGATCGGTATCGGTGTCGGTGTGGCGGCGCTGTTGCGGCTGATGTTGTCCGAGGACAGGGCCGGCCTTCTGGTGGTGCGCGGCAAGGGAATCGACTTCATGACCACCGCGACGGTCGGGGCGGCAATGTTTTATATCGCGTGGACCATCGACCCGCTGGGCACCCGCTAGAACCGCGGCAGCGCCGGGGCCTGCCCGGCCATCGCGGGCAGTTGGCCTGCCATGCCCGGGATTTGTCCCGGCATGCCTGGCATCTGCCCGGGCATTCCCGGAACCTGCGGCATGGCGCCGGACAGGTTGCCGTTGGCGATGTTTGCCATCTCCTGGGGGCAGTACGTCTGGATCGCGATCGTGGTGAACATGCGGGCCATCATGGGTGACATGCCCCGGCCCGCGACGCTGGACGCCGCCGCCGCGAAATTGCCACCCGGCTGCGACAGCATCGGGCAGATCGATTCGCCGACGGACATCGCGTTTCCGGGCTCGCCGAAGTCGATGCCGGCGTGGTTGAGCGCGTCGATGAAGTCGTCACCGTTCCCCTCCGCTCCGGCCGGCGCCGCGAACGCCGAGGCCACGGTCAGCAGGCCGGCGGCCGCGGCCAGCAGGCGGATGGTAAGGGGCTGACGACGAAAAACCCAGACCCATTGATGAGTTCGTGCAAGTGCCTTCACGCCAGCCTCCCCGTCCGCCATGGAGTGCGTCAGCGGCACTCGAATCACGCCTACGAACTCTGAGCTATCACTGTCACGTTTGCGACACGGTGGGATAAAGGTTCGCACAATAAGCGTTTCGTGAGCTCGCCGTGTCCGCAACGTCGGCTATTACGCAGCCCGATTGCGCAAGGCCGGGTGGCAGATCGACGCCACACCGTGATCTGAACGCGGGCGGCTCGAACCGAAGATCTGGTGAGGTGATGGAGCAGCTGCGGAAGCGATAAGCCGGATCATGCGTGCGGCGTGAAGTAACTCGCCAACTCCAACCGGCTGATGTTCTGGGGTGGATACTTGCGCGAAAGTTTTTGCGCGAGTGTGAATCTGTGGCGGCACAGGCGTCCGTTTTGTCGGTGGGCTCGGATAGTTTCGCTGTATGAGCTCGGGTGGCATCATCGATCGGGACGCGATCATATCGGCCTTCGATGCCCTCGATGACGCGCTCGACGGCGTAGGGGATTTGAGTTTTCGACGCGTTGACGCCGCGAGAGTGCCTGGCACTCTTGAAGCGCCTCGAGAAGGTGCGCCGACGGCTGCCGGTCACCGAGCATCAATTAATCAATCACGTTGCCCGCCAAGCCAGCCCGGTGGAACTCGGCGGCAAACTTTCCCACGCGCTCGCCGACTGGACCTTGATCAGCCGCGCCGAAGCCTCGCGGCGCATCAAAGAAGCCGCCGACCTGGGACCTCGCCTCGGACTGACCGGCGAGCCCATTGCACCGGCACTGGCGGGCACCGCCACGGCGCAGCGCGAGGGCACGCTGGGAGCCGGGCAGGTCGCCGTGATCCGCCGCTTCTGGCATCATCTCCCCGGCTGGGTCGACCAGCTCACCCGGGAGCGCGCCGAATCCGATCTGGCCAAGCAAGGCAGTCAGTATCGGCCCGAGCAGTTGGCCGGGCTGGCTGACACACTGGCCGATTGCCTCAACCCCGACGGGACGTTCAGCGACGAGGACCGGACCCGCCGCCGCGGGCTGACGCTGGGCAACCAAGAATCCGACGGCATGTCCGCGCTTCGCGGATGGCTGACCCCCGAACTGCGTGCCACCCTGGAAGCCGTGCTGGCCAAGCTGGCCGCACCGGGCATGTGCAACCCCTTCGACGAGACGCCGTGCGTGGACGGGGCACCCACCCGCGACGGTATCGACCACGACCCTCGATCAGCCGGGCAACGCAACCATGACGGCCTCAACGCAGGGCTGCGCGCACTGCTGGCCTCCGGAAAGTTGGGTCAGCACAACGGCTTGCCGGCCGCCATCGTCGTCACCACCACGCTCAATGAGCTCGAAGCCGCGGCCGGCAGGGGATTGACCGGCGGCGGCACCATCCTGCCGATGAGCGATGTGATCCGCCTGGCCCGCCACGCCGGCCACTACTTGGCGATCTTCGACCAGGGCAAGGCGTTGGCGCTCTATCACACCAAGCGGCTGGCCTCACCCGGGCAGCGAATTGTCTTGTACGCCAAGGACCATGGGTGCTCGGCGCCTGGATGCACCACGCCCGGCTACTACTGCCAAGTCCACCACGTCACCGACTACGCCAAGTGTCACAGCACAGACGTCAACGACTTGACCTTCGCCTGCGGACCTCACCACCGCCTCCTGCAACCGGGAGGCTGGACCACCCGCAAGAATGCCAGGGGCGACACCGAATGGATCCCGCCCGCGCACTTGGACCGAGGCCAGCCGCGAATCAACACGTTCCATCACCCCGAGAAACTCCTTCGCGATGAAGACGACGACGAGTGGTAACTCGCCTTTGGAATTCCTGGGAAGCAAGCTTCCGCAAACGATTTCATCGTGGATCATCTCGAGAGTGCTGATGCGGCGAGATCGTCGCCGTCAAATGCGGCCTGACCTGCCCACTGCAGCACCCATGCGTGCCGGGGATCATCGACGGGCACCCTGACCTTCGGTCAGCCTCCCAGTGTCGCCCGGGTGCACATCGTGACATAGGGCAGCGCCAGGCCCGTCGAATTCGCCAGCGCCGGATGGGTGGCCAGCAATCGACGCACCTGGTCGAGCGTTTGGGTGCGGACCTCGGTCGGCGAGGTGATGCAATAGCTGCGCGATGCAACAAGGTCGATCAATGCTTGCGGCGTAAGGTAACTCGTCCATTCGACCCGATGATGCGCCAGGTCGGCGAAGGGCTCGGGCAGCGTCACCTGGGTGCGGCCGCCGTCGCCGTCGCTGCCGATGATCTGACCTAGTTCTCGCACCCAGCCGAGCCGTTCGTCGCGGGTGTTCCACACCAGTCCCAGCCGCCCGCCGGGCCGCAGCACACGCGCCACCTCCGGAATCGCGCGCTCCGGATCCACCCAATGCCAGGCCTGTGCCACCAGCACCACGTCAACGCTGTTGTCCTCCAACGGAATCTCCTCCGCCGTGCCCAGCAGCGATTGGGTCTCCGGCAGCGAGGTACGCAGCACCTCCAGCATGTCCTGGATGGGGTCGACGGCCACCACGTCCAGGCCGCGTTCCACCAGCCGCGTCGTCAGCTTCCCGGTGCCGGCACCCAGGTCGAGCACCTGGCGCGCCCCGACCGGCAACAGCCAGTCGATCGCTTCCGGGGGATAAGACGGACGCCCACGCTCATAAGCCGCGGCCGCCGAGCCAAACGATAGGGAGCGGTCCTGGCGAGAACGGGTCACAGTCGTCACGCGCCTTGCTCATCGGCCAGTTTGAGGGTTTTCCCAATCAATTCGTTGACTGCGTCGGCTTCGATCAGGAATCCGTCGTGCCCGTAGATGGACTCGATGATGTCCAGTTCGGCGCAGCCCGGCAGCAGCTCAGCCAGCTCTTCCTGCAGACGCAGCGGGTAAAGCCGGTCACTGGTGATGCCGCCGATCACGACCGGTACCGGACACTCGCTCAATGCTTTTCGGACTCCGCCGCGGCCGCGGCCCACGTCGTTGCTGGTCATCGAGTCCGACAAAGCCACGTAGCTGCCGGCGTCAAAGCGGTCGACCAGCTTGTCGCTCTGATATTCCAGGTAGCTTTGCACCGCGTAGCGGCCGCCGTTCGCCGCATCTTCGCCACCCTGGCTGCCGTTGCCGAACCGGGTGTCGAGCTCCAGCTCGCCGCGGTAAGTCAAGTGGGCGAATTGCCGGGCGAGCGCCATTCCAGTGTCTGGTTTACGCCCGGTGCCGTAATAGTCGCCGCCCTGCCAGTCCGGGTCTGCCTGGATCAGCGATATCTGCGTAGTCAGGTGGCCGATCAGGTCGGCGGTGCTGCGCGCGCCGACCGCTATCACCAACCCGGCCCGAACCCGGTCGGGCTGGGCGACGATCCACTCCAAAGCCCTTGCCCCGCCCATGGATCCGCCGACGACGGCGGCAACCCGGTCGATGCCAAGCGCTGCCAGCGCGGCGACGTCCGCCGCGACCTGATCCTGCACCGTGATCTGTGGAAATCTAGAGCCCCATGGCTTTCCGTCCGGGGCAACCGAGCTCGGCCCGGTGGAGCCGCGGCAACCGCCCAGCACATTGGTGACCACCGCACACCAGCGGTTGGTGTCGATCGGGGCACCCGGCGCGGCAACACCGTCCCACCAACCAGGCGTGGGATGTCCCGGCCCGGCGGGTCCGGTCAGGTGCGAATCACCAGTAAGTGCGTGCAGCACCACCACCACGTTGTCGCGGCTCGGGGACAACTCCCCCCAACGCTGGACGGCGATGCAGACATCGTCGATCACCGCGCCGCTTTCGGTGGTCAGTGAGCCGATCCGCACCACGCCGGTCTCGCCTTCGGCCGGCAGCGGCTGGGTCGCAGCGTCGGAGATCGTCACCGCGGGCCTCCTCAAAATGCCGCCACGGCTTGCGGATCGGTGCCGGACGCCCCCGCCGTCGCACCGAGCTTGCGTGCCGCGGCAAAGCCGAGCTCCAGGTCGGCGAGGATGTCGTCGATCCCCTCGATGCCCACGGCCAGGCGGACCAGCCCGGGGCTGACCCCGGTGCTGAGCTGCTCCTGCGGGCTCAGCTGGGCGTGCGTCGTGGACGCCGGGTGGATCACCAGCGAGCGCACGTCGCCGATGTTGGCCACATGGCTGTGCAGCTTCAGCGCGTTCACGAACGCTTTGCCGACCTCGACACCGCCGGCCAGCTCGAAGGCCAACACCGCGCCGGTTCCCTTGGGCGCCAGCTTCTTTGCCCGCTCATGCCAGGGCGAGCCGGGCAGGCCCGCATAGTTGACCGACACCACTCCCTCATGGCCGGCCAGGTACTCGGCCACGCGCTGCGCGTTGGAGACGTGGCGCTCCATGCGCAGGCTCAGCGTCTCGATGCCCTGGGCGACCAGGAACGCGTTGAACGGCGAAGCGGCCGAACCGAGGTCGCGCAGCAGCTGCACGCGCGCCTTGAGCGCGTAGGCCGGCGGGCCGAGCTCGGCGAACACCACGCCGTGGTAGCTCGGGTCAGGGGTGGTGAATCCCGGGAAGCGGCCCTGCGTCCAGTCGAAGGTGCCGCCGTCGACGATGACCCCGGCGATCGCCGAGCCGTGGCCGCCGAGGTACTTGGTGGCGGAGTGCACGACGATGTCGGCGCCGTGGGAGAACGGCTGGATCAGGTACGGCGTGGCGATGGTGTTGTCGACGATCAGCGGAACGCCGTTGGTGTGCGCGACCCCGGCGACCCCCGGGATGTCCAGCACATCGATCTGCGGGTTGGAGATGGTCTCGCCGAAGAAGGCTTTGGTGTTCGGCCGGACCGCGGCCTGCCACGAATCCAGGTCGTCGGGGTCCGCCACGAAGGTGACCTCGATGCCGAGCTTGGCCAGCGAATAGTGGAACAGGTTGTATGTCCCGCCATACAGCCGCGGGCTCGAGACGATGTGATCGCCGGCACAAGCCAGGTTCAAGATGGCGAAGGTCTCAGCGGCCTGTCCGGAGCTCAGGAAGAGCGCCGCCACCCCGCCCTCGAGCGCGGCGACGCGCTGCTCGACGACATCGGTGGTCGGGTTGCCGATCCGGGTGTAGATGTTGCCCGGCACTTCCAGCCCGAACAGGGCGGCGGCGTGCGTGGTGTCGTCGAAGGTGTACGACGTGGTCTGGTAAATCGGCAGGGCGCGGGCACTGGTGGCCGTGTCCGGCTGCTGGCCGGCGTGCACCTGCTTGGTCTCGAACGACCAATTTGCGGTCGGGTCGGTGTCGTGATCGGCGTTGTCGGAGGTCACGGGGTTGCTTTCTGCTGGTAGGGAATCTGCTAATCGACGGCCGGGACGCCGGAATGGGGCGTCAGCCGGCGCCACGGGTTAGCAGCGACACACGATGAGGCGCGCAAAGGCCGGGAGAATGCACATCACGTTTCCCTGTCTACTCAGGGGCCCGTCATGGCGGACCCGCGCTTGCCGGATAGCCGGTCGTTTGGCTACTCAACCTGGTCATCACCCGGGGCACCCCACCGCGGTTGGAGGGTTGCCGGCCAGCAAGCCGGGGCTTGATGCTGGCGCTCATGACCAATACGAAGATTATCGTACTGTGCCGAGTCGGTGCCAACTATCGCGGTGCACGTGCAGGTCGACACGTGTCCAAACACCCTTGCTAACGTGGCAGTCAGAACGCTGAGCCCCCAAAATTTCCAACCCATCATTGCCGCCGGGAGAGGGACCGTGAGCGCCGAACAGCCGACCGTCATCTACACACTGACCGACGAAGCGCCGCTGCTGGCGACCTACGCGTTCCTGCCGATCGTGCGCGCCTTCGCCGAGCCGGCGGGCATCGAGATCAGGTCCAGTGACATCTCCGTGGCCGCCCGAATTCTGGCGGAGTTCCCCGATCATCTGACCGAAGAGCAGCGGGTGCCGGATAACTTGGGCGAACTGGGCCGGCTGACGGAGCTCGCCGACACCAACATCGTCAAGCTGCCGAACATCAGCGCCTCGGTCCCCCAGCTGATCGCCGCCGTCAAGGAGTTGCAGGGGAAGGGATACAAGATCCCGGACCTTCCGCAGAGTCCAAAGACGGACGAGGACAAGGAGATCCGCGCGCGCTACGCCAAGTGCCTCGGTAGCGCGGTGAATCCGGTACTGCGGCAGGGCAACTCGGACCGGCGTGCGCCCAAGGCCGTCAAGGAATACGCCCGCAAGCACCCGCACAGCATGGCGGACTGGTCGCCGGCATCGCGCACTCACGTGGCGACCATGCGGCACGGCGACTTCTACCACGGTGAGAAGTCGATGACGCTGGACCGCGCGCGCGACGTGAAGATGGTGCTGGAGACCAAGAGCGGGGAGACCCTTGAGCTGAAGGCCAAGGTCGAGCTGCGCGAGGGCGACGTCATCGATTCCATGTTCATGAGCAAGAAGGCCCTCGTCGAGTTCTACGAGGAGCAGATGCAGGACGCCTACGAGACCGGCGTGATGTTTTCGCTACACGTCAAGGCGACGATGATGAAGGTGTCGCACCCCATCGTCTTCGGTCACGCGGTGAAGATCTTCTACAAGGACGCTTTCGCCAAGCACCAGGAACTCTTCGACGAGCTCGGCGTCGACGTCAACAACGGACTGGTCGATCTCTACAACAAGATCGAGTCGCTGCCCGCGTCGCTGCACGAGGAGATCATCCGCGACCTGCACGCCTGCCACGAACACCGCCCCGAGCTGGCCATGGTCGATTCCGCCAAGGGCATCACCAACTTCCATTCGCCCAGCGACGTGATCGTCGATGCGTCGATGCCGGCGATGATCCGCGCGGGCGGCAAGATGTGGGGCGCCGACGGGCGCCAGAAGGACACCAAGGCCGTCAACCCCGAGTCCACCTTCTCCCGTATCTATCAAGAGATCATCAACTTCTGTAAGACCCACGGCGCGTTCGATCCGCGGACGATGGGCACGGTTCCCAACGTCGGCCTGATGGCGCAGCAGGCCGAGGAGTACGGCTCGCACGATAAGACGTTCGAGATTCCCGAGGACGGTGTCGCCAACATCGTCGACCTCGACACGGGGGAAGTTCTGCTGACCCAGAACGTCGAGGAGGGCGACATCTGGCGCATGCCCATCGTCACGGACGAAGCGATCCGCGACTGGGTCAAGCTCGCGGTCACCCGGGCGAGGAACTCCGGTATGACGGTGTTGTTCTGGCTGGACACCGAGCGGCCGCACGAGGTCGAGCTGCGCAAGAAGGTCAAGGCGTGCCTGAAGGAACACGACACCGAGGGCCTGGAGATCCAGATCATGCCGCAGGTGTGGGCCATGAGGTACACGATCGAGCGCGCGATGCGCGGGCAGGACACCATCGCCGCGACCGGCAACATCCTGCGCGATTACCTCACCGACCTGTTCCCGATCCTGGAGCTGGGTACCAGCGCCAAGATGCTGTCCATCGTGCCGCTGATGGCCGGCGGCGGAATGTACGAAACCGGCGCGGGCGGTTCGGCGCCCAAGCACGTCCACCAACTCGTCGAGGAGAACCATCTGCGCTGGGATTCCCTGGGTGAATTCCTTGCTCTCGGAGCGTGTTTCGAAGATATCGGCATCAAGACCGACAATGAGCGCGCCAAGGTCCTGGGCAAGACGCTGGATGCCGCGATCGGCAAGCTGCTGGAGAACAACAAGAGCCCGTCGCGCAAGACCGGTGAACTTGACAACCGCGGCAGCCAGTTCTACCTGGCCCTGTACTGGGCGGCCGAACTGGCGAATTCCGACGACGACGAGTTGCGCAAGCACTTCGCCGCTCTGGCCGATTCGTTGAGCGAAAACGAGGACGCCATCGTGTCCGAACTGGCCGAGGCGCAGGGCGAGGCTGTCGACATCGGCGGCTACTACCGGCCAGACACCGAAAAGACGACGGCGATCATGCGCCCGAGCAAGACCTTCAATGAGGCGCTAGCGGCTTCGACAGGCTAGGGCCCCCGAGCAGGAAGCCGGACTCGACATGGCAGGCGAAGCCAAGGTCAAGGTCAAAGGTCGCGTCGTAGAGCTCGACGGTGACGAAATGACCCGCGTCATCTGGAAGTCGATCAAGGACATGCTGATCCTGCCGCACCTCGACATCGATCTGGACTACTACGACCTGGGCATCGAGCACCGCGACCGCACCGACGACCAGGTGACCATCGACGCGGCCGACGCCATCAAGAAGTACGGCGTTGGTGTCAAGTGCGCGACCATCACTCCCGACGAGGCCCGTGTCGAAGAGTTCGATCTCAAGAAGATGTGGCCCTCGCCCAACGGGACAATTCGAAACATTCTGGGCGGCACCATCTTCCGCGAGCCCATCATGATCTCGAACGTGCCGCGGCTGGTACCGGGCTGGACCAAGCCAATCGTCATCGGCCGCCACGCGTTCGGCGACCAGTACCGGTCGACCAACTTCGAGGTCGATAAACCCGGCACCGTCGCAATCACATTCACCCCCGCCGACGGCGGCGAACCCATGGTGCACGAGGTGGTGTCCATCCCTGAAGACGGCGGCGTCGTGATGGGGATGTACAACTTCAGGGAGTCCATCCGGGACTTCGCCCGCGCCTCGTTGAAGTACGGGCTGAACGCCAAGTGGCCGGTGTACCTGTCCACCAAGAACACCATCCTCAAGGCCTACGACGGCATGTTCAAAGACGAGTTCCAGCGCGTCTACGACGAGGAGTTCTCCGACCAGTTCGAGGCCGAGGGACTGACCTACGAGCACCGGTTGATCGACGACATGGTCGCGGCGTGCCTGAAGTGGGAGGGCGGGTATGTGTGGGCCTGCAAGAACTACGACGGCGACGTGCAGTCAGACCTCGTCGCGCAGGGCTACGGCTCACTGGGGCTGATGACGTCGGTGCTGATGACCCCCGACGGCAAGACGGTCGAGGCCGAGGCCGCGCACGGCACCGTCACCCGGCACTTCCGGCAGCATCAGGCCGGCAAGCCGACCTCGACCAACCCGATCGCCTCGATCTTCGCCTGGACGCGCGGACTGGCGCACCGCGGCAAGCTGGACGACACCCCCGAGGTGACGGAGTTCGCGCAGACCCTGGAGAACGTGGTGGTGTCCACCGTCGAGGGCGGGAAGATGACCAAGGACCTGGCCATCCTCATCGGCCCCGACCAAAAGTGGCAGCACAGCGAGGAATTCCTCGACTCGATCGCGGAAAACCTGGAAAAGCGGCTGGCTAGCTAGCCGGTGGTTGCTGCCGGTGGGCCCCGGTGCCGCACTCGTCGATGAACTCGGAGATGGTCGCGGCGACCCGGTCGGGGGCCTCGAACATCGGCACGTGACCGACGCCGTCGAGCTTGGTGATCTTGGTGCCCGGGGGCAGGAAGTTGGTGAAGTGCCGATTGAATCTGCTCGCGGGCACCACCCGGTCCTTCTCGCACAGCACCAGCTGGACCGGCACCGCGGTGTCGGCCAACTGCAGCAGGCCGGGATTCAGCAGCGACTTGGCCAGCAGCTGGAAGTACGCGGGGCAGTGCGCGGCGTCGTCGATGACGACGGACAGCTGATCCTCGCTGATGCCGTCCGGCGTCGCCGTGAGCGGCAGGGTCGCCAGCCGCCGGCTCAGCGGCAGCTTCATGGTGCGCTGGCCGAACAGCCGGGCCAGCGCCAGGACGGGCATGCCCGCGATGAACTTGCTGATGACCTCGAATTTCACCGGGCTCCACCGCGTCCATCCGCCCGCCGCGCCGATGCCGGTCACGCTGCGCGCACGCCCGCGCCGCTCGAGTTCGAAGGCCACCCAGCCGCCCAGCGAGTTGCCCACCATGTGGGCGGTTTCCCAGCCGAGCTCGTCGAGCTGGCGCTCGACATGGTCGGCCAGCACCGACGAACTCAGCAGCCAGGTGCCCGCATAGGGCCCGCCGTTGTGCCCGGCCATGGTGGGGGCGAAGACCTCGAAGCGACCCGTCTCGGCCAGCCGCGGCGCGACCGGATCCCACACCGTCTGCGACATCAGGAATCCGTGCAGCATCAGGACCGGCTCTCCGGAACCAAGGTGGATCGGCGAACGAGTCGTCATAACCCGACATTAAATGCGGTACCGCGGGTACCGCAACATCGGGGGTCGGTCTGTGCGGCCCCAACGGTTGCGCGTGAAAAGATCGGTTCATCATGAGCACCGCTACCGGATCACGCCGGATTTTCTCCGGCGTGCAGCCCACCTCCGATTCGCTTCACCTGGGTAATGCGCTGGGCGCCCTCAAGCAGTGGGTCTCGCTGCAGGACGACCATGACGCGTTCTTCTGCGTGGTCGACCTGCATGCCATCACCGTCGCCCAGGATCCGGAGTCGCTGCGCCGCCGCACCTTGATCACCGCCGCCCAGTATCTGGCACTCGGCATCGACCCGGCCCGCAGCACCGTGTTCGTGCAGAGCCAGGTGCCCGCCCACACCCAGCTGGCCTGGGTACTGGGCTGCTTCACCGGCTTCGGGCAGGCGTCGCGGATGACGCAGTTCAAGGACAAGTCGCTGCGCCAGGGCGCCGACTTCACCACCGTGGGGTTGTTCACCTACCCGGTGCTGCAGGCGGCCGACGTGCTCGCCTACGACACCGATCTGGTGCCGGTGGGTGAAGACCAGCGTCAGCATCTCGAATTGGCGCGCGACATCGCCGAGCGGTTCAACAGCCGCTTCCCGGAGACGTTCGTGGTGCCGGACATGCTCATTCCCAAGGCCACCGCGAAGATCTACGACTTAGCCGATCCGACGTCGAAGATGAGCAAGTCGGCGGCCACCGATGCCGGGCTGATCAACCTGCTCGACGACCCGGCGGTGTCGGCCAAGAAGATTCGCTCGGCGGTCACCGACAGCGAGCGCGAGATCCGCTTCGACACCGAGGCCAAACCGGGCGTGTCCAATCTGCTCAGCATCCAGTCCGCGATCACCGGCGTCGGGATCGATGAGCTCGTGGGAGGCTATGCCGGAAGGGGTTACGGCGATTTGAAGAAGGACACCGCCGAGGCGGTTCTCGAGTTCGTCGCCCCCATCAAGGCCCGAGTCGACGAACTGACCGCCGATCTCGCCGAATTGGAGGCCGTGCTCGCGTCCGGGGCGGAAAAGGCCAACGATGTGGCCGGGAAAACGGTTCAGCGGGTTTACGATCGGCTTGGGTTTCTTCCACAACGGAGCTAGTACCGCTTCCCTTTGGAGTCGTGCGATGAGCGAGCCGGCCAAGGCGGGCGTTTTTGATCGGTTGCGGGCCCGCTACGGGTGGATCGATCACGTCATTCGCGCCTACCAGCGTTTCGACGAGCGCAACGGCGGGTTCTTTGCGGCCGGCCTCACCTATTACACGATTTTCGCGTTGTTCCCTTTGCTCATGGTCGGTTTCGCGGCCTTCGGGTTCGTGCTCGCCCGCAGGCCCCAGCTGCTGAGCAGCATCGACGACCACATCCGCTCCCAGGTGACCGGCACGCTGGGTAATCAGCTGCAGGAGTTGATGAACTCGGCGATCGACGCCCGGACGTCGGTCGGCGTGATCGGTTTGGCCACCGCGGTGTGGGCGGGACTGGGCTGGATATCGCACCTGCGCCAGGCGCTGACGGAGATGTGGTGGGACCAACACATCGAGTCGCCGGGCTTCGTGCGCAACAAGTTCTCCGATCTGCTGGCGATGATGGGGACGTTCGCGATCATCGTGGCCACCGTCGCGCTGACCACCTTCGGCCATGCTGCGCCCATGGCCGCGCTGTTGAAATGGCTTGGCATACCGCAGTTTGTGGTGTTCGACTGGCTCTTCTGGCTGTTCTCGATTCTGATCGCGACGCTGGTGTCGTGGCTGCTGTTCACCTGGATGATCGCCCGCCTGCCCCGCGAAAAGGTCAGCCTCCTCGATTCGATGCGGGCCGGGCTGATCGCGGCGATCGGCTTCGAGGTGTTCAAACAGGTCGCCTCCATCTATCTCAAGGCGGTGCTGCGCAGCCCGGCGGGCGCGACCTTCGGCCCGGTGCTGGGATTGATGGTGTTCGCTTACATCACGGCCTACCTCGTCCTGTTCTGCGCGGCGTGGGCGGCGACGGCCTCGAATGATCCGCGCAGCCAACCCGTCGCCCCTCCGGCCCCGGCGATCATCGCGCCGCGCGTGCAAATAGACGAGGGCCGGGGTACCCGCCAGACGCTGACCGCGATGGCGCTGGGAGCCGTTGGTGCCCTGACACTTTCCCGAATCGCCCGCTTGACCCGCCGCGATCGCTAGCCGACCAGCTTCAGGCCCGCGACGCAGGCCACGATCCCGCCGATCAGCACCAGCTTGATCAACGACGCCGGTTCGTCACCGATCAGCATCGCGTAGCCGACTGTGAGCACCGCCCCGACGCCGACCCAGACCGCATAACTGGTTCCAACCGGCAAAGTGCGCATGGCGATCGCCAATCCGGTCATCGAAAGTGCCACGGCGACAAGGAATACCAGCGACGGCCCGAGCCGGGAGAAGCCATCGGATTTGTTCAGGGCGCTCGCCCACACCGCCTCCAGGATCCCCGACGCAATCAAGACGAGCCAGGCCATCACGCACCTCCCCGGCGCCGTCTTGTCGCTGGCCGGGTACGGGCCTGGTGTCGGGTGCCGACGGGCTCGATGCTAACAAACATCCGACGGACGGCCGCGCCAGGCGCCGCGCACCATGACGTCCAATATGGCTAAACGCTGATCCAGCACAACGAGATTGGCGTCGTAACCGGCGCGCAGAACGCCCACTCGCTGCAGGCCAAGTGCTCGCGCCGGCGTCGCGGCGGTCGTCTGCACCGCGGCGGCCAGGCCGGCATCGGTATGCACCGTGCGGAACAGCCGATCCATGGTGGCGGTGCTGCCCGCGATCGTCGACGTCCCGTGCACTCGTGCGACACCGGTGACGACATCGATGGGCACCGCGCCGAGCCGAAACGCGCCGTCGGTGCGACCCGCCGCGGCGATCGCGTCGGTGATCATGGCGACGCGGTCCGCTCCCGCCGCCGCGATCACCGCCTTCACCACGTCGGGGTGCAGGTGCACACCGTCGGCGATCACCTCGACGGTCACTCGCGGGTCCTGCAGCAGGACCAGCGCCGGGCCGGGCGCGCGATGGTGCAGCGGCGGCATCGCGTTGAACAGATGCGTACCGACGGTTGCACCCAGCGCGACGGCGTCCCTGGTCTGCTCGTAGGTGGCATCGGTATGTCCCACCGCCACAACGACTCCCGCGTCCACGAAACGCCTGATCGCCGCGTCGGCCCCCGGTAGCTCGGGTGCCAGCGTCACCATTCGGATCGTGCCGTCGCCCGCGGCCAGCACCGCGTCGATCTCTGCGGCGTCCGGGTGACGCATCTGGGTGCGGTCGTGGGCTCCGCAGTGTGCCCGGCTCAGCCACGGCCCCTCTAGGTGGACACCCGCGATGATGCCCCGCCGGGTGGCTTCGGCGAGCGCGCGCACCCCGCCCAGCAGTTCGGACGGCGAGGCGGTCACCAGGCTGGCCAGCGTGGTGGTGGTGCCGTGCCGCAGGTGGAACGCGGCGGCATCGACGATGCCGCCGGCGTCGGTGTAGGAGGCACCCCCGCCGCCGTGCACGTGCATGTCGATAAAGCCCGGCACCACGGTGCAATCGGGGAAGTCGAAGTCGGCCGGGCGGGGCGGGGGGCCGGGCGAGCAGGCCGCGATCCGTCTGCCGGAGGTCTGCAGCCAGCCGGGGTGGCAGACCTGACCGCCGAGCACCATGGTGCCCGCGGCGATCACGGCCATCGGCCGCCGTTTTCCCAGAAGTGGCGGATGTCCTCGAGCTGGCGGCCCTTGGTTTCCGGCGCGTACCGGTACACGAAGACGAACGCGACGGCCGCGAGCGCCGCGAACAGCGCGAAAGTCCCTGCGCCGCCCAGTGAATGGAGCAGGCTCAGGAAAACCGCGGCGATGATGGCGTTAGCCACCAGGTTGGAGGTCAACATGGTGCTCGACCCGATCGAGCGTAGCCGGGACGGGAAGCTTTCGCTGGCGTACACCCAGCCCAGGGAGCCGAAGCCCATGGTGTAGCCGAAGATGAACAGCAGGATGCCGGCGAACCCGGCGATCGTGCCGCCGAAACCCTGTCCGAACACGGCCATCAGCACGACGTCGGCGACGATCATCATGGCGGTGCCCCACAACAGGATTGGCCGCCGGCCCACCCGATCGACCAACAGCAGCGCGACGCCGACGGCCGCCAACCCGGCGACCTGAAGCAGCGCGGGCAGTCCCAGCAACGCGAAATTGCCGGTGAAGCCCATGGCCTGAAAGATTCGGGGGCTGTAATAGATGATCGCGTTGATGCCGGTGATCTGGATCAAAAAGCCGAGGACGACCACGAAAACGGTGGCCCGCAGATACGGGGGCCGCAGCATCTCGGAGGACGCGCCCCCGGTCCCGGGCGGGGCCTCGCTCAACGCGCGGCCGATCTCGGCGAGCTCGTCGTCTACGCGCGCGGTGGGCTCGATCCGCAGCAGTGCCCGCCGGGCGTCGTCCATCCGGCCCTTCAGCACGTACCATCGGGCCGTGTCGGGCATCCGAATCACCAACGGCAGCAACAACACTGCGGGCACGCTGGCCAGCCCCAGCATCCACCGCCAGCTGTGAGTGCCGGCCAGCAGGTAACCGGTCAGGTAGCCGACGATCAGGCCGCTGACGATCGCCAGCTGATAGGCCGTCAGCAGCGAACCCCGCACCGCCGTCGGCGCCGATTCCGCCACAAAGACCGGGACCACCACCACCGTCACGCCGATGGTCAGCCCCAGCAGCAACCGCGCCGTCAGCAACATCGGCATACAGACCGAGAACGCGGCCAGCAGCGCGAAAGCCGCGTAGGCGAACAGGATCAGCACCACCGACCTTTTCCGCCCGATCACGTTGGCCAGCACTCCGGCGCCGAGCGCCCCGGCAATCTGGCCGATCACCACCATCGTCGTCAGCAGTTCCTGCTGGCGCGTGGACAATCCGAAGTCCTCGGTGACGAACAACTGCGCCCCGGCGATGATGGACAGGTCGTAGCCGTAGATGATGCCCACGCTGGCAGCGGTCAGCGCGACCAGCAGTCCGCGCCGCGATCCGATGGGCACGGCTCAGCGGTGTTGCGGTCGGCGGTTCATCGAGCGGGCCATCATGATCAGCGCGAACACCACGATGGTGCCGATCACCGCCACGCCCACCCGGATCGGCATGGCGTCCGCGGATCCGATGATCCCGCCGGCGGCAGCGTTATTGGCGAGCGGGTCCGCGGCGGCGTCGTGCTTGGCCGGCGCCAGGGACGGGTCGGGCGCGATCAGCGAGCCGACCTGTGTGCCCTGTGGCGTGGAGAAGCCGTAGTCCAGCAGGTGCGCGGCCTGTTCCCACGGCGCGATCGGCACCCGCGTCCCGTGCAGCAGCACCGCCACCAGGCGTCGTCCGTCGTGATTGGCCGCACCCACGAACGTCTGGCCCGCGTCGTCGGTGTAACCGGTCTTGCCGCCGAGTGCGCCGGGATACTTGTAGAGCAGCTGGTTGTCGTTCTCCAGCTCGTAGCCCGGGTGGTCGCCGTGGCCGGGAAAGTTGAAGGTCCGCGTCGCGACGATGTCGGCGAACGTCGGGCTCTGCCAGGCGTAGCGGTAGAACAGCCCGATGTCATAAGCCGAGGTGCTCATGCCGGGCGCATCCAGCCCCGACGGCGACGCCGCCCGGGTGTCCTGGCCACCGAGCTTGGCGGCCAGCACATTGATCTTCTCCAGCGCCTGCTGCATGCCGCCCAGCTGCATGGACAGCGCGTGGGCGGCATCGTTGCCGGAGTGCATCAGCAGCCCGTGCAGCAGTTGATTGACGGTGAAGACGCCACCATCTTCGACGCCGACCTTGGTGCCCTCGGCGGCGGCGTCGTCGGCGGTTCCGGGGACCGACTTGTTCAGGTTGAGGGCGTTGATGGAGGCCATCGCGACCAGCACCTTGATGATGCTGGCCGGGCGGTGCCGACCGTGCGGGTCCTTGGCCGCGATGACCGCGCCGCTGTCCAGGTCCGCCACCAGCCAGGCGTCCGCGGAGACGTCGTTCGGCAGCGCCGGCGTATTCGGCGCGGCGACGATGCCGCAGCTGCCCAGTGCGTCACCGCCGACCGGCTTGGCGGGCACCGCCAGCGGGATCGGCGGGTCGCCGGCGGTGGGAGCCTCCGACGAGTCCACCGCGGCCGGGGTGTTCACCTTGTACGGGCAGTTCGCCGGGGCGGCATTGGGTTCGGCACCGGGTTCAGCCTTCGCGAGCGGCATCGTTGCCGGTGCTGCCAACGTGACCGGGGCGGCCATTAGGAAAAGCGCCGCTGCCAGGCATGATGCGGAACGTAACAGGGTCATCGTCTGTGCACAGTATGCGATCGGCGGCCCGAATCCGAGCAGCCGCGCTGTGACTGGTGAGACGGAAGTTACTGGGCGGCGCCGGCGAAGCCGCGATACGCTGGGCACGCGGTCAGCCCGAAAGCCACCCACCGCACTGAATTCGGAGGGGTTTTGCCATTTCACGCGATCGGTTTTGGTCCGCCTGGCGGCGGAATCGTGGCGGCGCGGGCGTTTCGCCCGGTGTCGGCCCGCGAGCGTTGAACGATCTGCTCAAGCAGGTCGAGAAGGCAACGCAGGTACGACGTTCCGGGTTCGACCAGGTGTTGGCGGAGCTGAAGCTGCACCGTGACGCCGCCACCGACCCGGAGCTGCGGTCGGCGCTGGCCTGGCTGTGCAACGCCGTATCGCGGTTCGGGCACAACCCGACCGCCACGCACGCACGTGAGGTGGTGATGGCCGCCGACGCGGTCAGGCGGGTGCCCGCCGGTTAGCGAGGCTCACAGCGTGGTGGCCGCAAGGTCCACATGAGCGACGGCCGGGAAGCTGATCGTGCTCATCCACAGCTTGCCGGCCGCCTCGACCAGGCCGGTGACCGAGCCGAACTCCGGATGCCGGGTGCGCAGGCCGGCGACGGGCGCACCGCTGTCCGGATCGAACGCGACCGCCCAGATCTCCGGCTTGATCTGCGGTTGCAGCCGTTCGGGCAGTCGCCACACCAGCTTGCGAATGATCGGGGCGCGCGGCAGCATCCACTCCAGCGACGCGTTCGCTTCGCTGACCATCGCTGTCCAGATGCGGCCGTCGGCGCCGGTGGACAGGTTGTCGGGCATGCCGGGCAGGTGCACCGCCAACGGCGTCACCGATCCGGCCTGCGGCCCGCTCAGCCAGTACTTCGACAGCCGGCGCGCCTGCGTCTCGGCGAAGACCAGCGCCGACCCGTCGACCGTCGGCGTGAGCCCGTTGGCGAAGTACAGCCCGTCGACCAGCGTGCTGACGGTGCCGTCCGTGCCGAGCCGGAACAACCCGCCGCGCCCGCGGGCCTCCACGATGGGGGCGGTGAAGTGCTCGAAATGAAAGTCGCTCGTCGACTCGGTGAAATAGATTGTCCCGTCGGTTGTTTCGATGACATTGGAGCAGAACTTGAGCCGTCTGCCGGCCACCGATTCCGCGAGCACGTCCAGCGTGCCGCTGTCCGGGTCCAGTGCGAGCAATCCGCGATGGCTGTCGCAGATCAGGACCCGGCCATCGCGGGCGATGTGCAGGCCGAGCGGCCGCCCGCCGGTGTCGGCGACGACCGTGGGGTCGTCGGAGCCGGGGGAAAGCCGCACGATGCGCCCGTCCTCGAGGCCCGTCCACAATTGGCCGGCCGCGTCGACGACGACATCCTCGGGACCGTTGCCGGGCAGCGGGACGACGGTGACGCGCGGGTCCGGCATATCGGGCAACTTCTCGACCGGCGGCGGCTGCCACCGCACCGGGTGGATCGGGGGTTTGCGGGCCATGCCCAGGACTTTAGAGCCGCGCTTGGGCCCGCGTCAGCACCTCACGCACGATGGCTTCGATGGTGTCGAATTCGGCCTGGCCGCTGATCAGCGGCGGCGCCAGCTGGATGACGGAATCGCCGCGGTCGTCGGTGCGGCAGTACAACCCGGCCTCGAACAGCGCCGACGACACCTGGCCGAGCAGCGTGCGGCGTTCGTCGTCGGTGAAGGTCTGCTTGGTCGCCTTGTCCTTGACCAGCTCCACGCCGTAGAAGAAACCCTCGCCGCGCACGTCGCCGACGATGGGCAGGTCGTAGAGTTTTTCCAGGGTGGCTCGGAGGGCGGGCGCGTGGGTCCGGACGTGATCATTGAGGCCCTCACGCTCGAAGATATCGAGGTTGGCCAGCCCCACGGCGGCCGAAACCGGATGGCCGCCAAAGGTATACCCGTGCGGGAACATGGTGGCGCCGTCGTTGAACGGTTCGAACAACCTCTCGCTGGCGATCATGGCGCCGATCGGTGAGTAGCCCGACGTCATTCCCTTGGCGCAGGTGATCATGTCCGGCACGTAGCCGAAGTCGTCGCAGGCGAACATCGACCCGATCCGGCCGAACGCGCAGATCACCTCGTCGGAGACCAGCAGCACATCGTATTCGTCGCAGATCTCGCGCACCCGCTCGAAATACCCTGGGGGAGGCGGGATGCTGCCACCCGCGTTCTGCACCGGCTCCAGGAACACCGCGGCCACGGTGTCGGGGCCCTCGAACTCGATGGCCTCGGCGATCCGGTCGGCGGCCCATTTCCCGAAGGCCTTCGGATCGGTTCCGAACGGCTCGGGCGCGCGGTAGAAGTTGGTGTTGGGCACCCGGAAACCGCCGGGCGTGACCGGCTCGAACGGTGCCTTGTATTTCGGTAGCCCGGTGATCGCGAGGGCGCCCTGAGTGGTGCCGTGGTAGGCGACCGCGCGCGAAATCACCTTGTGCTTACCGGGTTTGCCGGTGAGCTTGAAGTACTGCTTGGCCAGTTTCCACGCGGTCTCGACGGCCTCGGTGCCGCCGGTGGTGAAGAAGACCCGGTTCAGATCGCCGGGCGTGTAGCCGGCGAGGCGTTCGGCGAGCTCGATCGCGGGGGGAGTCGCGTACCCCCACAGTGGGAAGAACGACAGCGTGCCGGCCTGGCGGGCGGCGGCCTCGGCGAGTTCGGTGCGGCCGTGGCCGACCTGCACGGTGAACAGTCCGGACAGGCCGTCGAGGTAGCTCTTGCCGCGGTCGTCGAAGATGGTGACACCCTCGCCGCGGGTGATGATCGGCGGCGTGATGTCCGGGCCATGCCGGGCGAAGTGCAGCCAGAGGTGATCTGTCATGTTGTTGGAGCCTAACGCTAGGCTCGACGACATGACCGCAGCGCAGCAGGTCAGCGAGTTTGAGTCGCTACGGCCCCATCTCATGTCGGTCGCCTACCGGCTCACCGGGACGGTGGCCGATGCCGAGGACATCGTCCAGGACGCCTGGCTGCGCTGGCACCGGCAGGATCCCAAAAAGGGAACAGAGATCACCGACCTGCGGGCCTGGCTTACCACGGTGGTGAGCAGGCTGGGCCTGGACAGGTTGCGTTCGGCCGCGCATCGACGCGAGACCTACACCGGAAACTGGCTGCCCGAGCCGGTGGTCACCGGGTTCGACGCGGCCGATCCGCTGTCCGCGGTGGTGGCCGGCGAGGACGCGCGGTTCGCGGCGATGGTGGTGCTGGAGCGGCTGTCACCCGATCAGCGGGTTGCCTTCGTGTTGCACGACGGGTTCGCCGTGCCGTTCGCGGAGGTGGCACAGGTACTGGGAACCAACGAGGCCGCCGCCCGGCAGCTGGCGTCGCGGGCCCGCAAGGCCGTCGCGGCCGAGGCCCCACCCAAACCCGATCCGGCGCACGACGAAGTGGTCGGAAAGTTGCTGGCCGCCATGGCATCCGGCGATCTGGAAGCCGTGGTGGCGTTGCTGCACCCCGACGTGATCCTGACCGGCGACGCGAATGGCAAGGCGCCCACCGCAATCAACGTCATCCACGGCGCGGACAAGGTGGCCCGATTCTTCTTCGGCCTGGCCCAGCGCTACGGCCCGGCGATGTTCACCTCGTATCAGCTGGGGCTGGTCAACGGCGAGCTGGGCGGCTACACGACCGGCTGCCCCGCCAGTGACGGGTATCGCGAGATGATGCCGCGGATCATGGCGGCGACGGTGCGCGACGGAAAGGTCTGCGCCCTATGGGATGTCGCCAACCCCGACAAATTCACCGGCTCCCCGCTGCGGGCTGGTTGAGCTCCGTGGCCGATGGCGACGACCCGCTGCGCCCGGCTACGCCGCGCTTGCGATCGTCGCTGGCCCAGGGAACCCGGCAGGCGTCACCGGAATTGAAGCCCTGCTCGGTGATGCCCAGCGCGGTGTTCATCCGCGCCCGCATGTTCTCCACCCCGATCTGATAGGTCAGCTCGATCACCCCGGCATCACCGAAGCGGGCCCGCAGATCGGCGACCTGCTCGTCGGTGACGGTGTGGGGATCGGTGGTCATCGCGTCGGCGTAGGCGATGGCGGCGCGCTCGTCGTCACTGAATGCCGCCCCGCTGGCGTAGTCGTCGATCTCCTTCAGGCGCTGGATGTCCAGGCCGTCCAGGCGCTGCAGCATGGACCCGAAGTCGACACACCACGAGCAGCCGACCGTGCGGGCGGTCCAGAACACCGCGAGTTCGCGCACGCTGACCGGCAGCGTCTTCGACGCCCGGTCCAGCATGGTCTCGTGCATGGCGCCGGCGATCATCAGCCCGCGATGATGCGCGGTGACGGTGAAGGGTTCGGGAACTTGGCCATAGCGCCGCTTGGCGATCCGGTACATAATCCGGGTCAGCAATCCGGTGCGCTTGGGCGGCAGAGGCTCGATGCGAGTTTTCTGTGTCATACCGCCTCAGACGAGGCGGGACCGCAATGTGTGACGGCACGGTCGGTCCGATCGGCGTGAGCAGGTGTTTCCCGTCAATAGGTCCGGGTACTCGACTCTCACCCTCGCCACGCCAACCGGTGCGGCAGGGTAACGAGAGGGTGAGGAGACAGGTTATGACCTCTCAAGATGATCAACAGTCGGACAATACGAGGCTGGAACACTTCGATGACCCCGAGTTGGGTAGCGGCGTGCGCGACACCGGCACGGACACTCCCGAACGGGGCCAGGGGGACCGTCCGGCCGGAACCGTAGACGAAGACGCGAATCCGCCTATGAGCGATCCGACCGCGTCGGACACCTACGGCGGCACGGGCGAGTTGCCTCCGCAAGACACGGGGAGTGCGATCCCGCCATACGAGGGACGCCAACAAAGTGCCACGAGCACCCCCGAAGGCACAGGCGCGACGAGCCCCGAGGCGGATTCCGATTACAAGTCACCCAGCCCGGCGAACACCCCTGGCGGTGCGACTCAGTCTCCGGCAGACGAACAACCGGCTTCGGAGATGCCGGAATCCGACCGCGACGACGACGGCGTCGGCCCGGGACACGTGGCGGGTGCTCGGCGGGGCGAGTCAAAGCCCTGATCCGACGACACGCGGCCGCGAAGCCGTCTAGCGCGAGAACATGATCGCGCGCTTGACCTCTTGGATCGCCTTGGTGATCTGGATGCCGCGCGGACAGGCCTCGGTGCAGTTGAACGTGGTGCGGCACCGCCATACGCCGTCGACCTCGTTGAGGATGTCCAGGCGCTCCGCGGCGGCCTCGTCGCGGCTGTCGAAGATGAACCGGTGCGCGTTGACGATCGCCGCCGGGCCGTAGTAGCTGCCCTCGTGCCAGAAGATCGGGCAACTGGTGGTGCACGCCGCGCACAGGATGCACTTGGTGGTGTCGTCGTAGCGGGCCCGGTCGGTCGGGCTCTGGATGCGTTCGCGGGTCGGCGGGTTGCCGGTCGTGATCAGGTACGGCTTCACCGCCCGGTAGGCGTCGAAGAACGGCTCCATGTCGACCACCAGGTCCTTCTCCACCGGCAGCCCACGGATCGGCTCGACCGTGATGGTCAAGGTTTTGTGGCGCTTGCCCGGCCTACTTTTGGGTAGCAGGTCGCGCATCAGCACCTTGCAGGCCAGGCGGTTGACACCGTTGATGCGCATGGCGTCCGAGCCGCACACCCCGTGCGCGCAGGAGCGCCGGAACGTCAGCGTCCCGTCCAGGTAGCTCTTGATGTAGATCAGCAGGTTGAGCATCCGGTCGCTGGGCAGGCACGGCACCCGAAAGCTCTGCCAGCCACCGGTTTCCGCGAAGGCGTCGGGCTGGTCGGGGTTGAAGCGGGCGATCTTGACGGTCACCATCACCGCCCCGTCGGGAATCGCCGGCAGCGGCGGCTCCAGGCTGGTCTCGACCTCGGCTTCCTCTTCGGTTCCGACGCTGTCGGCCATCAGTACTTCCGTTCTTTGGGTTCATAGCGCGTCTGCACCACCGGCTTGAAATCCAGCGCGATGTCGCTCAGCAGGTCGCTGCCCTGCTTGTAGGCCATGGTGTGGCGCATGAAGTTGACGTCGTCGCGGTTGGGGTAGTCCTCGCGGGCGTGGCCACCGCGAGACTCCTTGCGATTCAAAGCGCCGACCACGGTGACCTCGGCGAGTTCCAGCAGGAAGCCCAGCTCGATGGCCTCCAATAGGTCGCTGTTGAATCGTTTCCCCTTGTCGTGCACGCTGATTCGCGCGTACCGCTCCTTCAGCGCGTGGATGTCTGTGAGCGCCTGCTTGAGCGTCTCTTCGGTGCGGAACACCGCGGCGTTGTTGTCCATCGACTGCTGCAACGCGATGCGGATGTCGGCGACGCGCTCGTTGCCGTGCTCGGAGAGGATGTCGCCGACCCAGCCGACGACCATCGCCGCCGGGTCCGGCGGCATGTCCACGAAGTCGTGCCCCCGCGCGTAATTGGCCGCGGCGATGCCGGCCCGGCGACCGAACACGTTGATGTCCAGCAGCGAATTGGTGCCCAGCCGGTTGGCTCCGTGCACCGAAACGCACGCGCACTCACCGGCCGCGTACAGGCCTGGCACCGTAGAAGTGTTGTCCCGCAACACCTGTCCCGTGATGGTGGTGGGGATGCCGCCCATCACATAGTGACAGGTCGGGTAGACGGGGACCAACTCGTGCACCGGGTCCACACCCAGATAGGTGCGGGCGAACTCGGTGATGTCGGGCAGCTTGGCCTCCAGCACGTCCTCACCGAGGTGGCGGACGTCGATGTAGACGTAGTCCTTGTGCGGCCCGGCGCCGCGTCCCTCCAAAACCTCCAAAACCATGGAGCGGGCGACGATGTCGCGCGGTGCCAGGTCGACGATCGTCGGGGCGTAACGCTCCATGAAACGCTCGCCCTCGCCGTTGAGCAGCCGGCCGCCCTCCCCGCGCACCGCCTCGGAGATCAAAATGCCCAGGCCCGCCAGGCCGGTCGGATGGAATTGGTGAAACTCCATGTCCTCCAACGGAAGTCCCTTGCGGAAGACGATGCCGATGCCGTCACCGGTCAGCGTGTGCGCGTTGGAGGTGGTCTTGTACATTCGGCCCGAACCGCCGGTGGCGAGCACCACAGCCTTGCCGTGGAAGACGTGGATGTCGCCGGTGGCCAGCTCGTAGGCGACCACCCCGGTGGCCACCGGCCCGCTCGGGGTCTGGGTGAGCACCAGGTCCAGCGCATAGAACTCGTTGAAGAACTGCACGTCGTGCCGCACACAGTTCTGGTACAGCGTCTGCAGGATCATGTGGCCGGTGCGGTCGGCGGCGTAACAGGCCCGGCGCACCGGGGCCTTGCCGTGGTCGCGGGTGTGTCCGCCGAAGCGGCGCTGGTCGATACGGCCCTCGGGGGTGCGGTTGAACGGCATCCCCATCTTCTCCAGGTCGAGCACCGCGTCGATGGCTTCCTTGCACATGATCTCCACGGCGTCCTGGTCGGCGAGGTAGTCGCCGCCCTTGACGGTGTCGAAGGTGTGCCATTCCCAGTTGTCCTCTTCGACGTTGGCCAGCGCCGCGCACATGCCGCCCTGGGCGGCGCCGGTGTGGCTGCGGGTGGGGTAGAGCTTGGTCAGCACCGCGGTGCGCACCCGCGGACCCGCCTCCACCGCGGCCCGCATGCCGGCACCCCCCGCGCCGACGATCACCACGTCGTATCGGTGTTGGGAGATCACGGGTCAGCCTCCGATATTCGGGTCGAAAGTCAGCAGCACGTAGGTGCCCAGCACCAAGGTGAACCCCATTGACAACAGCAGCAGGCTGTTGAGCCAGAACCTTGTGCTGTCCTTGCGGCTGTAGTCGTCGATGATGGTGCGCAGGCCGTTGCCGCCGTGCAGTTGCGCCAGCCACAGCAGCGCCAAGTCCCAGAACTGCCAGAACGGCGACGCCCAGCGCTGGGCCACGTAGTTGAAGTCGATGCGGTAAACGCCGTCATCCCACATCAGCATGATGAACAGGTGCCCGATCGCCAGCACGAACAACGCGATCCCGGAGAACCGCATGAACAGCCAGGCGAACTTCTCGAAGTTGGGGATGCCGGCCCGCCGCCGTGGCGAGCGGGGGTTGTCCAGGCTGGCGGGGCGGTCGTAGAGGCGCTGCTTGACCGGGGCCACCTGGCCCCGCTGGGATTGCGAGCCCAGCTGAACCTCCGGACTGCTCATCGGAAGTGCTCCATCATGTGGATGACCGTCACGACGCCGGCCGGAACCATCAGCAGCAGGAACACGATGCCGACGATCCAGAACATCAGGCGCTGGTGGCGTGGGCCTTCGGACCAGAAGTCGATCAGGATCACCCGGATCCCGTTCAGTCCGTGGAAGAGCACCGCGGCGACCAGGCCGTATTCCATCAGGCCGACGATGGGCAGCTGATAGTCGTGGATCACGGCGTTGTAGGTCTGCGGGCTGACCCGCAGCATCGCGGCGTCCAAAACGTGGACGAACAGGAAAAAGAAGATCGTCGCGCCGCTGATCCGATGCAGCACCCACGACCACATGCCGGGGTCGCCCCGGTACAGCGTCCGCGGTGGCCTGCGTCTGCGCGAGGGAGCCGATACCGGTGCCGCCGGATCCGCGGTTGTCGGTTGCGTAGTCACCCCAGTCCTCACCGCCTTCTTCCGACTTCAACGTCAGTCACGCCGGGCACTTGAGCTTAGCTCGGACCCGGTGTGGCTTGCGCCAATGTCCGTTACGGGGAAATGCCGTTTTGCGGCTAGGGTGACTGTCGGAATCGGCGATGGGTGAGCGGGGTCTCGTTATGCCTGAGATCGACTGGAATATGTTGCGGGACAAGGCAATCGATGTCTCTGTGGGTGCCTATGCACCGTACTCGCGGTTCCGGGTCGGAGCGGCCGCGCTGGTCGATGACGGCCGGGTGGTCACCGGGTGCAATGTGGAGAACGTCTCATATGGCCTTGGTCTCTGTGCCGAATGCGCCGTGGTGTGCGCGCTGTATGCCACCGGCGGCGGCCGGCTACTCGCGCTGGCGTGTGTGGACGGGCGGGGCTCGGTGCTGATGCCGTGCGGTCGGTGCCGCCAGGTGCTGGCCGAACACGGCGGGCCCGAACTGCTGATCGACCATCCGGGCGGGCCGCGCCGGCTCGGTGACCTGCTGCCGGACGCCTTCGGCCCCGACGAGCTGGCCGCAGGGCGCAGCTGAACGCCTCCGCGAACCGGGGCGCCGCCGCTTGCTGAGCGTTGGCGGTCGGCTTACCGTCATCCGTGTGCAACGGGGGAGCGCACCGATGATGCCGACGGGATCGCTGCCCAGGTTGCTGCCCAGACTCTTGGGTGCGGTGCTGATCGCGGCGGGAATGGCGGCGGCGGGATGCGCGTCGCAATCGCCCACCGCGAAGCCGACACCTTCGTCCGCGGCGTCGGCGTCCGCGTCGTGGGTGGAGGACGCCGTCTCATTCTCGGTGGCGGATATGACGGTGTACGGCACGTTGCGTCATCCGGCAGGGCACGGCCGGGCCGTGCCGGGGGCGCTGTTGATCGCCGGCAGCGGGCCGACGGATCGCAACGGTGACTCGGCCGTCATGCCGGGCCAGATCGACACGCTGCGCAATCTGGCGCAGACCCTGTCCAACGATGGCGTCGCCAGCTTGCGCTACGACAAGCTCGGCACCGGTCAGACCGGGCTCGGCCACTACGCGACGGACCCGACGCAGGTCGATATCGGCGTGTTCCAAGACGAGGCGACCGCCGCGCTGAACTTCCTGGCCGGCCAATCCGGCATCGACCGGACTCACCTCATGGTGCTCGGTCACAGCGAGGGCGCCCTCTACGCGATGATGCTGGCCACCGCCGCGCCCGGGACCGCTCCCGCGGTGCAGGCCCTGGGGCTGGTGGAGCCGGCGAGCCGCCGCATCCTCGACCTGGTGTCCCAGCAGGTCCATGCCCAGGCCGACGCGGCCGTGCGGTCCGGGCGGCTCACCGCCGCGCAGGCTGCCCAAAGCACGGCGGCGATCGACAACGCCATACAAGAGTTCCGCGCGACCGGGAAGGTCCCGCCCGACGAACCGCCGGCGCTGAAGTCGGTGATCAATGCCGCCAATGCGCATGCCCTGTTGCAGGAAGACGCAATCGACCCGGTGGCATTGGCCGCGAAGCTGCCGCGCGCCATGCCGGTGTTGGTCACCTGCAGCGACGCCGATCTTCAGATCACCTGCCAGGACGTCGATTACCTGGTGTCCGGCCTGACCAGCGCGGGCACCAAGACCGACTATGTCCACCTGACCGGTGTGGACCATGTCCTGAAGGACGACGCCAGCAGAACGCCGGCCAACTACACGAAGGCCCTACCGCTCTCCACCCAGCTCGCCGGCGCACTCGCGTCGTTCCTCAAAGAGAACGGGACGACACCCTGAGCCCCCGGGACCCACTTGACTGAACCCGCGTTCGACGCGCCCACGGTGATCAGGACCAAGCGCGACGGCGGCCGGTTGTCCGACGCCGCCATCGACTGGGTCATCGGCGCCTACACCGACGGCCGGGTGGCCGAAGAACAGATGGCCGCGCTGCTGATGGCGATCCTGTTGCGCGGCATGGACGGTGGCGAGACCGCCCGGTGGACCGCGGCGATGCTGGCGTCGGGCGACACGTTCGACTTCGACGACCTAGGCCTACGGACGGTCGACAAGCACTCCACCGGCGGGGTGGGGGACAAGATCACCCTGCCCCTGGTGCCCGTCGTCGCCGCCTGCGGAGCCGCGGTGCCGCAGGCGTCGGGCCGCGGGCTCGGCCATACCGGCGGCACGCTGGACAAGCTGGAATCCATCGCCGGGTTCACCGCCGAGCTGTCCTCTCCGCGCGTGCGCGACCAACTGCGCGAGGTCGGCGCGGCCATCTTCGCCGCCGGCGACCTAGCCCGGGCCGACGCCAAGCTCTACGCGCTGCGCGACATCACCGCCACCGTCGAGTCGCTGCCGCTGATCGCCAGCTCGGTGATGAGCAAGAAGCTGGCCGAGGGGGCCGGCGCGCTGGTGCTCGACGTGAAGGTCGGTTCCGGGGCGTTGCTGGACTCCGAGCGGCAGTGCCGCGAACTTGCGCGCACCATGGTCGAACTGGGCGCGGCGCACGGGGTGCCCACCCGCGCGCTGCTGACGGACATGAGCCGCCCGCTGGGCGCGACCGTCGGCAATGCCCTCGAGGTCGCCGAGTCGCTCGAGGTGCTGGCCGGGGGCGGCCCGCCCGATGTCGTCGAGCTGACCCTGCGACTGGCCTCCGAAATGCTCGAGCTGGCCGGGATCGACGACCGCGATCCCGCCGACACCCTGCGCGACGGCACCGCGATGGACCGCTTCCGCCGGCTCATCGCGGCCCAGGGCGGCGACTTGGCGGTGCCGTTGCCCATCGGTCGGCATGCCGAGAACGTGACCGCCCCGCGGGGCGGCACAATGGGCGATATCGACGCGATGGCAGTGGGGCTGGGGGCATGGCGGCTCGGCGCGGGCAGGTCCCGTCCGGGCGAACGGGTGCAGTCGGGCGCCGGTATCCGGATCCACCGCCGCCCCGGCGAGCCCGTCACCGCCGGTGAGCCGTTGTTCACCCTCTACACCGACACCCCAGGGCGCTTCGATGCCGCGCTCGCCGAGCTGGACGGCGGGTGGAGCATCGACGGCGACGCGGCCGGGATCCAGTCCCGACCGCTGATCATCGATCGGATCGTCACATGACCGCACCGGTGGGGCTGGAGCAGATCAGAAGGGCCCCCAAGGCCCTGTTGCACGATCACCTCGACGGCGGGCTGCGCCCGTCGACCGTGCTGGAGATCGCCGGGCAGGTCGGCTACGACGGGCTGCCCGCCACCGACGTCGACGAGCTGGCGAGGTGGTTTCGCACCCGCTCGCACAGCGGCTCGCTGGAGCGCTACCTGGAGCCGTTCTCGCACACCGTGGCCGTGATGCAGACACCCGAGGCGCTGCATCGGGTCGCTTACGAGTGCGTGGAGGACCTGGCCGAGGACTCGGTGGTCTACGCCGAGATCCGGTTCGCGCCCGAGCTGCACATCGACCGTGGGCTGTCCTTCGATGCGATCGTCGACGCCGTGCTGGCCGGCTTCGCCGAGGGCGAAAAGGCAAGTGCGGCGGCGGGGCGCCCGATCGTGGTGCGCCTGTTGGTCACCGCGATGCGGCACGCGGCGGTGTCCCGGGAGATCGCCGAGCTGGCAATCCGATTCCGGGACAAGGGCGTCGTCGGGTTCGACATCGCCGGCGCCGAGGCCGGCAACCCGCCGACACGGCACCTGGATGCTTTCGAGTACATGCGAGACCACAACGCCCGCTTCACCATTCACGCCGGTGAGGCGTTCGGTCTGCCGTCCATCCACGAGGCGATCGCCTTTTGCGGCGCGGACCGGCTGGGTCATGGGGTACGCATCGTTGATGACATCGAGGTGTCCGACGACGGCAAAGTCCGCCTGGGCCGACAGGCATCGATCCTGCGGGACAAGCGAATTCCGTTGGAACTGTGTCCCAGCTCCAATGTGCAGACCGGTGCCGTCAAGAGCATCGCCGAGCATCCGTTCGATCTGCTGGCCCGCGCGCGCTTCCGGGTGACCGTCAACACCGACAACAGGCTGATGAGCGACACCTTCATGAGCCGCGAAATGCACCGACTGGTAAAGGCTTTCGGCTACGGATGGAGTGACCTCGAACGCTTCACCATCAACGCGATGAAGTCGGCGTTCATTCCGTTCGGCGAGCGGCTGGCGATCATCGACGAGGTGATCAAACCGCGCTATGCCGTGCTGATCGGCTAGACCGTCGGGGCGTCAGATGTGCCCGGGCATCCCCATCGACGGGTCGGCCGCCGGTGCCATAGGCGGTGGGGCCATGGGTGGCGGCTCCACCATAGGCGGCGGGGCCATGGGTGGCGGTTCCACAGGTGGCGGGGCTACCGGTGGCGGTTCCATCGGCGGCGCACCCATGGGCTCGGGCGGGGGCGGCGCAATGGGCGGCGCCGGGGGCGGCGGGGCGTACGGGCCTCCCGCGCACACCGGGTCGGTGGGCATGCTGATGCAACTCAAATCCGCCGGACCGGTGGGAGCGCCACCGCTGGCATACGGCCCGCCCTGACACTGCGCCAACCCCGGGATGCCGGCACATCGGGGATCGAGCGGGTTGGTGGGTAGGCCAGGGTCGGGATCGTCTTGCGGCGCAAGGGGTGTGCGCGGCGGCATCGCGTTCGCTGGAATTGCCGCACCCGTCGCGGCGACCCCGAGCAGCGCCCCGGCCACTGCCGCTCTCGTCATCGCTGCGCGGATTCTCGAAACCATCGCCCAACCCATAAGCCCCCCTTTATGTGCGGGCGCCCCGCACGCATAGCAGCATACTAAGGACGCCCTGCATCGGAAGCCAGTAAATTTGCACGGCCACGAAATTTCGAGCACTGCACTCGAAATATCATCGGCTCGGTTTTTGGGCCGCTCCCACATACTCACCGATGAAGCCGTTCCGCAACCACCACCTGGGGCTGGTGTGCTTGAAGATCTTGTCGTCGAGGACGCGAGTGCGCACCGACCGCCTGACCGGGAACGGATTCATCCCAGACTTGTACTCGAGGCCGACCATGGCCGGTGCGGTCGGCCGGCCCCGCCTGGGCAGCAGCTCGAAACCGGCGTGCTGGAGCATGGTATTCAACTCGGCTGGGCGGGGGAATCGCCGAAAGTCGTGGTTGGGCTTGTGCAGACCGAACACGTACAGCGGCCCAACCGCGACGAAGCAAAGCCAGGTAAACAGGTTGCGATCTGGCGTGACATAGAACATCCGGCCGCCTGGCTTCAGCGCGGTGAACACGTTATCGAGCAGACGGCGGTGCTCCGTGCAATGGTCGAAGACTCCGTGCAGGTAGATTAGGTCGAACCGACTGGCCGCCAACACATCCGCGTTTCGTGCGTCGCCGACAACCAAGTTCACCCCGGGCTGGTCGGCGAAGCGCTTTCGGGCTGCGTCGATCGCCTTATAGTCAACGTCGACGCCGACGATGTCCCACTCGCCCAGCTCCGGATATCGTTCCAGCAATCCCGCGATCGCCCCTCCGCCGCCACAGCCGACCACTGCCATCCTAGGGCGTTGATTGTTTGTGGATGGTAGGTAGTCGCGGAGGAAATCCCATGCGGTGTAGTCGATTTCGCTGACCAGTTCTGCGGTGAAACGCCACTGTGCGCTGACGTCAGCGTTGGAGAAGTAGCGGACCCCGCGCTCGATCGTGCCGTTGTTGATCCGCATCAGCGCGCGATCGATCATCGAATAGTGGTACTCGGGCTCACCAGCTGCTTCGTTGGCCCGTTCATGGTCGAGGAACTCGAAGTAGCTTCGCTCTTCGGGTTCGATTGGCGCTTCCCATGATTGGGCCTTGCTGAGCACACGCTCCCGAATCCACGAGTCGATGACCCGGCTGTAGAGGTTTCTGTCGAACAACATGAGCTGATGGCCGCCGCCGGGCATCATGAAAAAGTCTTTGGTCCCGCCGATCCGCTCAAAGCATGCCCGGCAGTGCTGGGCGCCCACTATTTCATCGTGCTCGCCGCAAGTGATCAGGACAGGTTTCGTGTTGGCGGCGGCGGGCAGTGGCGGGACATAGTTGAACACCGAGTGGTAGCTTCTGAACCCATACGACCAGACGTACAGCGGGTCCTTCTTCTTCGTTTCCAGTAATCCGGGGTCTTCTTGGTAGGCGGCCTTGAAGTCGATGAACCGCCGCAGCGGGATCGGCAGCCGATCACCTATCTTCGCTGCCGCGTATTGCGCTGGGCGCGACTGAAACAGCCGGATCGCCAAGCTCATTGGCGCCTCGTGGTTCAGCAAGATGTTCATGCACACACCGGCCACCACGGCGGGGCACGCGTCGAGCGCGTGGAATGCGACTTCGCCGCCCTGGCTCGCGCCGTGCACGATGACGGGTAGGGAAGTGCGTCGCGCGGCGTAATCGGTTACCGCCCTGGTGTCTTCGAGGAAGTCTTCGAAACTGAAGACACCCGCCTTGCCTTCGGTGCGACCGTGCCCAGTGAGGTCGAACGAATAGACCGCCGCCCGATGGTGGCGGCGCATGTGCTCGGCGAACGTGTCGTAACCTTCGCTGTTCCCGGCGGTGCCATGCACCAGCACCAAGACATAGTCGGCGTTGTCGTTGTCGTAGCGGCGCACGAAGATACGTCTGGCGCCGGATCCGGTTACCGCATCCTCGATCATCGGCGGTACTGCCTGCGTGGTGGTGTCCGGGGTCATCAGCGCCTCGAATTCAATCCTTCGGTGATGTGGGTCGCGATCATGCGCGCGAAAGCGTCGAAATCGCCGCGGAAGCGTGAAGTGTCGGAAATGAACGGGCGCTGCATCGACATGCCCAGCAGCACGATTTCCAGGAGATGCACCGTCTCGTCGATCAAAGTTGGCGGCGCATCGTCACCAACGATTGTGCGCAGTAGTTCGGCGAGCCGCCGCCGCTGAGTATCGCGATAGTCGACATACGCGGTCCGCAAGAACTCATTGTGGTTGGCCGCTGCGGCGAACTCGACCATGAACGTGACCGCTTCGAGGTTGTCGATGAACAGGGCATACACCAGATCGGCCGCCTTGTTCAGGCTGTCACCCACGGACATCCGGTCCGCCAGTCGTGCAGACGCGGCAGAGAACATCGTCTTGGCCATGTCGTCGATCGCGGCCTGGAAAAGCTTTTCCTTCGTCTCGAAGTGATAGTGCAGCAGGGTCTGCGAAACGCCGGCCTTCGCCGAGATCAGCTTCATCGACGATTTTTCATAGCCGTACGCGCCGAAGCACCGCATCGTCGTCTGCAGGATTCGCTGTCGGGCGTCGCCGGCCGCCACCGCGGAATTAGCGGTGTGCAGCGCTTTCGGGACGGTTGCGGTCAACATCGACTCTTCTCTTCATCGCCGGCTCCCCGATAACATACTGTCTGATCAATCAGTCAGGCAACTATGATGTGACGGGTGAGTACCTGCTATGGAGGAGAATCGGTTGCCGAAGATCACTTTGACCTTTGACAACGGCCCGACGCCTGGCGTCACGGATCGGGTTCTCGATGCCCTCGCTCAGCGTCAGATGTCCGCCATGTTCTTCGTCGTCGGGCAGAATGTTCACGCGCCGGCGGGACGCCGGCTGATAGCGCGGGCTGTGCGTGAGGGACATCGGATCGGCAATCACTCGTACACCCACGGACTACCTCTCGGAGAGCTTTCCCCGGCGCAAACCGTTCACGAAATCAGCGGCACGCAAACGCTTTTGGACGATTTCACCGATGTCGATCGGTACTTCAGACCGTGGGGAACGGAGGGCGCACTCGAACGGCGCTGTCTGAATCAAACGGCCGTCGACTACCTCATCGCGGAAAAGTACACCTGCGTCCTGTGGAACAGCGTCCCGCGCGACTGGGCCGACCCGGGAGAATGGGTTAGCCGAGCGCTCGGCGATACCCGCAGCCATCAGCACACCGTGGTCGTACTGCACGACCTGCCCACCGGCGCGATGGAGCAGCTACCGAGATTTCTCGACGAACTCACTCACTCCGGTGTGGAGGTCACCACACAACTCCCCAACGAATGCGTGCCGATCGACCGCGGTCGGATGCGAACACCGCTCGATCACCTCACGGCGCGGCCGACAATCGCCGCGGATCTGCGACCCGAGTCCTAGAGCACCGAGAGCCCCATGGCCCGCACCGTGCTGGCCAAGTGGGTCTGCACGGCTTGCAGTGCGCGCGGTAAGTCGCCGTCGCGCAACGTTTCCGCGATGCCTTGATGCTCCGCCATGATGGTGGCCACCCGATCGGGTTCGCGCAGCGCCGATTCCCCGATCATCCGCATCTGACGGTCGCGCAACGTCGAGTAGAAATTCGACAGGATGGTGTTGGCCGACCCTTCCAGGGTGATGGCGTGGAAGGCGCGGTCGGACTCCAGGAATCCAGACCAGTCGGCCGACTTCGCGGCGTCGCGCTGCCGCTTCAGTTCGCCCGATTGCCGTTCGAAGACCACGGCGCGTACGGCGGGGCCGCGTTGGATCACCTTGCCGGCCGCGAACTGCTCCAGCACCAGCCGGGCCTCCATGACCGCCCGCACCTCGTCGGGCGACACCGGGACCACCAGGGCGCCGCGCTGCGGATACAGCCGCAGCAGCCCCTCGGCCTCCAGTCGCAGGAACGCCTCGCGCACCGGGGTGCGCGACATACCCAGCGCGGTGGCGACGTCGCCTTCGCTGATCAGCTCGCCCCCCGGGAACTCGCCGGTGAGTACCTGCGTCTTGACGTAGTCCAGCGCGCGGTCCTTGGCCGTGCCCGACCGAGGGTCCTTTGCTGCCATGGCCGCCTTTTCTGGTAGCTAAGTCGTATCTCAAGCCTGCTCATGACCGTACACCGCCAGGCCTACCTGCGAGGATTGACACTAAGATACAAGATAAATACTATTCAGATACGAGACAATCCAAGCAAAAAGGAGCCGCGAATGCCCGCCACGCAGCAGTTGGTGACGCCGAACCTGGATCCCACGATTCCGGCACCGATGATCAACGTGGCCGAGTACGGGTTCGAGGGCCGCTTCGAGGAGTGGGCGCAGCAGGCCGAATACTTCGAGTACTCCAAGGCGGCCAACCCGATCGGATCCGGGCATGTCCCACCGGTGCCGATGCGGCGGTTCGATCCCGAGATCTACCTCGACGCACCGACCGGGGTGATCCCGCTGGATCTGTCCGAGGAACTGGGTATTGACTCCGGCGCGGCGACCAGCCCGGCGCTGTTGGCCAACTTCGTCAGCATCCGCGCCACGCAGCAAGTCGACACCAGCCCAAACGCCACCTCGCAGCTGTACTACGTGCTGTACGGGCGGGGCTTCGCGGCGATCAACGGGTGGCTGATCGAGTGGGAGAAGGGCGACTTCGTGACACTGCCCGCGAGCAGCCACGCAGTGTTCTACGCGGCCACCGACACGGTCATGTACTGGGTGCACGACGAACCGCTGATGCGCTACCTGGGCGCCGAAGCCACCCAGCCGCGCTTTGAGGCGACCAAGTTTCGCCGCGCCGACGCCGTGGCCAAGCTGCAAGAGATCGCCTCCCGCCCCGGCGCCAACGACAAGAGCCGGGTCAGCGTGCTGCTGGCCAACGCCGGTCAGGAGCAGACGCTGACCATCACCCACGTGCTGTGGGCCATGTTCGGCGTGCTGCCACCCAACCAGGTCCAGCGCCCGCACCGGCACCAGTCGGTCGCTCTGGATCTCATCCTCGATGCGCCGGAGTTCGGCTGCTACACGCTGCTGGGCACCCGCCTCGACGAGCACGGTCACATCGTCGACCCCACCCGGGTGGACTGGCGGGCCGGTTGCGCCTTCACCACCCCGCCGGGAATGTGGCACGCCCACTACAACGAGACCGACGTGTCCGCCCACCTGGTCCCGATCCAGGACGCCGGGCTGCAGACCCACCTGCGCAGCCTCGACATCAAGTTCACCCAGCGCCGCGATCTCGTCGCCGGATAGTCTCCGGCGGCGGCCCATGCAGCGCCGGAGTTCGACGCATAGTGTGACTGGACATGAAGGTGCCCCTGCTGGGACCGGTGTCGCTCACCGGGTTTCAGAACGCCTGGTTCTTCCTGGTCCTGCTGATCGTGCTGTTGGTGATCGGCCTCTACGTCGTGCAGCAATTCGCCCGTCGTCGCCGGGTGCTGCGCTTCGCGAACATGGAGGTGCTGGAGCGGGTGGCGCCTCCGAGGCCCGGCAAGTGGCGCCACGTGCCGACCATCCTGCTGGCCGTGTCGCTGGTGTTGTTGACCACCGCGATGGCCGGGCCGACCTCGGATGTCCGGATTCCGCTGAACCGCGCGGTCGTGATGCTGGTGATCGACGTCTCGGAATCGATGGCCTCCACCGATGTGCCGCCCAACCGCCTGGATGCGGCCAAGGAGGCCGGCAAGCAGTTCGCCGACCAGCTGACCCCGGCGATCAACCTGGGGCTGGTGGAGTTCGCGGCCAACGCCACGCTGCTGGTGCCCCCGACGACCAATCGCGGCGCGGTGAAAGCGGGCATCGACAGCCTCAAGCCGCTGCCCAAAACCGCGACGGGAGAAGGCCTTTTCACCGCTTTGCAGGCGATCGCGACGGTGGGGTCGGTAATGGGCGGCGGCGACGGTCCACCGCCGGCGCGGATCGTGCTGGAGTCCGACGGAGCCGAGAACGTGCCGCTGGACCCCAACGCCCCGCAGGGGGCGTTCACCGCGGCCCGGGCCGCCAAGGCCGAGGGCGTGCAGATCTCGACGATCTCGTTCGGCACCCCGTACGGCACCGTCGACTACGAGGGCGCCACCATCCCGGTTCCGGTGGATGACCAGACCCTGCAGAAGATCTGCGAGATCACCGACGGCCAGTCGTTCCACGCCGACAGCCTGGAATCGCTGAAGAACGTGTATTCGACGCTGCAGCGCCAGATTGGCTACGAGACCGTGAAGGGCGACGCGAGCCTGGCCTGGATGCTGCTCGGCGCCTTCGTCATGGCCGGCGCCGTCCTGGCCGGCCTGCTGCTGAACCGCAGGCTGCCCGCCTGATTCCTCAGCTGGGCAGGCGCCGGTTGATAAGCAGCGCCAGCGCCGTCGCGATCAGGGCGGCCAGCACGCCGAGGCGCAGCCAGCCGCTGCTGCCCGGCCCCGGCACCGTGCGGTAGCCGATCTCGTTCTCGATGGCGTTGTAGCTTTTTTGCAGCTCGCCGAGGGTGCCAGCGGTATAGGACTGGCCGCCGGACAGCTTGGCGACCGTCTTCATCTGGTCGGTCGAGACCGGGACGGCGTGGCGCTGCCCGTCCATCTCGATCTCGCCGCCCTTGGTCCCGAACGAGATCGTCGAGATGGGCACGCCCTCGTCCTTGGCCAGCCGCGCCGCTGTGAAGACGCCGTCGTGCGGATCGCTGGGATTGGAGGGCTTGTTCTCGCCACCGTCGGAGAGCAGCACGATACGGGCCGGTGGCGGGGTGTCGCCGCCGGCGACCGCGGTGGCGCTGATCGCGTGCAGGGCGGTGAAGATCGCTTGGCCGGTGGCGGTGCTGTCGGCGAAATCCAGCTTCTTCAGGGCGTCGATGGTGGCCTGGTGTTGCGGGGTCGGCGGCACCAGCAGATAAGGCGTGCCGGCGAATCCGACCAGCCCGAGGTTGATGCCGGGCGTGAGCTGACCGGCGAACTGGGTCGCGGCCTGTTCGGCGGCCTTGAGCCGGTTGGGTTCGACGTCGGTCGCCCGCATGGACTGCGACATGTCGATCACCAGCATGATGACGGCGCGGTTGCGTGGGATGCGCATGTCGTGGGTGGGCGTGGCCAGCGCGATGGTCAACAGCGCCAGGCACAGCAGCGACACGGCGATCGGGAGATGCCGCCACGGCGACTGCGCGACCGGGGTATCGGTGTAGCGGTGCAGCCGTTGGCGCCGCCGTGCCTGGACCCAGACGTACACGGCCAGCAGGGCCAGGGGCACCAACCCGAACAACAACAGGGCGGGGCGCTGGAATCCGTAGAGCGGTAGCGGACCGATACCCGGAAGGGACACGTCACCCAACCTTCCCGTCTAGAGCCGACCCGTCAAACGACGGCACTACTCGCGGCGGAGCCGCCCGTCGACGAATTGCTCCAGTCTCTCCCACTCGCGGACCGCCGCGGCGTACGGCGGCGACGGCTTGGTGACCGAGTCGGGCTCGAGCACGGCGGCCACCAGCTTGCCCAGCGGGCGGCTGGTCTCGAGCGCGTTGTCGACGGTGCTCTCCTCGGAGTAGTCGCCAATGTCGCGGAGCACCTCGACGGCGAGCTCCAGTTGCTCGCGATCCACGGCGCTCGGTCCGTCGGCCAGGTCGTCGGCCAGCCCGCTGAGCACGTAGATGTTGTCCTCGGTGATCTCGACCGCCAGCGAGCCGTCGGTCGCGGCGGTGCGGATGTCGTCGTAGGTGCTCAGGTCGGCCAGGTCGTGGTCGTGCTCGTCGGCCAGGTAGCGGGCCAGCGCGCGCTCGGACGTGAAGACGCTGATGCGTCCGTTACGGCCCAAGAAGATCGGCTGGTCGTCCAAGTAGCAGCGCAGCGTGTAGAAGGTGCCCGAACTCGTCATGATCCGGATCGGATCGATGCCCACCTGCAGCCAGAAGTCCTTGTCGCTGCCCAGCACGACGGCGTCGCCGGTCTCCCGCTCTGCCTCGTCTTCGGTTTCCTCGTCCTCGGCCGCGTCGTCGTCCGCCGCGGATTCCTCGGGGGTCTGTTCCTCGACGGCGTCCTCGGTGCCGGTGTCTTCGTCCGGCTCGTCCTCTTCGCGCTCTTCGGCCAGTTCGTCGGCGGCCTTGTCCGACAGCTTGGAGTCGACCTCCGGGGTGGTGACGATGTCGTCGATCGCGGCGAGCACGTCGTCCCAGCTGCGCCCGATCACCTCGGCGATCGCATTCCAGCGTTTGGCGCCGGCCTTGCCAATGAAGTTCTCGGTTCCGCCGGACACTGTGCCCAGGCTGGGGTTGCCGTTGAAGAACTTCGACACCGCCGCCAGCTCGCACACCGATCCGATGGACGACACGATGGCCAGCGTGCCGGCCAGCGCGGACACCGACTCCTCGGTGGGTTTCTCGGCCACCAGCTCCTCGACGGCGATCAGGTCGAACCGCTGGTCGTCGGCCGGCTCGAACGCGTGCGCGTGTGCCGCCCGCAGCTCCTTCCATGCCGGGTGGTCGGTCAGGTCGTTGTCGTCGTCCGAGCGCACGAAAGCGACCAGGTCGGCGACGGAGGAGAACGCGAACAGGTCCTCGTCCTTGCCCAGGAACGCCTCCCACTCGTCGCCGGAGTCACGCCAGCGGGGCGCCCACACGGTGTAGCGGTCACCATCGGACAGGCTCAGGCGGATCGGCACGAGGTCAGCAACCATGCGGCACAGAATAGCGACGACCGGCGAACGCGTTATCTCCGCCATCGGGGCTAGTGGCGATCGCGAGCGCGGCGGAGCCGGGCGAAGCGGGTCGCCACCATCAGACCTAGCCCCAGATATCGGTGATGGGCGCGGCGCCGGCGGCATAGCCCGTCTTGGGCAATCCGTACATCTGCTCCAGCGTGGACAGCACGTTGTAGTGGTTGATCTGTTCGCTGTAGCTGCCCGGACGGACGTGGGCGCCGTAGAGCACCGTGGGGATCTGGTTGCGGCTGCCGTTATCGTCTTCGTCGAACGTCACGATCAGCACGCTGTTGTTGGCCACCGCCCAGTTCGCGTACCCCGACAGCTCGCGGTTCAGCCAGGAATCGGCTTGCGCGATCGAGCCGTCGTGCATGTTGTCGTCGTTGTCGGGGATGACGAACGAGACGGTCGGCAGGCTGGAGTAGTTGCCCATCGGGAACGCGGAGAATGGCAGCGAGTTGGCCGCCGGCACATTGGTGAAGTTGGCCCACGGCACATGCTTGCGCGCGTACTTACCCGCGCTGCAGACCGGTGAGCCGACCGCAGGCAGGCCCTCCGCGAAACCGACGAATGTGTGGCCCGCGGCGAGCAATTCGGAGCCGAGGTTCGGTGCGGCGCCGCCGTTGACCGGACACAGGTCCTTGGTCACCCCGAAGGTATTGCCGGCGAACAGCGCCAGGTAATTCGGTTCGCTGGGATGGGTTTCGGCGAACGACTGGGTCATGTTGGCGCCGCCGGCGGCCAGCGTGGTGATGAACGGCGCCGATTTGTTTCCGATGATGCCGTTCTCGGAGCGGTTCTCCTCGACCACGATCACGATGTGCGCGGGTTGCGGAATGGCCGCTGCCGCAAGGCCTATGCGCGGCGTCAACGGGCTGGCCGCCAGTGCAACCAACGCCAGCGCTCCCAGTAGCCGAAGGCTCCGATATGCCGTGGCGACCGGAATTCGAATTTCGCGCAACACGTCCGGAGTATATGAACGGGCGCAGGCGTTTTCCGGGTCGGAAGCAAGCGTGTCAGAAGGGTTTAGCCTGATCGTTATATACCCTCGACCCCATGGAGATTCGCGTCATCGACCACCCGTTGGCCGCCGCCCGGCTGACGGCGCTGCGTGACGAACGCACCGATAACGCAGGTTTTCGCGCCGCGCTGCGCGAGCTGACGCTGATGCTGGTCTACGAAGCCAGCCGGGACGCCCCGCGAAAGTCGGTGAGGATTCGCACCCCGGTGGCTTCGGCCGTCGGGACGCGCTTGGTCAAGCCGCCGCTGCTGGTGCCGGTGCTGCGGGCCGGGCTGGGCATGCTCAACGCTGCCCACGCCGCGATACCAGAGGCGGAGGCCGGATTCGTCGGTGTCGCCCGCAACGAGGAAACCCACTTGCCGGTGCCGTATCTGGAGGCGCTGCCGGACAAGCTTGCGGGCAGGCCGGTGATGATCCTCGATCCCATGCTGGCTACCGGCGGGTCGATGGCGCACACCATCGGCCTCCTACAACGCCGCGGCGCAACCGATATCACCGTGCTCTGTGTGGTGGCGGCTCCGGAAGGGCTTACGGCGGTGGGGAAAGCGGCGCCGGACGCGCGAGTGTTCACCGCCGCGGTCGACAAGGGGCTGAACAAGTCGGCCTATATCGTGCCGGGTCTTGGCGATGCCGGCGATCGCCAATTCGGCTCCAACCTGTTCACCAGCTCCGCACAGCCGCGATCAGCTCCTCGCGCAGGGCGCCGGCGCGCCGCCGCGAAGAGTCCAGGTCGTCGTAAACGGCACAGCGAATCTCCAAGTAGCACTTCAGCTTCGGCTCGGTACCGGAAGACCGAACCACCAGCCTGATCGACGTGTCGCCGTCGCCGCCGGTGAAGATCAGCGCGTCGGTGATATCGGTGAGAATCGCGGTGTGACCGGCCAGCGTTTTCGGTGGGTCCGCCCGCCAACGCTGCATCAGTCCGGCCGCCTCGGTGGCATCGGCGACCCGGCGCGACACCGCGGCGACGTCGTGCACCCCGTACCGCCGGGCCAGTTCGTCGAGCAGGTTGCGGACCGAACCGCCCTGCGTTATCGCCGTGGCCACCAGGTCGCACACCAGCACCGCGGCGCTGATGCCGTCCTTGTCGCGCACGGCCGCGGGGTCCACACAGTGCCCGATCGCTTCCTCGTAGGCGTAGATCAGCGTGCCGCCGGGCACTTTCGCGTCGGCGCGGGCCAGCCATTTGAAGCCGGTGAGGGTTTCGACGTGGACGGCGCCGTAGCGTGCGGCGATGGCCGACAGCATCCGCGACGACACCACCGTGCTGGCCACCACGGGTTTATCCGCCTGAGTCGTGGACAGTAGGTAATCGCCAAGCAGCCAACCGGTTTCGTCGCCGGATAGCATTCGCCAACACGGCCCATCCTTGATGCCGACGGCGCATCGATCGGCGTCGGGGTCGAGCGCGATCGCCACATCGGCGCCGACGTCGGCGGCCAGGGCCAGCAGCGCGTCGGTGGCGCCGGGCTCCTCAGGGTTGGGGAACGCGACCGTGGGAAAGTCCGGGTCGGGTGCGAATTGCGTTGCGACGGAGTGTACTTCGATGAACCCCGCGCGGTGCAATGTCTCGACGGCCACCGCACCGCCCACGCCGTGCAGCGCGGTCAGCGCCACCCGCACCGAACCGTTGCCGCGCCGCAACCCGGCGGCCCGCTCGATGTAGCGCTCGACCAGATCGGCCCGCGCGGGTTCGACGGGGGCCCTGCCGATCTGGTCGGCCGGCGGGGCGGCTGCCATCGCGGCTTCTATCTCGCGGTCGGTGGGGGAGACGATCTGGATGCCGCCGTCGAGGTACACCTTGTACCCGTTGTCGGCGGGCGGGTTGTGCGAAGCGGTGATCTGGATCCCGGCCGGCGCGCCGGTGTGCCGCACCGCGAACGCCACCACCGGGGTGGGGACCGGACCGGGCAGCAGCAGCACGGAAAATCCTTGGGCGGCAAGCACTTCAGCGGTCACCGTGGCGAATACTGCCGAGCCGTGGCGGGCGTCGCGTCCCACGATCACCGACGAGCCGTGCAGGCCACGCCCGATCAGTACCTGTGCGACTGCCCAGGTTGCCCGCGAGACCACCGCGACGTTCATGGCGTCCGGCCCGCCGCGCACGGGTCCGCGCAGGCCCGCCGTGCCGAACATCAGGGGGTGGGCGAACCGCTCGGCGATTTCCTCGGGGTCACACGCGGCGAGCTCGGCCACCGTCGCCGGGTCGGGATCGTGGGCGATCCACTCCTCGGGCGTCACGGCCCTAGAACCGGGGGAGCTCAGAAAGGATCAAGGCCAGCAGCGCCCCCATCCGGGTCGCCGCCGCGGCGCCGGCGGCCAGTACCTCGGTGTGGCTCAGCGGTTCGCCGCTGATCCCGGCGGCCAGGTTGGTCACCAGCGACACCCCCAGCACCTCGGCCCCGGCCGCCCGGGCCGCGATGGTCTCGTGCACCGTCGACATGCCGACCAGGTCGGCGCCCAGCGTGCGCAGCATCCGGATCTCGGCGGGAGTCTCGTAGTGCGGGCCGGGCAGCCCGGCGTAGACGCCTTCGGTCAGCGTCGGGTCGGCCTGGCGGGCGAGCGCACGCAGTCGCGGGGAGTAGGCGTCGGTCAGGTCCACGAATTGCGGGCCGACCAACGGGGAACGGGCGGTCAGGTTCAGATGGTCGCTGATCAGCACGGGTTCGCCGACGGTCATGTCCGGGCGCAGGCCGCCCGCCGCGTTGGTGAGCACCACGGCGCGCACGCCGGCCGCGCAGGCCGCCCGCACCGAGTGCACGACGTGACATAGGTCGTGGCCCTCGTAGGCGTGGATGCGGCCGACCAGCACCAGCACCCGGTGTGCACCGATGCGCATCGACAACAGCTCCCCGGTGTGGCCGACCGCGGTGGGCGGGGAGAAGCCGGGCAGCTCGGCCTGGGCCAGCACCGCGGTGGGCGTCCCGAGCGCTGTGACCGCCGGCGGCCAGCCCGATCCGAGCACGATCGCGACGTCGTGCTCGGCGATTCCGGTGCGTTCGGCGATGACCTCAGCCGCCCGGCGAGCGAGGTCGCCTGGGTCCGACGGGGTTTCGGTCACAGTGGGGGAGCCTAGCCGCGCGACGGCGAGCGCCGGTAGGGCGCGAGTGAGGAGCGGGGCGATCGAGCCTGGCCGCGCGACGGTGTCCCCGCCATATGTCAGGATCTGCCGTATGAATCTTCGTAGGGGGCCGGTGGTTGGCCCGGTCATGGGACTAGCCGTCGGTGTTGTGCTGTCGGTGGTTTCGATCACACTCGGCCCGGCACCGCAGGCCAAAGCGGACTGTCCAGACGTGCAACTCATCTTCGTCCGCGGTACCGCCGAGCCGCCCGGCCTGGGGGCGGCGGGCGACGCACTGTTCGGCGCGCTGCAGCCCGCGCTGGGTTCGCGCAGCGTCGACTCCTATGCGGTGAACTATCCGGCCAGCTACAACTTCCTGACCACCGCCGACGGCGCCAACGACGCGCGCGATCACATCGCGCAGATGGTCGACCAGTGCCCGTCCACGCGGCTGGTGCTGGGTGGCTTCTCCCAGGGCGCCGCCGCGGTCTCGATGCTCGCGGGGGTGCCGCCGGTCGGACAGCGCATCGGCAACTTCGGATCGGCTCCGGCGCTGGATCCCGGCCTGGCGAACAAGATCGCGGCGGTCGCGGTGTTCGGCAACCCCGGCAACCGCTTCAACACACCGCTGTCGTCGACGGGCGCCTTCGCCGGCCGCGCCATCGACCTGTGCAGCGAAGGTGATCCCGTCTGTGTCGTCGGCGGCCGCGACCGGGACGCGCACCACGACTACTCCGTACCGCCCTACCCCGGCCAGGCGGCGGGATTCATCGCCCGGCTGGTGTAGCCGGCGGCGTCTGGCCGCGGTGACATACTGCGAGAGTGCCCACAACTCCGTTAGACAGCGTCGAGGATGTCGTGCGGCGACGTGGTGCCGACCTTGTCGAGTTATCGCATGACATCCATGCCGAGCCCGAGCTGGCCTTCGCCGAGCATCGCAGCTGTGCCAAGGCGCAGGCGCTGGTCGCCGAGCGCGGCTTCGACATCACCGCGGCCGCCGGTGGGCTGGACACCGCCTTTCGCGCCGACTTCGGCAGCGGGCCACTGACCATCGGGATCTGCGCCGAATACGACGCGTTGCCCGAGATCGGCCACGCCTGCGGCCACAACATCATTGCGGCGTCGGCGGTGGGCACCGCCCTGGCGCTGGCCGAGGTGGCTGACGACCTGGGCTTGCGGGTGTCGCTGCTGGGGACGCCGGCCGAGGAGGCCGGCGGCGGCAAGGTGTTGCTACTGAAGGCCGGGGTGTTCGACGACATCGCCGCGGCGGTCATGCTCCACCCCGGGCCGGCTGACATCGCCGCGGCCCGCTCGCTGGCCCTCTCCGAGGCGACCGTGAACTACCGCGGCAAGGAATCCCACGCGGCCGTCGCGCCGCACCTGGGCATCAACGCCGTCGACGCGGTCACGGTCGCGCAGGTGGCCATCGGGCTGCTGCGCCAGCAACTGGCGCCCGGGCAGCTGGTGCACGGGATCGTCACCAACGGCGGACAGGCGGTCAACGTCATCCCCGGGCACGCGGCGCTTCAGTACGCGATGCGAGCGGTCGAATCGGATTCGCTGCGCGAGCTGGAGGGCAGGATGTACGCCTGCTTCGCCGCGGGCGCGCTGGCCACCGGCTGCGAATACGAGGTCGACATTCCCGCGCCCCCGTATGACGAACTGCAGCCCGACCAATGGCTGGCCGACACCTTCCGTGACGAGATGTGCCGGCTCGGCCGCGAGCCGGTGGCCCGCGAGTACGAGGCGACGCTTCCCATGGGCAGCACCGACATGGGCAACGTGACGCACGTGCTGCCGGGGATCCACCCGGTGGTCGGGGTCGACGCCGGGGGGGCCATGGTTCACCAGCGCGCCTTCGCCGACGCCGCCGCGGGTCCTAGCGCCGACCGCGCGGTCGTCGAGGGGGCGATCATGCTGGCGCGCACGGTGGTTCAGCTGGCCCAGACGCCCGCCCAGCGCGACCGGGTGATGGACGCGCAGGAGCGCAGGCGCGGCGGGGGGCGATCATGAGCCTGATCGACGCCGCCGATTTCTGGCTGGCCACCCATCACCAAGACCTGGTCGAATGGCGCCGCCACATTCACCGCTACCCGGAGTTGGGCCGCCAGGAGTACGCCACTACCCAGTTCGTCGCCGAGCGGCTCGCCGAAGCCGGGCTCAACCCGAAGGTGCTGCCGGGCGGCACCGGACTGGTCTGCGACATCGGCCCCCAGCACGAGCCCAGGATCGCGTTGCGCGCCGACATGGACGCCCTGCCGATGGCCGAGCTCGCCGGCGTTCCGTACGCCTCCACTATGCCAGGCGTGGCGCATGCCTGCGGTCATGATGCGCACACCGCGATCCTGCTGGGCACCGCCCTGGTGCTGGGGTCGGTGCCCGAGCTGCCGGTCGGGGTGCGGCTGATCTTTCAGGCCGCCGAGGAGCTGATGCCCGGCGGGGCGATCGACGCCATCGCGGCCGGCGCCGTCACCGGGGTGTCGCGGATCTTCGCCCTGCACTGCGACCCCCGGCTGGAAGTCGGCAAGGTCGCCGTCCGGCACGGCCCCATCACCTCGGCGGCCGACCAGATCGAGATCACGTTGTATTCACCCGGCGGGCACACGTCGCGCCCGCACCTGACCGCCGACCTGGTGTACGGGCTGGGCACGCTGATCACCGGGCTGCCCGGGGTGTTGTCGCGGCGCATCGACCCGCGCAACGGCACCGTGCTGGTCTGGGGCGCGGTCAACGCCGGCGTGGCCGCCAACGCCATCCCGCAGACCGGCGTGCTGGCGGGCACCGTGCGCACGGCGAGCCGGCAGACCTGGTTGGGTTTGGAGGACATCATCCGCGAGACGGTGTCCGGGCTGCTGGCGCCGCTGGCCATCGAGCACACGCTGCAATACCGGCGCGGCGTACCGCCGGTGGTCAACGAGGACGTCTCGACGCGCATCCTCACCCACGCGATCGAACAGATCGGTCCGGACGCGCTTGCCGACACCCGTCAGTCCGGTGGTGGCGAGGACTTCTCCTGGTACCTGGAGGAGGTTCCCGGTGCGATGGCCCGGTTGGGGGTGTGGCCGGGAGTAGGGCCTCAGCTGGACCTGCACCAGCCGACGTTCGATCTCGATGAGCGGGCCCTGCCGATCGGTGTCCGGGTGATGACGAACATCGTCGAGCAGTCGGCCGCGTTCGAGCGGTCCTAGGCGCCTGCGGCGCGGACGACGTGTTCGGCGATATGGGCGTACGTGCGCCGCGTGACATCGCCGGCCTCGCTCATGATGTTGTAGCCGTGGTCGACGCCGGCCACCTCGTGGTACTCCGCTAACGCCGCGGCGGCGCCGAGTTTGCCCGCGTACCTGCGGGCTTCGTCGCGCAGCCGATCGTGCTCGGCCGTCACAATCAGCGCGGGCGCGATGCCGGCAATGTTGTCGGCGTTGTCGCCCCAGGCGGGCGAGGCCAGGCGGTCGCGCCGCTGCGCCAGCTCGGGTATGTAGGCGGTGTCGAAGACCTCGCTCATCCACGGCTTCATGACCGCCCGGCGGCCGACCGTGGATGGCTTGTCGCGGCTGGGCGTGACCAGGTCCAGCGGCGCGTAGTGCAGCACCTGCAGCGCGATGTCGGGCCCGCCGTTCTCCAGCGCGAGCCGCGCCGCCGCGGCGGACAGGTTGCCGCCCGCGCTTTGACCGCCGACGCACAGTCGCGTGCCGTCCCAGTTGCGGTCGGGGCCGGCCGCCCAGCACACGACGTCATAAATCTGATGCACCGCAGCGGGAAAGCGGTGCCGCGGTGCCAGGACATAGTCGGGGTTGATCACCAGCACGCCCGCGTTGGCGGCCAGGTATCGGCACCACGGATCGTCCTGCTCGCGGTGTCCGACCACGAACCCGCCGCCGTGCACATTGACGTAAACGGGCGGGTTCGTCGCCGCCGGCGGGTGATAGACGGTTGCCGATACCGGGCCGTGGCGGGTTCCGATGATGACCTGCGTGGTTCGGCCCGCAATCTCCGGGAAGCGAACGACGGCCTTGGGGGTGGGGTTGACCGTGGCGGCGAACGTGCGCGCGAGCGTGTCGGCGACCAGCGGTAGGGACAAAACTGACAGCCGAGTTTCCTTCCGGATCAGCCGCTGGTGCCCGGGCCGATGTTGCGGGCCGGGCGGGTCCGCAGGCCGTGCACGTATTCGCTTGGCGCCCCGGCGATTTCGGCAGCGTCGGCCATCACCCCCAGGTATCGGGCCGACGGCATTCCGCCTTCCCAGGCGTCCAAAACGTACAGCCACGCCAGGACGGGGTCGGTGTCGGTGTCCGACGAGATGCGCTCCACGCGGCACCGGATCTTCTTGTGGACGCCGAACTCCGAGCCCTCCCAGCGGTCCAGGTTCTTCTCGTCCGCCGGTGTCATGTCGTAGAGGACGACGAACACCTTCGACTCCGGGTCCTCGACGACGCTGGCCAGCGCGCCCTCCCAGCCGATGTCCTCGCCGCCGAAGGTCAATCGCCATCCGTGCAGCCAGCCGGTTCCGGCCATCGGCGAATGTGGCGCGCGTTTCTGCATCTGCTCGGGATCCATGTTCGACCCGTAAGCGGCGTAGAGCGGCACGGGGAAAGCTTAGACGTCCGATGCTGGCCGGTCTTCCCTGAGCATTCGCAGGCTCCCCGCTGCTTCGTTAGGTTAGGGGCTGTGGTGACCCGCATCGTGATCCTCGGTGGAGGCCCTGCCGGTTACGAAGCCGCGCTGGTGGCCGCGACCTCGCACCCCGACACGACCCGCGTCACGGTGATCGACTCCGAGGGCATCGGCGGGGCGGCCGTCCTAGATGATTGTGTGCCGTCCAAGACGTTCATCGCCTCGACCTGGCTGCGCACCGAACTGCGCCGGGCGCCGCGGCTCGGGTTCGAGATCGACATCGACGATGCCAAGATCTCGCTGCCGCAGATCCATGCCCGGGTCAAGCAACTCGCCACCGAGCAGTCCGCCGACATCACCGACCAGCTGCTCGGCGTGGGCGTGCACGTGGTGGCCGGCCGCGGCGAGCTGATCGATCCCACGCCCGGCCTGGCCTGCCACCGCGTCAAAGCGACACATTCCGATGCGGGGCCCGACGGCCCCGTAAACAGCGAGTACGAGGCAGACGTCGTGCTGATCGCCACGGGCGCCAGCCCGCGGGTGCTGCCGTCGGCGCCGCCCGACGGTGAACGGATCCTGACCTGGCGCCAGCTCTACAACCTGGAGGCGCTGCCCGAACACCTCATCGTGGTCGGGTCCGGGGTCACCGGCGCCGAATTCGTGCACGCCTACACCGAATTGGGCGTCCCAGTGACCGTGGTGGCCAGCCGGGATCGAGTGCTGCCCTACGAGGACGCCGACGCCGCCCTGGTCCTGGAGGAGGCGTTCTCCGAGCGCGGCGTCCAGCTGGTGAAGAACGCCCGCGCGCAATCGGTCACCCGTACCGAAGACGGCGTGCTGGTCACCCTGGCCGACGGGCGCACGGTGGAGGGCAGCCACGCCCTGATGACCATCGGGTCGGTGCCCAACACCAGCGGCCTGGGCCTGGACCGGGTCGGCATTGAGCTTGGCCGCGGCGGCTACCTGACGGTCGACCGGGTATCACGGACCTCGGTGGCCGGCATCTACGCCGCCGGTGACTGCACCGGTCTGCTGCCGCTGGCCTCGGTCGCCGCCATGCAGGGCCGAATCGCGATGTATCACGCGCTGGGCGAGGGCGTCAGCCCGATCCGGCTGCGCACGGTGGCGGCGACGGTGTTCACCAGGCCCGAGATCGCGGCCGTCGGGGTCCCGCAGACCATGATCGACGATGGTTCGGTACCGGCCCGCACGGTCATGCTGCCGCTGCGGACCAACGCCCGGGCCAAGATGTCGGGGCTGCGCCAGGGCTTCGTGAAGCTGTTCTGTCGCCAGGCCACCGGTGTGGTCATCGGTGGCGTGGTGGTGGCCCCCATCGCCTCCGAGCTGATCCTGCCGATCGCCGTGGCGGTGACGAACCGGATCACCGTCAACGAGCTGGCGCAGACGCTGGCGGTCTACCCGTCGTTGTCCGGCTCGGTCACCGAGGCCGCGCGGCGGCTGATGGCGCACGACGACCTGGACTAGTGGTGATCGCCAGCGCGGCGTAGCCGGGCGCGGCGGGTCGCCACCCTCGGACCAGTGCACCCGGCGTCGAACCACGGGCCAGCGCCCGAACAGTTAGCCTTGGTGAGGCACCGTTCCTACTGACGAGTAACCGACAGGAGTTTCCCCGATGAGGAGTCCTCTGCCGTGAGCAACCCGATTCAGGCACCGGGTAGCGAGCAAACCTGGACGGCTTCCTCTCTGGGGCCTAGGCAACGTGCGTTGGCCTGGAACCGGCTGGGCACCGAGCAGTTCGACGTGGTGGTGATCGGTGGCGGCGTGGTGGGTTCGGGGTGCGCGCTGGATGCCGCGACCCGCGGGCTCAAGGTGGCGCTGGTGGAAGCGCGCGATTTCGCCTCGGGCACCTCGAGCCGGTCGTCGAAGATGTTCCACGGCGGCCTGCGTTACCTCGAGCAACTGGAGTTCGGGCTGGTGCGCGAGGCGCTGTACGAGCGTGAGCTGTCGCTGACCACGCTGGCGCCGCATCTGGTCAAGCCGATGCCGTTCCTGTTCCCGCTGACGAGTCGTATGTGGGAACGCCCGTACATCGCCGCCGGCATTTTTCTCTACGATCGGCTGGGCGGAGCGAAATCTGTTCCGGCGCAGAAGCATTTGACACGCGCCGGCGCGTTGCGGTTGAGCCCGGGCCTCAAGCGAAGCTCGTTGATCGGTGGAATCCGTTACTACGACACAGTGGTCGACGACGCCCGGCACACCCTGACCGTCGGGCGCACCGCCGCCCATTACGGCGCGGTGGTGCGCACCTCCACTCAGGTGGTCGCCATGCTGCGCGAGGGCGATCGGGTGACCGGTGTGCGCGTCCGCGACACCGAAAACGGCGCGATCACCGAAGTCCGCGGACACGTCGTGGTCAACGCGACCGGGGTGTGGACCGACGAGATCCAGGCATTGTCCAAGCAGCGCGGTCGATTTCAGGTCCGGGCGTCCAAGGGTGTGCACGTGGTGGTGCCGCGCGACCGCATCGTCAGCGACGTCGCGATCATCCTGCGCACCGAGAAATCGGTGATGTTCGTCGTCCCGTGGGGGAGCCATTGGATCATCGGAACCACCGACACCGACTGGAATCTCGACCTGGCCCACCCCGCGGCCACCAAGGCCGACATCGACTACATCCTGCAGACCGTCAACACGGTGCTGGCCATCCCGCTGACCCACGCCGATATCGACGGGGTGTACGCGGGGCTGCGGCCGCTGTTGGCCGGGGAGAGCGAGGAAACCTCCAAGCTGTCCCGGGAGCACGCCGTAGCGGTGCCCGCGCCGGGCTTGGTGGCCATCGCCGGCGGCAAGTACACCACCTACCGGGTGATGGCCGCCGACGCGATTGATGCTGCGGCCCAATTCATTCCGGCCCGGGTAGCGCCGTCGATCACCGAAAAGGTCAGCCTGCTGGGCGCCGATGGTTACTTCGCGCTGATCAACCAGGCCGAACACGTTGCCCAGCTACAGGGTTTGCATCCCTACCGGGTGCGTCATCTGCTGGACCGCTACGGCTCGCTGATCGGCGACGTGCTATCGCTGGCGGCCGAAAGCCCCGATCTTCTCAACCCGATCAAGGAAGCGCCGGGCTACCTGCGGGTGGAGGCGCTGTACGCGGTAATAGGTGAGGGCGCTTTGCATCTGGAGGACATACTGGCCCGGCGGATGCGTGTCTCCATCGAATACCCGCACCGCGGCGTCGACTGCGCCCGCGAGGTTGCCGACGTCGTCGCGCCGGTGCTGGGCTGGTCGGTCGAGGATGTCGAGCGTGAGGTCGCCAACTACGCCGCCCGGGTGGAGGCGGAGATCCTGTCGCAGGCCCAGCCCGACGACGTGTCCGCCGACGAGTTGCGGGCCAGCGCGCCCGAGGCCCGCGCCGAGATCCTCGAGCCGGTCCCGCTCAGTTGAGCAGGCCCTGATATGGCATCAAGGCCGGCGCCACTGCCCATGCGGGACGGACTCGGCCCGGCGCGGGTGCGGCTGCGGGGCGGCCCGGTGCTGGCCGAGCTCACCGCCCGGTTCGGTGCGCAGGCCCGCGCCAAGGTGCTGGCTGCAGAGGTCGTCGGCGCCGATGGTGCGGTAATCGATACCACCACAGTGCTTCCCGCCGGCGCGAGTGTCTACCTCTATCGCGAGCTGCCGGACGAGGTGCCCGTCCCGTTCGACGTCCCGGTGCTGTATCGCGACGCCAACATCGTGGTCGTCGACAAGCCGCACTTCCTGGCCACCATGCCGCGCGGACGCCACGTCGCTCAGACCGCGCTGGTGCGGTTGCGGCGGGAACTGGGGATGCCCGAGCTGAGCCCGGCGCACCGGCTGGACCGGCTGACCGCCGGGGTGCTGCTGTTCACCGCAAGGCGCGAGGTGCGCGGTGCCTACCAAACGCTGTTCTCCCGCGGATTGGTCGGCAAGACATATCTGGCCCGGGCCGCCGTGCACCCGCAGCTGGAGTTGCCCTGCGTGGTGAGGAGCCGAATCATCAAGCGCCGCAGTCACTTACAGGCCGTGTGCGAGCCCGGCGCGCCCAATGCCGAGACCGCCGTGGAGCTGGTATCACCGGAGGGGCTGTACCGGCTCAGTCCCCGCACGGGGCGCACCCATCAGCTGCGCGTGCACATGACGTCGCTGGGGATACCGATCGAGGGTGACCCGTTGTATCCCAATGTCATTGACGTCGCACCCGGCGATTTCAGCACGCCGCTGCGGCTATTGGCGCAGCGCATCGAGTTCACCGATCCGCTGACCGGCGTCCGGCGGGAGTTCGTCAGCCGCCGAGTCGAGCCGTAGGTGTGACGCTGCGCCGAGGTTTTGTCGGTGGCCCGTGGCATGGTCGAACTATGTTTGAACAACCGTCGGGTCATCGGTCCCCACCGGAGGTGATCGACTACTTCGACGAGCTGTTCGAGCGGCACTACCCGTCACGAACGCCGGTGTCGGCGGGACTGTTGGAACAGATCGGCGCGGCCGCGCGCGCGGAGAACCGGGCGGCGGCCGCCCAGCTCGCGGCCATCGGTGAGCTGTTCGGGTATCGGCTGTCGCGCTGCGCGGAGACCGAAAGCTGGGCCGTCGACACCGAGGCGGCGGTCAGCGCGGAGGTCGCAGCCGAGCTGCGGATCAGTCAGGGCCTGGCCGGCAGCAAGGTTCGCTACGCCCGCGCCATGCGGGAGCGGCTGCCGCGGGTGGGCGAGGTCTTCAAGGCCGGCGATATCGACTTTCGGATGTTCGCCACGGTGGTATACCGCACGGACCTGATCACCGACCCTCTGGTGCTGGCGGCGGTGGATGCCCTGCTGGCGGCCAATGTGGCGCGCTGGCCGTCGATGACTCCCGGCCGGCTGGCCGCGCAGATGGACAAGATCGTCGCGCGGGCCGACGCGGATGCGGTGCGGCGTCGCCGGGAGCGCGTAGTGCAGCGAGAGATATGGATTGGCGACGTGGGGGACGGCCTTTCGCATATCGAGGGCACCCTGCTCGCCCCGGATGCGCATCTGCTGGACCGGCGCCTGGACGCGTTGGCGGCCACGGTGTGTGTGCACGACCCACGCACCCGCGAGCAGCGCCGCGCCGATGCGTTGGGAGCGTTGGCGGGCGGGGCGGACCGGCTGGGATGTCGCTGCGGACGCGGCGATTGCGCGGCCGGCAAACGGTCCGCGGGGCCGGTGGTGATCCACGTGGTCGCCGAGCGCGGCAGTCTGGACGGCACCGGCTCGGCGCCGGGCTACGAACTGGGCGCCGAGGGTTTGATCGCGCCGGAGTTGGTCGCCGAGCTGGCCGCTTCGGCCACGCCGGCGCCGCTGACTCACCCGGGCGATGCGCCACCCGAGCCGGGTTATGTGCCGTCAAAGGCGCTGGCCGATTTCGTGCGCTGCCGCGACCTGACGTGCCGCTGGCCCGGCTGCGACCAGCCCGCCGCCAATTGCGACGTCGACCATACGATTCCTTACGCGGACGGTGGGCGCACGCACGCGTCGAACCTCAAATGTTATTGCCGCACACATCATTTGGTGAAACCTTCTGGGGCTGGCAGGAAAAGCAGCTGCCCGACGCGACGCTGATCCTGACCTCACCGGCCGGGCGCACCTATGTCACCACGCCGGGCAGCGCACTGCTGTTCCCGAGTTTGTGCCAGGGCGTCGGCGCGATCGCGGCCGCCGAAGCCGACGTGGCGCCCGATTACTGCGGTGACCGCACGGCGATGATGCCCACTCGGCGCCGCACCCGCGCCCAGGACCGCGCCGGGCGCATCGCGGTCGAACGCCGGCGCAACAGCGACGCCCGCGGGAGTTGGCGGGCCGAAAGCGTGAGCATGGGCTCGGGCTGGAGCAGCGGTGCCGGGCCACCCGGCGCCGACGATCCGCCACCCTTCTAGCGGTATGGACGCCGCACGACCGGGTAGCCCGCGCCTATGGACATCACCGTCACATTCGTGGGCAACGCCACCACGCTGATTTCCGCGGGCGGGCTGACTCTGTTGACCGACCCCAATTTCTTGCACCGGGGGCAACGCGCCTACCTCGGCCATGGGCTGGTATCCAAGCGGCTCAAGGAGCCGGCGTTGCGGCTCAGCGAACTTCCCCCGGTCGACGCGATCGTGCTGTCACACATGCACGGCGATCACTGGGACAGGGTGTCGCAGCAGGGCCTCGACCACGAACTGCCCGTCGTCACCACCCCGCACGCCGCCAAGCGGCTGCACAGGCGTGGCTTCGCGCAGGCGCGTGGCCTGACCACCTGGCAGCAGTACACGATCACGAAGGGCCGCACCACGTTCACCCTCACATCGTTGCCGGGGCGTCACGCGCCGGGGTGGAGCCAGCGGCTGCTCCCGCCGGTGATGGGCACCATGCTGGAGGTCGCCGCCGACGATGGCTCGGCCCGGCGCCGCCTCTACATTTCCGGCGACACCCTGCTGATCGAGGAGCTCACGGAGATTCCCGCGCGGTTCAACCCGATCGATGTGGGCATGCTGCACCTCGGCGGCACCCGACTGCCCGCCGGCGGGCGCCTTCCGTTCGGACTGACCGTGACCATGGACGGCCGTCAGGGCGCCGAACTCGTCGCGATGCTGGCCCTCCCGAAGGCCATCCCGGTGCACTTTGACGACTATGCGGTCTTCGCGTCGCCGCTGGCCGACTTCACCCGGGAAATGCAGCACCGAGGCATGGGGGACCGGATCATCACGCTGGACCGCGGCGCCTCGGTGACCGTTTGAAAGACGGCCGGTGTCGCGCCAGTGCACCTGGCCGGCAATGTCAAATCGCTCTCAGCGTTGGGTATAGGGTGTCCTAACACGTGTCGGTCGAATTGGGAGGTCCCGGCCGCAGGTGACAGGCTTCGAGTTGCAGAGTTTCAGGGTTCTTCGCGGCCTGGTCAACGCAAATTTGCTGAGGCGTTCTCAGCGTGGGCATTGTGAGACGTGATGGATCTTTTTGCACCCCCAGAGGTCACCTCGACGCTCATCCACACCGGGCCGGGAGCGGGTTCGCTGATCGAGGCCGCCGGCGCCTGGCAGCGTCTGGCCGTCGAGCTGGAGAATTCGATCTCCACCTATGCCTCGACGTTGTCGTCGCTCATCGATTCCTGGGACGGGCCGTCGGCGATGGCGATGCTGCAGTCCGTCCAGCCCTACCTGCTCTGGCTGCGCGAGACCGCCCAGCAATCCGCGCAGATGGCCACCTCGGCCGAGGCCGCCGCGTCGGCTTTCACCGCCGTCCGGTCCACGGTCGTTCATCCCTCGGTGGTTACGTCCAACCGGACGCGGTTGGCGCGGCTGCTGGCCACCAACCGTTTCGGCACCAACACGGCGGCCATCGCCGAGACCGAGAACGAATACCAGACCATGTGGGCGAACAACTCGGCGGCGATGAGCCGATATCAGGCGTCGTCGTCGCAGGCGACCACGCCGCTGTCGAATTTCAATTCCCCGCTGTCCACCACCGATCCGAGCGGGACGGCCAGGCAAGAGCTGGCGGTGAACCAGGCCCAGGCTTTGGGCGCAGGCAACGCGGGGAACGCATTGGCTTCGGACCTCTCGGGCGCCGGTCTCTTCGGCAGCGACGGTGACCCCAACGGCGGGTGGTTCGGCTACTTCAGCACCTGGGGCAACCAGTTCATCTCGTCCGGCTTTCCCGTCAACATGCTCAGCTACCTGGCGCAGAACTCGTCGGCCAGCGCGCTGCAGAGCGTGGGCGGCGACATCGGCAGCGGCCTGTCGGAGGGGCTCGGAGCGGCCACGGCGAGCCTGTCCAACGCGGTCAAAGGCATCGGCGCGGGCATGGCGCCGACGGGGGCAATGGGCGTTGGGGTGTCGCTGGGCAAGCTGACCGCTCCTCCCGCCGTGGTGGGGCTGCTACCGGGCACGCAGACCGGGGTGCAGCTCGCATCCGCCGCCTCGCCGCTGTCGGCGGCGGAATCGGGGTTCCCGATGATGCCGATGATGGTGCCGCCGACGACGGGCTCGGCGGGCACCGGCTGGCGCAAACGCAAACAGCAGAAGTACGAGGATGTCGCCGTCGGCCGGGAGGTCAAGGGCAAAGTGATGCCTCGAAACCCATCGGCGGGTTGAGGCGATGGCGCCCCACGACCGCGGATGCCGGACACCGCCACCGCGCAGGTCAACGGCGACCAGCAGCACGACACCGCGATGTCCAGCCCTCATTCTCTCGCGAATCGCCGGACGGGCCGACGCAGAGCGTTCGCCCAACCCACGTTCTTCCCCAAGGTAAAGGTTCATGGATTTCGGGATACTGCCGCCGGAGGTTACTTCGGCGCTGATCCATTCTGGGCCCGGCGCTTGGTCATGGATCGCGGCCGCCGGCGCCTGGCAGGAGCTCAGCACGGAGCTCGAACAATCCGCCGCCGGCTACACCGCGGAGTTGTCGTGGCTGATGACGACCTGGCATGGCCCGTCCGCCCTGGCGATGGCCCAAGCGCTAGAACCTTATTTGGACTGGCTGCGCCTCACCGCGCAGCAGTGCCAGGAGATCGCCGCGTCGGTGGAAGTCATGGCCGCGTCATTCGAGTTGACGCACTGGACGGTGGTGCATCCCTCGCTGGTCGCCGCCAACCGCGCGCGGCTGGCGATGTTGTTGGCCACCAACTTCTTCGGGATCAACTACCCGGCCATCACTGAAACCGAAGCCGAGTACAACGCCATGTGGGTGAACAACTCGGCGGCATTGGTCCGCTACGACGCGACCTCGGCGAGCACCGTCAGACCGCCCGCCTTCGTGCCGCCGCCCCCAGTTGCCAATCCGTCGGGCGTCACGACGCAAGCCGCCATGGTGCCGGCCACGAATACCGCCAATGTCGGAACGCAGACCGCGGCCGCTCTCTCGGGGACAAGTCAAAACCTCGCCGCCTCCAGCGCCTTTGGTCTAGATCCTGACTCGGGCTGGTTCAGATACTTCAGCGTTTGGGGATGGCAGTTCATCGCAAGTGGATTCCCGGTCAACATGCTCAGCTACCTCGCGCAGGTCAGCAGCGCGCAGGCCCTGCAAGGTGGCGTTGCCACCGATATTTTCGGCGGCCTGTCCGAAGCCGCGGCTGATTTGTCGGCGGCGGACGCGAGCCTGGTCAGTGCAGCCGGATCCTTGGCGCCCCGTGCGACGCTGGGCGTCGGTATTTCGCTCGGCAACCTGACCATGCCGCCCGCGACGGTGGGAATGCTGGGGTCTTCGGCACCGGTGCAGCTGGCGTCAGCGGTCTCCGCGCTGCCCCCGGGGGCCGGCCAGACACCCATGCTCCCGATGGTTCCGATGCGCCCGACGCGTGGTTCGGCGAACCGTCGCCGGCGTAAGGGACGCGACTACGACGATATTGAATACGGCGCAGAGCTGCCGGGCACCGTAATGCACAGGCCGCCGTCGGCCGGATAGCGCTGCCTGCGCGATTTCATCATGCGGTTGCGGACGATGTGTTCGACCAGGATGGGGACGAAGGTCTGCACCGGCGCGTCGATGAATCGTTGCGCCGTCTCTTCGCACCAGCGCCTGATCTGAGCGTTGCGCCGTTCGTCAGCGTTCCCCTCGTGACGGGCCAGCTTGTCGGCCACTTCCGCCACCGATCGCCCAACCGTGACCCGGACGGCCGGGGGAACTGCGGCGGCGGCAGCGGTGGACGCTCGCACCGCGTCGAGTGCCCGGAGGGCGGCGTCCTCATCGGTGTCCGGCCGGATGACATGCAGGGTGAGGTGGCGGCCGTTCCCGCCCATCACGATGACGCTGGCCTCCTCGTCACTGGCAAAGCCCAGTAATTCGATTGTGTGCCCGTCGATTTCAGCGAGCGCGGGCGCATTGTGCCAGCCGTTGCGGCGGTAGCCCACCATGACGATCTGCCCTAGCCGACCCGACAACGACGCCACGAGGCCCGGCAGCTCGTCGGCCAGGTTCGTCGACCGCGGCCACCAGGCGCCGTCGACGTGCTCGGACACAGCCCGATATGGCTTGAGCTGCAACCGGTTTGATTGCTCCATGTCACCCACCTGCTCGCAGAATCTCCGGGGTCTGACGACCCCCGGTTACGTCAAGACCATCACGGGTAGTCGGCGACCGCGGCGCTAGTGAGTGGCTGGCGGGTTTACCGATCGTGAACAACGTATTTCCGCAGGTCGCATGTGCAGGGCCAGGTATGGCGCGGGGGCAAGGCGCAGCTCGCGATGTTCAAGCGCCGCGACTGGCTGTAGGCGGCGTTGCGGGCAGCGACGGGACGAATCGAAACTCCTTAGGAGATACCCTGATTGGGATAGGGTCGCGCTGACGTGCAGATCTCAGGATCCAGACGATGCCGCACTATCCGCGTACTTCGGGCAGTACGCCTTGATGCTGACCCCGACGAAATAGCCGGCGTGATAGCTGTCCAGCGTGCTGCTGGACAGCACGTTGTTGGCGACCTGTTCCGGTGACTGGCCCGTGTCGAGTTCGTGACAGACGGTATGCCCGGAGTTGACCGCGGTGTCGGGCGACTCGTAGTTGATGCCCTTGGCTTTCAGTGCGGCCAAAAATGCGTCATCGGCGGACGTGGCGTGGGCGGTCGCGGATGCCACCAGCGTGCCGAGTAGCCCGGCCGCCGGCAGCACGCCGATCGCCAGGAGCGATAGCGGTCGGATGGGCTTGCGCATCTGGGTGGTCGTCATTTCTGATACTCCCGTGGAACAGAAGTGCCGTTGCTTGCTGAAGGCGGGGCTAGTTCGCATGCTTGCATCTCGCGGCGTGGCCCGGTGCCGTATCGCCGATAATGCGGTGTGTGCCACACAAGCGTTTGCTCCGCGGTCGGATGCGCGTTACCGGCGAGGCTTCGGCGACGCGCCGCCGGTGATCTGACGACATGGCATACGCGCGGTGGTTGTGGCTCGGTGTGGTGGCAATTTGCGTGGTCGGCTGCGGTGTGCGGCACGTGTCGGCGGCTAGCGCTCGAGAAATCTCCGGCACATTTCGATCCGGCGGCATGGACCGAACCTACATGTTGCACGTGCCGGCGGGCGAGCCCGTCGGGCTGGTGCTCAGTTTGCACGGCGGCGGCGGTACCGGGTTCTCGCAGCGCGGCCTGACGGGCTTCAACACAGTTGCTGATGCCCACAATCTGTTGGTGGTCTACCCCGACGGTTACGACAAGAGCTGGGCCGACGGGCGTGGCGCGTCGCCCGCCGATCGCCGCCACATCAATGACGTGACCTTCCTGGTCGGGCTGGTGAACAAGCTGCAGAACGACTACCGCATCGCTCCCGGGCACGTTTTCGTCACCGGGATGTCCAACGGGGGCTTCATGAGCAACCGGCTGGCGTGCGACCGAGCCGACGTTTTCGCCGCGGTCGCGCCGGTGGCCGGGACCCTGGGCGTCGGGGTGGCCTGTAATCCGTCGCGCCCGGTGTCGGTCTGGGAAGCCCACGGGACCGCTGACCCGCTGGTGCCGTTCAAGGGTGGGACAGTGCGCGGGCGCGGCGGGGTCAGCCACTCCATCTCGGCGGACAACATGGTGGACAAGTGGCGCTCGGTCGATGGCTGCCAGGGAGAGCCGGCGATGGAGGCGCTACCGGATGTCCGCGACGGCACCGTCGTGCACCGCTACCGGTCCACGGTGTGCGCGGCCAACACCGAGGTGGTGTTCTACAAGATCAACAGGGGCGGGCACACCTGGCCGGGCGGCAGGCAATATCTGCCGGCGGCCGTCATCGGTCCCACCACGCGCGCGCTCGACGGGTCCGAGGCCATCGCCCAGTTCTTCCTCGCCCACGCACGCGACTAAGCCCGCGAAGAAGTGCCACGCGCTTCAGCGCTGGCAGGACGGGCACCAATACGTCACCCGATCCCCGGAGTCGTCGAAGGTGACCCGGGTACCGCACCGGCGGCACGGCTGCCCGGATCGCCCGTAGACCCACAGCTGCCGTCCCGCCCGGGTGTCGCCGGTGGTGCACCGGTTCCAACGGAAGCGGTTGAGCCACAACATGTCTCGCGCGCGCGAGACCAGCCGATGCGGGTCGGCGATGTCGCGCACCGGCGCGGTGGGCAGATGCCCGGAAAGGAAACACAATTCGTTGCTGTAGACGTTGCCGACCCCGGCCAGCAGGCGCTGGTCCAACAGTGCGTCGGCGATCGGCCGGTCCGGGTCGGCCGTCAGGTTGGCGGCGGCGAGCGCGGGATCCCAATCCTCGCCCAGCAGATCGGGTCCGAGGTGCGCGACCGCGTCGCCGTCACGCTCGCGCTCCAGGATCTCCAGCACGCCCAAGTCGACGCCGACGGCGCGGACGCTGTCGGTCTCCAAGATGATGCGCGCGCGGTGGTCGACCCGCACCGAGCGGTTGCCGACCCGCCAGCTGCCGTCCATTTTCAGATGCGAGTGAATGCTGGCGGTTCCCACCCGGATGAACAAATGCTTTCCGCGACTGAGCACCTCGTCGACCACTTGCCCGGTGAGGTCGACGGTGGCGAACCGCGGCACCCGGACGTCGCAACGGGTCAGGGTGCCGCCGACCAGGCGCTCGCGCAGCACGGCGGCGGTGTGCCAGACGGTGTCACCTTCGGGCATGTCAGCGCAGCCGCATTCCACGCGGAGTCCGGGCGAATCCGGCGTCGGAGAGCGCGTCGACCGGGCCGGGCCCGTCCGGGCGGGGCTGCAGGGCCGGCACCGCGTCGATCCGTTCGACCAGGATCGACGCGACCCGCCGGGACGAGACCAGGTCGGCCAGCGCCGTGGCCGCGGCGAGATGTGCGGCGGGGTCGTCGGTGAAGGTGAGCAGCGACCGCCCGCCGCGCTCGAGGAACCAGGCCAGCTCGCCGTCGACCAGCACCACCAGCGCACCGGCCTTGCGGCCCGGGCGTGCCCCCGGCCCTCCAGACCCCGAGGCCTCGCCCCGGGAGGCGGGCCATGCCAGCGCCGCGCCGTAGGGGTTGGCCGGATCCGCGGCGGCCAGCGCGACCGCCCGGTACTCGGGCCGTTCCGGGTCGACCCCGTCGGAGTAGGCGCGCAGCCGGTCGACGGTCGACGCGACGGCGAACTGCGCCCCGCCCAGCGACTCGATGAAGTAGCCGCGCTGGCACCGGCCGGCGTCCTCGAATGTGCTCAGCACCTTGTACAGGGTGGCGAACCCGCCGGGCACGCCCTCGGCCGTCACCGCGCCCCGGGTCAGCACGCCGTGGCGGCCCAGCAGGAGTTCGGCTTGGTAGTGGGCGCGCAGCGTGGAGTCCGGCTCCGGGGCAGGCAGGATCGACCACCGCCCGGCCACGGTCGGGTCGGCGGGGCGGGACTGCGGGTGCGCGACGCTGTATCGGCTCAGCCGTGGCGGGCGATGCGACCGGTGCGCGGGCGCCGAGCGCTTGCGGGTTCCGGTGCCACCGATCAGGGCGCGCACCGGGGCGAACGTGTCGCCGGTGATCCACCCGGCCCAGATCAGTTCCCACAGCGCGGCTTTGAGCTCGGACTCGGGGAATCCGCTTTGCGTGAGCTGGCGGAAGAAGTAGGCACCCCCCGGCGCGAGCGTGTCCAGGACGGCGCGGTGGGCGTCGCCCAATTCGATGTCGGCGGGCCCGGGCAGTGTCAATGGCGCGGATTCGCTGGGGTGCAACGCGATCCAGCCGTCGCCGCTGGAAATCGACCCGGCACCCGACCAGGTGACTTCGCCGGTGGCCAGCAGCTCGTCGAGCAGCGCGGGGGAGTAGTCGCGGACCCGGGGGGCCAGCACCAGCGGCTCGATCGCCGAGGCCGGCATCCGTACCCCGGCCAGCTGGTCGATCACCGACACCAGGCCGTCCAGCCCGGAATGGCCTGGGGAGCGCGACGATTCGGCCACCCCCACCCGGTGCCAGGCCGGCAGGAAGCGCCCGTAGGCGGCGGTGCTCACCGGCTCGACCTGGGCCCGCAGCGCCGCCAGCGACCGCCGCCGCAGGATGCGCAATACGTCGGCGTCACACCACTGCTCACCCCCGGCCACGGGCGCCCCTGCCGCCTCGGCCGCGGCGACGAAGTCGCCGCGCACCAGCCGGCCGTCACCGGCCAGCCGGCCCAGGATGTCGGCGGTCACTCGCAGCCCCAGCCCGAACCGGGCGGCGGCCTCGGCCGTGGTGAACGGGGTGTGGGTGCGCGCGTAGCGACCCAGCAATTCGCCCAGCGGGTCGGCGACCTCCTCGGTGAAGGCGGCCGGCACGCCGAGGGGAACCGCGATGCCGATGCCGTCGCGCAGCCGGCCGATGTCCTCGATGGCCACCCACCAGCTGCGCCCGGCGAACGAAACCGTCAGCGCGCGCCGCGCCGCGCGCAACCCCTCCAGCCAGCCGCCCACGTCGGCGCCGCCGGCACGCGCGGCCACCTCGTCCTCGGCCAGCGGGCCCAGCAGCCGCAACAGGTCCGCGACGGCCTCGGCGTCGCGGGCGGCCCGGTCGGCCGAGAGGTGCTGAAGTTGGCGGCCGGTGGCGGCGATGATCTCGGGATCGAGCAGTTCGCGCAGCTCCACCCGGCCCAGCAGCTCGGCCAGCAGCGTGCTGTCCAGGGAGAGCGCGGCGGCCCTGCGCTCGGCCAGCGGGCTGTCGCCTTCATACATGAACGCGCCGACGTAGCCGAACAGCAGCGACGCCGCAAACGGCGACGGCCGCTGCGTCTCGACCTCGAGCACCCGCACCCGCCGCTGCGCGATACCGGTCATCAGCAGGGTCAGGGCCGGGACGTCGTAGACGTCCTGTAGGCATTCGCGGATGGTCTCCAGCACCACCGGGAAATCGGGGTATTTGCGGGCCACTGCCAGCAACTGGGCGGCGCGCTGGCGCTGCTGCCACAACGGCGATCGGCGCCCGGGGTGCCGGCGCGGCAACAGCAGGGCGCGGGCCGCGCACTCGCGGAACCGCGAGGCGAACAGCGCCGAGCCGCCCACCTCGGCGGTGACGATCGGGTCGATCTCCTCGGCGTCGAAGACGAAAAGGTCGGCGCCGGGCGGGGCATCCCCGGAGTCGGACAACACGTCCGGCAGGCGCACCACGACGCCGTCGTCGGAAGCGGTGGGTTTCTCGTCGATGCCGTAGCGCTCGCGCAGCCGGCGGGCCACCGCCAGCGCCAGCGGTCCGTTCACTGAAAGCCCGTACGGCGAGTGCAGGATCACCCGCCAGTCGCCCAGCTCGTCGCGGAACCGCTCGACCAGCAGGGTGGTGTCGGTGGGCACCACCCCGGCGGCGCTCCGCTGTTCATCGAGCAGACGCAAAAGGTTGTCCGTGGCGTATGCATCGAAACCCAGGCCGGCGCAGCGCGAATCGAAGGCCTCGCGCTTCAAGCCGGCCAGCTCGCCGGTGAACGCGCCGAGCGCGGCACCCAGCTCGGCCGGGCGGCCCAGGCCGTCGCCGCGCCAGAACGGCAGCCTGGCCGGCTGGCCCGGTGCGGGAATCACCAGCACCCGGTCGTGGGTGATCTCGGTGATCCGCCAGCTGGTGGCGCCCAGCGAGATGACGTCGCCGGGCCGCGACTCGTAGACCATTTCCTCTTCGAGTTCGCCTACCCGCGAAGGCTTTTCGGCTTCGGAGGCAAGGTAGACGGTGAACAGTCCCCGATCGGGGATGGCGCCGCCGGACGTCACGGCCAGCCGCTGCGCGCCGGGGCGGGCGGTCAACGTGCCGGTGTCGCGGTCGTACACCAACCGCGGTCGCAGCTCGGCGAATTCGGTGGACGGATACTTGCCGCTCAACAGGTCCAGGGTGGCCTCGTACACGCTGCGCGGCAGCGTCGCGAACGGTGCGGCCCGCCGGACCGTGTCGAACCACCGGTCGGCGTCCAGCGGCTCCAGTGCCGCCGCCGCCACGGTCTGCTGCGCGAGGATGTCGAGCGGATTGGCGGGCACCCGCATGGTTTCGATCTGGCCGGTGAGCATGCGCTGGACGCTGACCGCGCAGCCGATCAGGTCGGTGCGGTGCTTGGGGAACAGCACTCCCTGCGAGACCTCGCCGACCTGGTGGCCGGCGCGGCCGATGCGTTGCAGGCCGCTGGCCACCGAGGGCGGCGCCTCCACCTGGATCACGAGATCGACGGCGCCCATGTCGATCCCCAGCTCCAGGCTCGAGGTGGCCACCACCGCCTTGAGCAGCCCACGTTTGAGGTCCTCTTCGACCAGCGCGCGCTGCTCCTTGCTCACCGAACCGTGGTGAGCGCGGGCCAGCATCGGGGCGGCGCCGTAGGTCTGGCCGCTGCCCATGATGTGCGCCGGAGCGCCGCCGGCCACCTTCGGATTGGCGTCCGTGGTGAGCTCCATGCCGCTGCGTTCGGCGTGAATCTCGTTGAGGCGTGCGGTAAGTCGCTCGGCCAGCCGCCGTGAATTGGCGAAGACGATGGTGGAATTGTGCGATTCGATCAGGTCGACCAGGCGGTTCTCAACGTCTGGCCAGATGGAGGGGGTACCTCCCGCTTGCGGGGGCGTGTTCGCCAGGTTGGCCATGTCGGGCACCGGCACCTGCACGCTGAGCTCGACCGTCTTGGCCGACGGCGGGGCCACGATGGTCGTCGGCGCCTGTCCGGACAGGAACCGCGCAAGTTCCTCGGGCGGGCGCACCGTCGCCGACAACCCGATGCGCTGCGCGGGCTTGTCCTCCCGCAGCGCGTCGAGGCGCTCCAGCGACACGGCCAGGTGCGCGCCGCGCTTTCCGGCGGCGATGGCGTGGATCTCGTCCACGATCACCGTCTGCACGCCGGCCAGGGTCTCGCGGGCGGCCGAGGTGAGCATCAGAAACAGCGACTCGGGAGTGGTGATCAACACGTCGGGCGGTCGGTTGATCAGTTGACGACGGGCGGCGGGCGGGGTGTCCCCGGAACGGACCCCGACGCTGATGTCGGGCGCGTCCAGCCCCTGGCGTTCCGCGATGCGGGTGAGCCCGGCCAGCGGAGTGCGCAGGTTGCGCTCGACGTCGACCGCCAGCGCCTTGAGTGGTGATACGTAAAGCACTCGCGTACCGGGCGGGTGCTCCGTCGAGCCGGCGAGGCTGTCCAGCGCCCAAAGAAACGCCGCCAGCGTCTTGCCCGATCCGGTGGGCGCGATCACCAGGGTGTTGTGGCCGTCGGCGATGGCGTTCCAGGCTTCGGCCTGCGCGGTGGTCGGTGCGTCGAAGGTGCTGGTGAACCACTCGCGGGTGATCGCGCTGAACCGGCCCAGCGGGTCGGGGCGGCCGGACGGCCCGGAATCAGCGCGAGTGCTCACTCACCCATCGTGCCAACCGCCACCGACAAGATGCAGCTCCGCTCACAGGCGCGAGGTGGACATCGCCTCGCCGAGTTCCTCGGGGACCTCCGGAACCCGCGCGATCGCGTCCAGCAGCGAGTGCGCGCAGGCGTCGGCGAGCTTCTCGGCGTCGGTAGTGGGGTCGATGATCCGTTGCCGGCAGATCTCGAAGGTCAATGCCAGCCAGCCGTTCAGAATCACCCGCAGGTGCCGCTCGACGGCGGGCGCCATGCTCGACCCGTTGACCTCGCCGAGCAACCGGTTGATCCGGGACATGATGTGTTCCATCTGGCGGTTCTTGGCATCGTCCTCGACGCCAAGCAGCACCGGGTCGGACCGGCCCAGGCCGACGTACGCGGCCCACGCGGCCTCCGGGTTCTGCTCGTGGTAGGCCATGTAGGCCAGCACACCGGCCCGGATCTCCTCGTACATGGTCAGACCGGTCGCGTCGTCCATGTTGGTGTTCTCGTACAGGCGGTCGGCCTCGTCTTTGACAACCGCCGCGAAGAATGCGCGCTTGTCGGGGAAGTAGTGGTACATCAGGGCCCGAGACACCCCGGCGCGTTCCGCGATCTCATCGATGCGGACCTCGTCGTAAGGTCGCTTCCCAAAGACCTCTGCTCCCAAAGCGAGCAGCTCAGCGCGTCGATCCTCGGGGGATAAGCGCCTGCGGGCTGTTGGCATGTGTCAGATAGTACTCATCTGACATGAGACGCCAGCCACATTGGATTCATCCGAACTCCACTCCCTGGACCAGCGGTAAGTCACCGGAAATAATTGACGGTGTTGGTACTTTGGCGCATGTTGGCCTT
>NZ_DASUHS010000237.1:0-5822 GCF_036273375.1 Mycobacterium sp. | reverse complement strand
CCGGACGGACCACCCGAAACGGGCTGCGGACCGGTTGGCCGTTGTACCCGATCGACGCGAGCGGACCCATTGATCGATCATACGTTCGAATCGGCGGCCGGATGAGCCCCCTGATCGGCCCGGTTGGCTTCTGGCAACATAGCGGTGTGTTCAGCCAAACCGCGACGTCCCGGGCGGTTCGGTGAGCATCGGAGCTACCGAAGCATCACACGATCGCCGCGGCGCGCCGGGGGGTCGCCGATTGGCGACACCGGCCGCGCTGGACCCGTTGATCGTCGCAATCGCGGCCGCCGCGGTGAGCATGGCCGGCGCCGCCCGGCCCTCGTTCTGGTACGACGAGGCCGCGACCATCTCGGCCGCCTATAGCCGGTCGCTGGCCCAGATATGGCACATGCTGGGCAATGTCGACGCCGTCCACGGTTTGTACTACGTCCTCATGCACGGCTGGTTTCAGGTCTTCCCGCCCACCGAGTTCTGGTCGCGCGCGCCCAGCGCCCTGGCGGTAGGCGGGGCGGCAGCCGGCGTCGTGGTGCTGGGGAAGCAGTTCTCCTCCCGTACCGTCGCGGTGGCCTCCGGTGTGTTCTGCGCGATCCTGCCCCGGACCACGTGGGCGGGCATCGAGGCTCGCCCCTATGCGATGTCGATGATGGCCGCCGTGTGGCTGACCGTCCTGCTGGTTTATGCCGCGCGCCGCGACACCGCTTGGCTGTGGCTGTCGTATGCCGTCGCGTTGGCCTGCTCGATCGTGCTCGACGCGTACCTTGCGCTATTGCTGGCGGCTTTTGTCGCGTTCGTCGGCGTCTTCCACCGGAGCCGAACGACGTTGCTGGGCTTCGCGATTGCGTCGGCCGCGGCCGTGGCCGCGCTGCTGCCGTTCCTGATGACGGTCGCCGGGCAGGCACACCAGATCAGTTGGGTCGCACCCATCGGTCACCGCACCATCGAAGACGTGCTGATGCAGCAGTATTTCGAACGATGCCCCCCGTTCGCAGTGCTGTCGGCGCTGCTGATCGGCGCGGCAATCGTGTTGTGGGTCAGCGGGTCCGCGCGTCTGGCGGAGTCGCAGCGCCAACTGCTGGTGCTCGCGACGGGGTGGCTTGTGGCACCGACGGCCGCGATCGTCACGTATTCGGCGCTGGTTCACTCGATCTACACGCCGCGCTACTTGTGCTTCACCGCACCCGCGCTGGCGCTGACGCTGGGCGTCTGCAGTGGCGCGGTGGCCGCAAAACCGTGGGTGACGACGGCTGTCGTCGGTCTTTTCGCCTTGGCCGCCGCCCCGAATTATGTTCGGGTGCAACGTAACCCGTATGCCAAATACGGCATGGACTACAGCCAGGTCGCCGATCTGATCAGCGCGAGGGCGGCGCCGGGCGATTGCCTGTTGGTGAACGACACGGTGACGTTCATGCCGGCTCCCATGCGCCCGCTGATGGCGGCGCGCCCGGATGCCTATCGCAAGCTGATCGATCTCACGCTGTGGCAGCGGGCGACCGACCGCAACGACGTGTTCGACACCAATCTGATCCCCGAGGTGGTGGCCAGACCGTTGAGCCAGTGCGGCGTCGTCTGGATCATCACCCAGGCCGACCCGTCCCAGCCGGCGCACGAGCAGGGCCCGGCGTTGCCACCCGGCCCGCGCTATTGGGCATCACCCGCCTTCGCGGTGCCGCATGACCTGGGCTTCCGGCTGGTCGAACGCTGGCAGTTCAACCTGGTTCAGGTGCTCAAAGCGGAGCGATAGTCACCAGATGTGGATGTAGTCGACGAGCATGTCCGCCGGGAGGCCGGCAGCGGCAGGATCACCGGCGCCGACCCCACCGACAGCGAGGGTGAACATGGGCGTCATCCAATAGCCGGGGTTGTTGAACGGCCACCGGAAGTCGTCGGGGGCGCCCCCGTGGACGTGGATCGGTTTGTTCGAAACGCTGAAGTACTGCGCCCCGTCGCGGGCGAATTGAAACCCTTCCTCGCCCCAATGCATTCGCCAGGTGTGCCAGGCGCCGTCGACCATGCCGGGGATGGATTTGCCTTCCCACGTTTTGCCGTTTGACGCGGCGTGCACCGTGGTTCCCGGGGGCCACGAGCCGTTGCCGTACCACTCGAAAAGATCGACCTCGCCGTCTGGCAGCGGATCCTCGTTGACACCCCAGAACGCGGACCACAGGCCCGGCTCCAAACAGTCCAGCTTGATCCGCGCTTCCCAGGTCTGGTTGATCATGCTGCGGAAGTTGCCCCGCAGTTTGGCGCCGTAGTACGTGTCCCCTTCTCGGGTGGCACGCAGGACGAGGTTGGAGTTGCCGTCTTGGAACACGTTGCGCCGGTCGTCGCGGTAGATTCCCGCGACCGGCGGAAAGACGTCGTCCTGCCACGTCTGCACCGTCCATTTGCCCGGATCGGGAGCCGAACCCGCGGGCCCGTCGAACTCGTCGGCGAAGATGAAGCCGCCGCCCCCCGCCGCCGGCGCGGCCGGGACTGACGGGCCCGAGGGGGTGGCCCAGGCACCCGGCATGCGCATCGCAGCCCCGATCATGCCGAGGCCCGACATCAACATCATGCTGCGACGATCCATCTAAACCACCAATCGTTCGAAGCCGGCTCGTCAAGCTCGGCGACATCTCCCCGGGCAACTCTCGCAAACGGTGTTATGAAACCACGCGGTGGGGTGGCACGCATCCCGCGGCCGGGGCCCGCGCGCGGTGCGCGCACCCGATCCGCGCACGGCGTTCCCCGTCACGACCCGCGCACCGGCCCGTCGCCGCCACACCCCTCGCATAAACAAGCGACGATAGCAGCCGCGGCACCCACTTCCAGGGATTTCACGCCTCTACACCATCAACCTGGTTGACATCACCGGATCCCCTGGTATCAAGGAAGTTGATGGTCTGAGAAAGGAAAACAGCTCATGTCTCATGGATTCTTCGGTGGTTTTGGTGGCCCCGGTTTCGATCGTCCGGGCTTTGGTGGTCCGGGGTTCGGCGGCCCAGGTTTTGGCGGCCCGGGCGCCGGCGGTCCCGGCTCCGCACCCTTCGGCAAGAAGGGTCGTCACGGCCTCAAGCGCGCGGCGTTCGTCACCGCGGCTTTGCTGCTGGACGGGCCGGCTGACGCCGCCCAGGTGGTGCAACGGGTGGCCGAAGCGACCGGCGGCGCGTTCACCCCTCCGCAGGACGTGGCCGAGCTTGCGATTGGCATACTCGCCGGCCGCGGCGTGGTCACCGTCGACGGCGGCGTGGCGACGCTGACCGAGCTCGGCCGAAACCTGTTGGCCTGGCGTGGAATCAGCAGCGAGACCGCCCACGCCTTCCTGGGCCGCGCGGCCAAGTTCGGTGACGTCGTGAAGATCCGCAAGGAGTTCTTCGAGATCGCCGGATTGGCCCGCACCATCGCATGGACGGGCACCGACGAGCAGAAGCAGCAGCTCGCCGAGACGCGGACCACGGTGCTCGAGGCGCTGACCGATGCGCGCAAGGCGCTACACCGGGTACTCGGCGCGGCCTAGCGTGGACTGGGTTCACTCAGCCTGACCAGGGTCTTGCCGACGTTGACGCCGGTGAACAGGCCGTTGAGGGCATCGACGCACGACTCGATGCCCTCAAAAATGGTCTGCCGGTGGTGAAGTCGGCCTTCGGCCTCCCACTGGCGCAACGCGGCGAACGCCTCGTCGAAGCGGCCCCACTGATCTAGCGCGTTGAACCCCTGCATCAGGGCGGTCTTCGACAACAGGTTCACGTAGTTGGCCGGCCCGGGGTGATCACCGGTCAGGTAGCTGGAGATGACGCCGCACAGGACGACGCGCGCGCGGGCGGCCAGGCGACCCAGCACGGTGTTGAGGATGGGGCCGCCCACGTTGTCGAAGTAGACGTCGACGCGTTGCGGGCAATGCCTTTTCAGCGCCGCCGCGATGTCGTCGTTCTTGTAGTCGATGCACGCGTCGAATCCGAAGTCCTCCACCACCGCCCGGCATTTCTCCGGGCCGCCCGCGATGCCGACGACCCGGGCGCCGGCGATCTTGGCGATTTGCCCGGCGACCGATCCGGTGGCACCCGCGGCCGCCGACACCACCACCGTTTCCCCCGGCTGCGGCCGGCCGATGTCGGTCATCCCGAAATAGGCGGTGGCGCCGGTCGGCCCGTAGACGGACATGATCGCCAGCTGGTCGTCCTCGCCCGGGATCGGCGTGCTGAACAGGTCGTCGCGGATGATCGCGTACTCCTGGAAGCCCGTCAGAGTCGTGACGACGTCGCCGACGGCGTACGCGTCACACCGCGACGCAACCACCTCGCCGATGCCGGCCGCCCGGATGACCTCACCCAGCTGTACCGGCGGAAGGTAGCTGGGCTGGTCGTCGAGCCAGGTGCGCGCGGCGGCGTCGATGCCGACGTAGGTGGTGCGCAACAGCGCCTCGCCCTCGGCGGGTTCGGGCGCGGGCGTGCTGACCATTTCCGTGTCATCCGGTTGGACAAGCCCGGAAGGGCGGCGACGCAACAGGACCTGGCGATTCGGCAAATCGGGCACGATCGTAAAAACTACCGAACGGCCCGGAAACGCAGAAGCGAATGGCATATTCATTCCCATGGCAGCAAACGAAGACCCGGAAGACCGGATCCGGGAACTCGAGCGCCCGCTCGCCGAGGCGGCGCGGGCGTCTGAGCAGGGCAGCGCGCGGCCCGCCGGCCAGAATTATCCGCCCGGCCCGGCGGGCGCCCCACCCCCGCCGCCGGCCCCGTGGACCTACGGCGGCCCGATGCCCGGGCCACCCCGGCAACGCCCCTCGAGTAACCGCGTCTGGTGGATCCTCGGCACGATCGTCGTCATCGGCGTACTGGCCCTCGCGGGCGGCATCGCGGCCTTTGCCGCACACCAGATTTCCGGCGTGAAGTCGATCATCGCCTCGCCGCCGACCATCTCCCAAACGTTCAGCCCACCGAGCGTTTCAACGAACCCCGGCCCATGGACCTCCCGCAGGCAATCACCCACTCCGTCGACCTCACCCACCGCACCGCCGGGCACCGAACTCAGCGTCTCCGGGATCAACGAGAACCGGACCATCGCCTGCAACGACAACATCGTCAACGTCAGTGGGGTCTCCAACACGGTGACGATCACCGGCCATTGCACCGGCCTGTCGGTGTCCGGTGTCCAAAATTCGATCACGGTCGAGGCCGTCGACAGCATCGAGGCGTCCGGCTTCAACAATAAGGTCACCTACCACTCGGGCGCGCCGAAGATCAGCAACTCCGGCGGCTCCAACGTGGTGCAGCAGGGCTGAGCGGAAACGACTGTTACGCGGGCTCTTCGGCGTCGTCGTCGTCGAGGACGCTGACCGCGATGCCGTAGGGCAGAAATCGCACCTTGCGTTTGGAATCGACGTTGTTCTTGTTCGCCCGCAGCGCGTCGAGTTCGGTCGCATAAACCTGTTCGACGCGTGCGCCGCCGTTGGCGTCGACCGTGTAGATGGCCCACACACCCTCGCCGGCTTCGCCGGCGGTTTCCGGGGCACTGCGCGGCCGCCGCGACAGGTCGTCGAAGACGGCGGACCAGCCCATCCGGCCACCGGGAGCGGCCACGAACTTGCTGACCCGCTCGAACACGTCGCGCAGCCCTTCGCTGCCTTCCCGGATCATTCGATCGAACTCGTCGGGGTCGAATCCGAAACCACTGTGCTCGCCCACGCGACCTCCTTGGCGCTCGTGCCGTAACTGCCAGTGTGCGCTCAGTCGAGACCGTTTGCCACGTGTTACGGAGCCGGGGGCGCCGGCGGCGGCGGCGGGTTGATCGGAATCGGCACGGTGACGAACGGGAAGTGCAGATACATCGTCACC
>NZ_DASUHS010000236.1:0-5520 GCF_036273375.1 Mycobacterium sp. | reverse complement strand
GCGCACCCGCCGCGATCAGCTCCTCGGTCACCACGTAACGGTGCAGATGCCCCAGCCCATGGCCACCGTACCGCTGCGGAATGGTGAGGCCAATGAAACCGGCCGCGCCCAGCCGTGCGGAAAAGTCTTCGTCCCACCCTGCCAACCACGAGTCGACGCCGGGCTGCCAGCCGAATTCAGCGCGGTCGGACTCCAAGAAGTCGCGCACGGCATGCCGCAGCTTGACCAACTCAGGCTCCCGGGCGCTCAACGCATCGAACGAATTCACCACTGCCGCTTCCTAAACCGTAGGCACTGGGGCCGACAGCAGGTAGAAGTTGGGCGTCAGGTCATCCTCGTTCGCGGCCAGTTGGTACTCCGAGAGGTCGGCGCGGCCCTCCTCGCGAAGGATCTCCTCGTCGGTGTAGAAGTGGCCGCTGCACGCCGCGGCGGGACGGGTGACCAGCGCGTGCACCGCCTCGGCCATGATCTGCGGGCTGCGGGCCTGCGCCCGCACCGTTTCCTCGCCCATCGCGACCATCATTCCCGTACTGGCGATCGTGGTGGCCGGCCACAGCGAATTCACCGCGATCGGCACCGAGGCGAACTCCTCGGCCCATCCCAAGGTCAGCAGGCTCTGGGCGTACTTGCCCACCGTGTGCCCGACATGGGCGCCGACCCATCTGGGGTCCATGTTCAGCGGGGGAGCGACATTGACCACGTGCGCGTTGTCCGACCGGCGCAAGTGCGGAAGTGCGGCCTGCACGATCGCGAACGGCCCTTCGACATTGACCTCCAGCAGCCGGCGCAGACTCTTGGGCGGTAGCTGCGCGGTCGGCCGCAGATCCAGGGCTCCGGCATTGTTGATGACGACGTCGATGCCGCCGAACGCGTCGGCCACCGCGTTGACGGCTGATGCGACCGCAACCGCGTCGCGCACGTCGCAGGTCAGCGGGAGGGCCCGGCCACCCGCACGTCGCACGCCGTCCGCGGTCTCAGCGAGGGTGCCCGCGATCTTGGGATTCGGCGTCTCAGTTTTGGCCAGCAATGCCACGTCGGCACCGTCTTCGGCGATCCGCTCGGCGATGGCGGCGCCGATGCCACGGCTGGCACCGGTTATCAGCACGACGCGATCTTTCAGAGTGCGAGGATGGGGATTACCCACGGTTCGTTGACCCTTCCGTGCATCGCTAGGCTGTGACGTCGAATGATATAACTATATAGATTATTAGTTGGGCGATGTAACGCGGTCATCCACAAAAGCGGGGATGTATGACTCAGGTCTTTTCGATCGGCACCTATCTGCCGCCCTGGACGGTGCGCGACCGGCGGGTCAAGGGTCCCGACGAGGACGCGCTGACCATGGCCGTCGCCGCCGGCCGCGCCGCCGATCCCGACGCCACGGCGCAACGCGTGGTGCTGGTCTCACGTGATTTTCCACTGTTGGAGGGCGGTAACGGTGCGGTGCTGTTGGCCGCGTTGTCGCTGCCGGCCGACACCCACGTGACGGAGGTGCTCGGCGGTGCGCCCGCAGTGTTGGACCAAAACGTGAGTGCCGGCGAAACGACCCTGGTAATCGCCGCCGACGACAACGATCTCGCGGCGGGGGCCGGCGCGGTGCTCACGGGCGATGGCGGCGCCACCGTGACCCCGCTGGCACGCCAGACGCGCAGCCTGCCGTTGACGGCCCGTGGGGAGGACGGCGCTCGGCATGCCTACGTCGACCCCCGGCTGCAACGCGAAGTCGGGGTGCGTTCCACCCTGACCCGACTGGGCTTGACCGGTAGCCCGGCGCTGGCCGCGGTGGCAGGCGTGCCACTCGCACACGTAGCGAACGACTTTGACACAACGCACGCCGTCGGCGATCCGACCGTATCTGCCGCGGCGATCATCCTGCTGCTGGCCGATGCAATCGAGGCGGGCGCCTCGGGGCTGGTGCTTACGGTCGAGCAGTCCAGCATCAGCGCAGCCGACCTCGCGGTGGAGGGCACCAACACCCGGATTGCTCGCGACGAGTTCCCGGCCCGCGAATTACCGAAGACACGCGTTGCCGACGGCGTCGGGATTCCGATCTCGATGCCCGCGTATGCGCGCGCGTTCGAGCCGAAGATCCGCTGGGAAGCAGTGGTTTTCGAGGAGAGTCCCGGCATCGATACCGCGCCGCAGTTCCCGCCGCGGCTCCGAGTCGACAATGCCGGACGGTTGGCCACCGAATACCGGCTCGAGGCGCTGCCGCGTACCGGCACCGTCTACACCCACACCACGGTGCGGATTCCGGTGCCCGATCTGCCTAGCCCGTATTCACTGGCCGTCGTTCAGCTCGACGACAGCCCGGTGCGGGTGCTGCTGAAAGTCACCGGTGTGCCCGCGGGTGAGGCGACGATCGGACAGTCGGGGTCGGTGGTGCTGCGCAGGATTGCCACTCGCACCGGCATTCCCGATTACGGCTACGCCTTCTGGCCGGGACGGACGCTGGAAGGAGCCCACGCATGAGAAATGTCGCCATCGTCGGTGCCGGGATGACGCCGTTCGCCGAACACTTCGAACTGGGTATCAAGGACCTGGTGCCGATGGCCTACGCCGAGGCGGTCGCCAAGGTCGACAAGGGTATCGAGAAGTCAGAGGTTGAAGCCGCGTGGTTCGGCGAGTTGTCGACCACCGACGGGTTCCCTTCGGGCATTTTGGCCGACACCCTCGACCTGACCGATATTCCGGTGACGCGTATCGAAAATGCTTGTGCCACGGGCAATGACGCGATCCGGAACGGAACGCTCGCCATCGCCTCCGGCCTCTACGATGTGGTGCTCGTGGTTGGGGCCGACAAGGTCCGCGAGACCTCCTCGAACACCACGTTCTGGGACTGGGCGGCGATGACCCGCGACAACGCCTGGGACTACCCGCTGGGGCTGGTCGCGCCCGCGAACTTCGCGCTGCACGTGATGCGATATCTGCACGAGTCGCCGGCGACGAAGGAGCACATGGCGATGGTGGCGGTGAAGAACCATTTCCACGCGGTGAACAACCCGAAAGCTCAACTGCGCTATGAGATCACCGTCGAGCAGGCGCTGGCGGCGCCGATCGTGGTCGAACCCTTCGGGCTCTACGACTGCACCCCGCAGAGCGACGGAGCCGCCGCAGTGATCTTGGCCGCCGAGGACGTCGTCGACCGCTACACCGACCGTCCGGTCTGGGTTCGCGGCGTGGGGCTAGGTATGGACCGGGTGATGCACCAGCACAAGACGGACATGACGACCTTTCCGCCGACGGTGCGTGCCGCTAAGGCCGCGATGGCGATGGCCGGGGTGACGCCCCGCGACATCGACGTCGCCGAGGTCCACGACTGCTTCACCGGCGTCGAGCTGATCAGCTACGAAGATCTGGGGTTCGCCCACCGTTTCGAGGCCTACAAGTTGGTGGAAGGCCGCGAACACTATGTGGGCGGGTCGATTCCGATCAACCCGAGCGGCGGGTTGAAGGCCAAGGGGCATCCGCCCGGCGCCACCGGCGTGGCGCAGTGCTACGAACTGTTCAACCAGCTTCGCGGTGAAGCCGAGAATCAGGTCGACGGTGCACGAATCGCCTTGGCGCATAACATCGGCGGTCCGACCGCGGTCTCCGCGGTCACCGTCCTTTCCAACCAGAAGAACTGATAGGACCATCACATGACCACTTCCGAGATCGCCACCCTACCCGGCTACGAAGAGTTTGCGCCGTGGCTGCTGGTGGAGAAGACCGGCAACGTGCACGTGATCAGCATCAACCGGCCGGAGGCGTTCAACGCCGTCAACGAGGAGGTGCACCACGCGTTCGCGACGATCTGGCGGGTACTGGCCGCCGACGACGATGTGCGGGCGGTGGTGACAACCGGTGTCGGCAAGGCATTTTCAGCTGGCGGCGACATGGTGATGTTCGGGCGCCTCATCGAGGACTCGGTGGCACGTCAGTTTCAGATCACCGAGGCTCGCACGGTGTTTCTCGAGGTGATCAATTTCCCCAAGCCGCTGGTATCGGCCGTCAACGGCCCGGCTGTCGGGCTGGGATGCTCGATCGCTTTGTTGAGCGACTTCCTGGTGATGGGGAAGAACAGCTACCTGGCCGACCCGCATGTCGCGGTCGGCCTGGTGGCCGGCGACGGCGGCACCGCGATGCTGCCGCTGCTGATCGGCCTGATGAAGGCCAAAGAGTATGTGCTGCTGGGGGATCGGATCACCCCGGCCATCGCGGACAAGCTGAACCTCGTCACCAAAGTGGCCACCGATGACACCGTGCTCGACGAGGCGCTCGCGATAGGTGAGCGGCTGGCCGGTCTGCCGCCCCAGGCACTGCGCGCCAGCAAGGTCGCGATGAACATGCACCTGTCGCGGGCCGCGCTCGGCGTGCTGGAGTACGCGCTGGCCGAGGAGTTCACGTCGTTCTCGACCCCGGAGTTCAAGGAGCGGGTAGCCGCGTTCCGGGCGCGCTCGAAGAAGTAGCGGACTCGTCGGACGCTGCGGCACAACGGCGTCCGAGCGGTGTTCGATTCTGCTACCTGCGCTGGCTATGCGGACGCGAGGTCTTGGCGGCGCGTCGACCACCGATCGCGTCGAGGCGAGCGAGGATGTCGAAGGCCTCGCCGAAGGATCGCGCGAGGTCGTCGGCACGGCCGGAGGACCACTGCTCCAATGCCGCGATGAGCGCGTTGCGCACGGCGCCCGCGACAATGATGGGACGCAGGTCGGTCGCCGGATCGACGCCGAGCCGCTCGGCGTTGGTCCGCACGAACCGCTCGGTGAGCTCGGCGTCGCCGTTGATCGTGTCGACGAGGTCGGGGCTGTCCCGGACGAGCACCTTGAGCTGCTCGATCAGGGCGAGATCGACCTCGTCGCCACCGAGGACACCGATGGCGGCCGCTCGCCAGGAGGTCAGGAGGTCTTCGCTCGGGGGGCGCTGGTCCACCGCGTCGCACAGGACGACGAGGCTGCGGCGTGGGACTGCCAGGAGCACATCGCGTTTCGCAGCGAAGTACCGGAAGAAGGTTCGTGCGGAGATCTTGCATGCCCGGGCGATGTCGTCGGTCGTGACGTTGTCGTAGCCCTGTTCAGCGAACAACCGGAGTGCGACCTGCTCGATCTCGCCCGCGACGAGGCGACGGCGACGATCCCAGACCCCTTCCTCGGCGAGCGGGGCCGCAGCGGCGGGTTTGGTCATCACGACACGACTCTAGACAAAACATGGCAGAGGGTGCAAAAGTTGGCAGACACCCGCAACTTTTTGCGTCCAGCGGACAACGAAGTGGCGGTGACACGACTGTGGGGAGGCATCGATGACCGAGACCGGTCAGCGTTCGGGGGTCGGGACCGGCACGATCGACGTGGCCGGGTACGTGTCGACGGACGGGTTCTTCGGTACGCCGTACGTGGACGTCGACGAAGAGCGATCGGAACCGATCCCGCATCGCTACATCCACGGTGGGTTCGCGGACACCGCCACCCGCTGGGCGTTCTGGTTCCCGACCGACGGGCAGTACCGCGGACGGATCCTCCAGCCGCTCGAGGGCGCTCA
>NZ_DASUHS010000235.1:0-3526 GCF_036273375.1 Mycobacterium sp. | reverse complement strand
CGATGGCGCAGCCGACGGTGTCGGCGATCAGGCGTTTGGTGTCGTGGACGACCTGGGCGGGCAGGTCCTCGAACCGGGTGCGGTGCAGTAGGTCGATCAGGTGCCCAGTGGTGGTGTTCAAGGGTTGTCCCCTTCTCGTGCTCCCGCAGAGAGCGCGCCGCGACGCTGCGGTCGACTGCCTTCAGCAGTTCGGCACCTTACCGGTCCGCCACCCGGGCTGGAACTGAGAACTCGCGGGCCACGGTCCCCTTGTGTCACACCGGGACGCGGACCTGCCGGTACTGCTGGGGGCTCAGCCCGTGCTGCCGTTTGAAGGCGGTGCTCAGCGCGAACGAACTGCCGTAGCCGACCTGCCGGGCCACCGCGCCGACCGTGGTGTCGGGCTGCTGCCGCAACAGGTCCGCGGCCAGTGCGAGCCGCCATGCGGCGAGGAACGCCATCGGCGGTTCGCCGACGACGGTGGTGAACCGCCGGGCCAGCGTGGCACGGGAAACGCCGATCGCGGCGGCCAGCGAGGCGATCGTCCACGGTCTCGCCGGGTCGTTCTGCAACAGCCGCAACGCCCGCCCCGCGACCTGGTCGTGATAGGCCCGGTACCAGGGCGGCGCGTCGGCCTCGGCCCTGGCGAACCAAGCACGCAGCACCGAGATGAGCAGGAGGTCCAGCAACCGGTCGAGCATCGGCTCCTGCCCCGGCTCGTCCTTCCCGATCTCGTCGGCGAGCAATCCGACCAACGGGCTGTCCCAGTCCTCGTCGCGCAGCACGAGCAGCGGCGGGAGGGCGTCGAGCAGGCGGCGGCTGATCTCGCCTTGCATCGGATAGGTGCCGGTCAGCAGCACCGTGGTGCCGTCCGGGTCGGTGCCCCAGGTGCGCACGCCGAGGTCGGTCATCGTGGTGAGCGGCCGGCCATCCGGGGTGCTGCACCGCTGACCGGGGTTGATGACCACCTGCGGCGGCGTGGCGGGATCGTCGGCCACCACATACGGATCCGGGCCACGCAGGATCCCGACATCGCCCGGCCGCAACCGCACCGTTTCCCCGTCGTCAGGCGTGATCCACGCGTCGCCGCGCACCATCGCCACCAGTGTCAGCGGCGCCTCGTCCTGGATTCGCAGCGACCACGGCGGGGTGAGGACCGACCGGAGCAGGAACGCGTTGTGCGCGCGAGGGCCGTCGAGCAGTCCGGCGAGGGTGTCCATGCCGTCGAAGCGTAGACGATAAAAGATGGGAATGAGCCTCTGAACCATGGAACGTCTCATCAAAGCGCGGTTCAGTCGAGGCATGACAAAACACACGAACACAGTTGTCGTAGGCGGAACCGGCAAGACGGGCCGCCGGGTGGTGGATCGGCTGCGCACGCGGGCACTGCCGGTGCGGGTCGCCTCTCGTTCCGGGGAGGTGCCGTTCGACTGGGCGCGGCCCGAGACGTGGCCGACCGTCACGCACAACGCGGAGTCGATGTATCAATCCGACCGAAAGTAGGCCGACCGTGATCAACTGGAAGCCGGCCTAGGCCCAATGCCGGTCGTTTAAGTCGTTTTGACTGGTCTCTTGCGGTACTCGGGTTTGCTCGGCGGTGTGATGACGACCGCCGAGCAAGACGGCCTGCTGTCCTGGCGTCGCTGTCGGTGATGCGCCCTCTTGACCGGGAAGTTGCTCATCTTTCTTTTGATGACTCGCGGATAGCTTCGGTCTCGGCGTGTCGGATTGAGTTCGGCTGCTACCTCGGCGAGTAACACCGCATAGTGATCATCACAATGCGCGAGGGGGAAAATGCTCCGGTTTCCAGATCCTGGACCGGATGATGCGGACAGTGTTCTTATGCGAGATCCGATCCGGATCCACCTTTGCCTGAGCGGCCGCGTCCACCTGGACGCAGGTCGTGGCGTAGTGCACGGCCAGATGTGCCCAAAATTCCTGCCGGACACCGTCCGGCGACTTCGAACGGAAGATCTTGTCATCGTTGAGCTGAACACTCTTGACCTGTTTCAGGAAACCCTCGATATCCCACCGCTCATGGTAAAGAATCGCCACATCCTTCGCCGGTGCCACCGCCGGGTCCATGATCGTGGTCACCAGCCGATACGACTCGTCCGACCCAGGAAGCCGATATTCGATGACACGCAACCGTATGGATGATCCACGATGGCGCGATTTGTTCGGCGCGGTCACTTCAGCGATATAGGAGCCGTCCGGCAGATGCTCCACAGGCCGCAGAACCAGATTCGATGCCACCCTCCACAGCAGGTCAGCACCAGTGTCCACGGCCTTCGTCCAGCGATCGAACGAATAGATGTGCCGATCCGCCAACACCAGCATGCCCGGACGAAAGGAGGGAAACATCTCCTCGATCAGCATCGACTCGGCCGCGGCGTAGGCGTCCATCCGGGCATCGAAAACAGCGTGCGTTCCCAATTCGACCAAGCAGGCAGCCTGGATCTGTGGATAGGCGGTCTTGCCCTCGCCGCGTCCGGAGCCGGGACGACCGAACTCCTGCTCGTTCTCGTCGGTATCGGGCACCGTGAACGTGGTTCCGTCGACGGCCGTCAACCGCCAGTGCTGATACCACGCACCCATCGTGGATCCCTCCGCCCTGGGTCGTAACACCGCGCGGACCACAGTTTCCACAGGTTCGGGACCCAAACGCCGACGGGCATTTCCGATCGACCCGGTCGTGGGCACGCGATAGCCCCGTGCTCCCCGACCAAACGTAGACATGAGAATCCTCATCGCCGACCGATAGGACTCATGCGGGAACAGGCACAGGGCCAGCACAAAATAGAACACCAGCCGGGCAGGAAGGGCACGTGTCCGCTGTTCCCGGCGCCAGTACTGGTCGATAACACGATCGACCAATTCCACCGGGAACGCCCGGGTCAGCACACCGATCGCGGCCTGGTCAGCCAGCCCGACACCGGCACCTGTCTCAAGATCCACAAGACAGCAGGTTACCGGCCGTGCGGCGATCTAAACGACCGGCATTGGGGTTAGGCCGGGGTGGGGGGATTTGTGCCGAAGGCGTGGAGGAAGGTGAGGACGGCGGCGTCGGCCAGGGTGTGGAGTTCGGCGTCTGGGAGTTTGCGGGTGCCGAACCGGGACCGGGCCTCCGCTGGGCTGATGAGCAGTGCGAAGAACTGCTCGGCGACTATCGCCGGGTCGCATACGCGGAGGCGGCCATCGAGGGACAGCCGCGCGACACGGTCGGCCAGGGCTTCGTAAAGGCGTTCGACCCCGCAGTCGAGGTCGGGGAACCTGGCCCCCTCAGCGAAAAACAGCCGCCGCAGTGCCCATGACCTGTCGTCACAGTAGCTTCGCAAGAGCCGGTAGCCGACGTCCCGCAGCAGGCCACGCAGGTCGCCAGCCGGCTCGCGGAGGAGTTCGATCGTGGCCAGGCTCTCGGCCATGGCCTTTTCGGACGCGGCCAGCATCGTGTGGCGGAACAGGTTTTCCTTGTCGTTGAGGTGGTTGTAGACCGTCGGCTTGGCGACGCCTGCCTCTTCCGCGATCTCCTGCACGCACGAGTCGG
>NZ_DASUHS010000234.1:0-2256 GCF_036273375.1 Mycobacterium sp. | reverse complement strand
GCACAGCTTCATGCTGGTCGTTGCCCCGCCCCGAATCGCCGGTGCCACAGGACTTCCCGTCAACCCGATCGCCATCTTCTGAAAGCACTAGGAGCCCTCGTGAATACGACCGACGAATCTGCGATCACCTTCATCAACGTCTTCGACATCCCCGCCGACGGGATCGACACGTTCATCAGCCAGTGGGAACATCGATCACGCCTGATAAGCTCCGCCGACGGATTCATCTCTGCCGAACTGCACCGGGCCATCGATGCAGGAACCGAATTCCAACTCATCAACGTCAGCAAGTGGCGCAGCCGAGCCCATTTCGAGGCCGCAACACACGCACCCGAGTTTCGGCGCGAGCTCGATTCCTATGCTTCGGCACCGAGTTCAACCTGGACCGCGCACCGCGGCATCTACCACACCGCCGTCAAACTCGACTGACACCGACGAGTTTCGGTGAGTACCCAAACTCGACCAGGCTTCAAAGCCGATGGTGATCTCGATCGTCCCGAAAGATGGATTCATGACTTCTTCCACAGCCCCATTGTCGGGCCGCACGGCGTTGGTCACCGGGTCTACCGGCGGACTCGGCGTTGCCGTTGCTCACGCTCTAGCTCATGCGGGGGCCTTCGTCGTCGTCACTGGACGGGACAAGACCCGCGGGGACGCCGTCGTCGCCGACATCCGCTCGGCGGGCGGGGGTGCCGCATTCGCGCGGACCGACCTCGCCGGCGACGGCGAGAAGATTCACCGGCTCGCATCTTGCGCCACAGAGCTCGCCGGCGGCCGACTGGACATCCTGGTCAACAACGCCGCGATGCTGCTGATGCCGACACCCACCGCCGAGGTTTCTGCCGAGTTACTGCGGGATGCGTTCTCGGTCAACGTCTTCGCGCCTTTCCTGCTAACAGGTGTGATAGCACCCCAGATGGCGCGCGATGGTGGGGGCGCGGTGGTCAACATCGGTTCGATCACGGGTCTGCGCGGGGCGAGCGGCTCGGCGGTGTACAGCGCCAACAAAGCGGCGATCCATTCCCTGACAACATCGTGGGCCGACGAGTATGGGTCGGCCGGCGTTCGCGTCAACGCCGTCGCACCGGGACCTATCGCGACCGAACGCCAACGCGAGTACGCCGATCACCTGGCACCGGTGCTGGCACGCATACCCTCACGACGGATGAGCACCCCGACGGAGGTGGCAGACGCCGTGGTGTTTCTGGCCAGCCCGGCAGCGTCAAATATCCACGGCGCCATCCTCAGCGTCGACGGCGGTTGGTCCGCGATCTAAGTCACGGACGGGAAGGCTCGACGCGCAGCTACACTCCCAGATTGCTTAAGCCACGATGCGCGGAATCCCGAAATCCTGCGCCGCAATTGCACCTCACGCCGCAAGCAGACCACCATGTCGATGGTCGACGCACCCCGTGGCCTCGGTCGTCCTCGATGAGCACCGATTCCGGACCGGCGTCGAGCACACCCCACATGCGATCTACGTCCTGGACACCATCGCCTACGTCTTCATCGTCGCGATGACACTCACCTCGTTGACCCAATCGCCAAGCGAATGCGACCGCTGAGTCGACACTTAAAGCTGCACTACCGTCTGGCAGAACCTGATGGTGTTCGAGAAAGGGCCGATGACCTCCATCGTGGGCCCTCCTGGTGAATCGTTTTCGATACCGGGTTCAGCCGTCGATACCCGGTGTCGCGCTCGTCGGCCATCGGCTGGCGGCTGGTCGTGTCGCAGATGTAAATATTCTGGGCCGATCACTTCTTCTCTCATACAGTAAATACTCACCCCCCTCGAGGGATCTCATGAGGGTCGCTAGCATCTCGGCCGTCGTAGCATTGGCGTTTCAAGCGATAGAAAATGGGTCATGATTCAACGCGTCGACCCGCCGGCGGGTTACCACTCGGTCACTCCGAGAATGATCGTCAGTGACGTGGCGGATGAGGTCGAGTTCCTGCGCGCGTGCTTCGATGCTTCCGGCGAAATCGTTGCCGGGCGGCCTACCGAAGTGCGGATCGGCGATTCGCTGATCATGGTCTCGGACACCAGCGAGCGGGACGCCTTCCCCGCCCTGCTCTACGTCTACGTCACCGACGCGGACGAGACCTACCAGCGGGGCATCGCCGCAGGAGCCGCCACCGTGGAGGAGCCCCGCGACGTTCCTTGGGGTGATCGGCGAGCCATCATCGCGGACAAGCACGGCAACGTCTTTCAGATCGCACACCGTCGCAGTTAACCTTTGGCGCCCTTCAGGTCGG
>NZ_DASUHS010000233.1:0-2428 GCF_036273375.1 Mycobacterium sp. | reverse complement strand
GCCCTGGACTACCAATTCGGCGGCGGGGCGTGTCGAGGCGCCATCGTCGGCCAGCTATTGCAGGCACAGCATCTGGTAAGCATTCAGCTTCCTGCGGCGCGTTGCCTGTGAGCCGGGTTGGTCTGGGTGGAGGATGCGGCCATGTCTGTTGCGACTGTGGCCGTTGTGGATCCTGATCGTCATGCGCTGGTTATGCCTGATTGTGAGTGTGGGACTTGCCCGCCTACGTGGGCGCGGCGGCGGGGGAAGTCCCGGCGGTTTTCTGAACCGGTGACGCTGGTGGCGGCGCTGGAGCGGGAGCATGCGGTGGCGCGTCCGGGCATGGTGGAGCGGCACCGGGAGTGTGTGGAGCAGATGACGGGCGCGGCGGATCGGATGGTCGCGGTGACGGCGCGGGATGATCTGAGCCGGCCCGACGCCGGGCTGGCGCTGGTGATGTTCGCTGCCGAGTTGGCCTTTGCGGTGCGGGCAGATGAATATCGCGGTGAGCTGCCGGCGGGGTTGGTGACGGCTTGCGAGCAGGCCGTCACCGCGGCGACGCTGGCTGCTGGGGCGTGTCTGAGCGGGTTGGTGGAAACGATGCAGGTGCTGTCCGCGCTGGTGGGGTAGCGGCTGCGTGCGCTGGCGGTGTCATGGGCCGGTGGCCGTGGCGGGCAGTGGTGGTTTCCAGGGGCTGCCGGACAGCGCGTCGCGCAGGGCGGTCATGGTGTTGATGCCGCATTTGCGGGCGGTGTCGATGTAGCTGCGGATGTCCAACCGGTTCTGGGTGATGTCCTCGCTGGTCAGCCTGCCGGAGATTTTCTGCTGGGTCTTGGTGGGCCGCAGGTCCCGTTCGCTGATGTTGTTGGTGGGCCATACCCGGGTGTCGTGGCAAAATCGGGTCACGTCGGCTTGGCGGTCGCGGCAGAACTCCAGCAGGTCGCGGCCGGGGTGTTGGGCGGTTCTGGACTTGGGGCCGGGGATGCGGGGAAGCGTGACCAGCCCGGCCAGCACGGCGTGGCGGAACTCGCTGATCAGCGGGTCTCGCACGGCGGCGGGGATCTCGCCCAGCTCCTGCTGACGAGCGGTGTACCAGGCATGGATCAGGCCGCGCAACGCCCGCTGCGCCTGGACCGGCCAGACCGCGTCCGGCCAGGACTCGGTGGCGTCTTCGAAATCCCTGATCAAGTGGGCGAGGCAGACCTGGTGCCCGGCCAGCTGCGTCCAGCCCGGGTGGAAGTAGCACGCGTACCGGTCGTGCACCGCAACGCCAGCGAACGACGGGAGGATCCCGAACGCGGCAAACGAGCCCAGATCCCGCCCGCCGAGGTGGTAGGCGACCGCGGTCTCGGTCGAGCCGGACAGCACGTACTTCTTACGCCCAGCCGGGCCGGCTCGGATCACGGTCTCATCGAATCCAGCGACGGCGGCCAGCGTGACCGCGGTCTTGATCAGCGTGACGACCTCGCCGAGCATGGCTGCGCAGCGGGCCAGCAGGCCATGCACGAACCCGGTTGACGGCGCGGTACCTCCGGTCAGGTCCGCGATGAGCCGCACGCACCGCTCCACCGGTACATGCTGATAGACGATCAAGTAGACGACCAGGGCTTTCAGGCTCGGCCCGTAGCTGGACGGGGCCGCGGCCACGCCAGCCGGCAAGACCCCAACGTGCTCCCGGCCGCACCCGCACCGGACTCGCCACACCTCATGCTGGGTCACCTTGATCGCGATCTCGGGCAGGTCGTGCACCTGATGCGAGCGTTCCACGCGCACGTCCACAGCGGCGGTCAACTCCGCGCCGCACGCGCAGCAGCCTGCCGGACGGTGCTCCTTTGTCTCATCCGGCTCCGATACCCACCGCAACCAGCGGCCCTCGGCACCAGCCTGCTTGCCCCGGCCCCGCCGGGCCCCGCCATCCTCGCGCCGCCTGCCCTTCGGCTTATCCCGGCCCGGCAGCACGTCATCACTAGACGGCGGCAGCGACGAGTTATGCGAATTGCGGGAGATCATCCGTTCCAGCCACGCCACCCGGCGGGCCAACTCAACATTCTCCGCCCGCAGCGCCGCGATCTCCCGATCCCGCGCAGCACACGACACGCACCCAGCAGCAGGTGATGGCAGATCGGACACAAGCAACCATGATCACGACACGCCAACCACGATCAAGCCGACACGCTGAGCCAGAGCCACAAGGATCAACCGCATACCAACCAGCCACACCCAGATCCCGGGAAGCTGAATGTTTACGCCGGAGGGTGTTCAAGTCTGTGAGGAATGCAGTGAGCGCGCGGTAGTATGGCGTGATCGTGGTGGTGTCGACGTATTCGCGCGGACCGTGTTGACCGTCTCCGCCGATACCGAAGATAACGGCGGCAATGCCTCGTTGCCGGAAAAAACGCGAGTCGGCCGCACCATGTTTACGGATGATGTCGGCTCGATATCCTTGGTC
>NZ_DASUHS010000232.1:0-17958 GCF_036273375.1 Mycobacterium sp. | reverse complement strand
AGACCCGGTCTGCTCCGACGGGATGAACTTCGCCGCACACGACACCTACGCCGACGACGGCGCCGTGATCGACAAGGGCGTCACCTTCGCCTCCAGCCACCTCGCAATGGGCGGGCCGGCTCCAGTCGCGTCGCCGCACGGGGGCTTCGGAGAGTAACCGGCCAACCGGTATCGCCGGCTAATCCCTGATGAAGCCCTTGTTGCGCATCAGGGCGTCGGCCAGAAATCCGTCGTGCGGAATTTGCGGCGCATGGAACCACGTCGGATGGTGCCCGCAGTAGACATTGCCGACGGTCGGCTCGGCGACCAGCTCGTCGATCAGCGTCTCGTCGCCGGTGATCGCTGCGACGACCAGCGAATGTCGCAACGGCCCCAACCCGGCCTCGCGCGACCAGGCCGACACCCATACACAGGGGAAGGGCAGCTCGAGGTTGAGTTTGTCCACGTCGGGTTCGGTCATCAGATGTACGGCCGGGCGCAGCGCCGCATAGCCGTCGCCGAGGTCGGCGACCACCTGATCGGCGCCGAGCAGCGGGGTTGTCCCGGCGGCCTTGGCCGCCAGGAAGTTCGCCAGCGCGCGGGCCTTCTCCATGGGCTGGGTGGGCAGGTTCGCCCGCTCGTCATCGGTGGGCCGTGGTTCGAATGTCGCCAATCGTTCGGCGATCGCCCAGGCCAGCGCGGTGGGATCACCCTCGTAGAGGATCGCGGTGGTGTTGACGCATGCCATGCCGCCGTGGTTGGCAATCGAGTCGACGATGACGTCGAGATAGTCGCGCCAGTCCCGGTCGGCGGTGATCACGATCTTGGTGCGCCCCGGCCCGTTCACGATTACCGCCGGATCGCCGGCGTACTTGTCGACCACCTCCTGGCCGCCGTACACCATCGCGAGATCGGCGCAGCGGATGATTTCGTCCGCACCGGCATGGTCGGTGGGCAGATAGGCGGCGTCCGCGGCGCGAAAGCCGGCCTGGCGCAACGCGCACACCAGCCGATGCGCCGTTAGCGGCTCGCGCCGTGACGGGCGCACGGCGACCCGGTAGCCCAGCGCCAGCGCCTGGGGCCAGAGCCCATGGACCCCGGGGCCGTTTCCGGCCGCGTGCACGGCGAACACCTCGCCCCGGCGCACCCACAACGCACCGCCCGCGCGGATGCGCTCCTCGCGCCAGTCCAGCGTGGCCCCCACCGGCTGAGCCGGCCGCACCGCATCGAAAGCGCCGGCGACGGCGTCGGCCACACCGCTCGCCCCGGCGCGGGTGATCGCGATCGGCATGCCCGAAATCCGGCCGGCCAACCCGACGTAGGTCTCGAAATCCAGGCCGCCGATCACGCCGCTCCCAAATATCCTGGCGGCCCGGGACAGCGCGGCCGCGCGCTGGGCGACCGGAAGCGGTGCGGCTTTGCGCTGCGCGGCCAGCGTCCGCGAAACGTAGAGCGGCGGAGCCATGCTCATTTCGGCCACCGCGGCGCCTGCGGTGGTGGTGATGACCTCGCGCTTGCGGGTTCGGTATTCGCCGTCCGCGCCGAGTGCGTCGAGGGCTACCAAGCCGGTTGCCGTGGAACTTTTTTCGCCGGGCACGCTCAGTACACGCCTTCGATGACGGCCTCACCCTCGAAAGCGGTCACCGGTCGCACCTCGCTGACCGAATCGCTGAGGCTGCCCGCGGGTCCAAGCATTCTGATCGCCAGGTCGCGTTCCAGGTTGTTCGGTATGAACATGCTCTTGCTGATGTGGTTCATCACCACCTGGCCGCGCTGCCCGTACGGCACGCGTTGCCCGGTGTCGGGATCGACCACCCAGAACACCACGTACGGGGTGCGCGGGTCGAAGACGAACGCGTCGCCGTCGACCGTTCGGGTGACCGCTTGCGACAGGACCATGGTGCTGCCGAACGCCATGGCGATCGTCGTCGCCGGGAAGATTCCGCGCAGCAGGTCTAGCGTGTCGATGTCCACATGCGCGCCGCTGAGCAGCAGGTAGCGGATCTTCTCGTTGACCAGCTCAACCACCCGATCGTTGCGGGCGATCGCCTCCAGCAGCGGCGGGGTGGTGTGCAGGTTCGCGACATTCTGCGTCTGCAACACGAAGGCGGCCTGCTCGACGACATGGTCGACGTAGGCCGCCACTTCGGCAGCGGCGCCGCGGGCGGCGATCTTCTTGACCCAGCGGGGATCGATGTCGATCGCGTGGAAAACCGCGCCGAGTCGCTGCGACACCAGCCGGGAGAAAAAGCCGACGCCGTGCGGCCCGCTCGGCATCAGGCACAGAAAGCCCTGGCCCCGCCGAAAGCCGCCCGTGGCGAAGTCCTCGGTTTGCCATTCGATGACCTGTGTGACCCAATCCGGCATCTGCACAGTGCGTTTCGGGACGCCGGTGGTGCCGCCGGATTCGAAAATCTGGGGCAGCGGTGCCGGAGATCCCTCGGCCGCGTAACCGCGAGGAATGAGGTCCTCCACTGGGACACTGCGTAATTCGTTGATCAGGTTGGGAAACAACTGAAGATCGGCGAAGGTGCTGATGTCGGTCAACGGGTTGAAGTCCAGCGTGCGGGCGGCCCGCAGCCAGAACGGTGAACCGGTGTCGTCGCCGAAATGCCAGGCGATCGCCGCGCGCAAGTAGGCCTCGGCATCTTCAACGGGTGCCGCACGCGGGACGTCCAATAACGAGAAGTCGGCATCGGCCATGTCCTCGATCCTGTCCCATCGTGGATCGGTACGCCAAGGACACTGGGCGTCTGGTCAGGCGCTCATGTCACCTTATCGCCTTATTTCACAGGGAGTTTCATCTGCGTGCACGCGGTGTTCAACGTGACGCCAGTTCACGAAACTAATCGCGCAAGCAAAGTCGGCCTTGAATCACGCTGAACGCTCGTTTACTATGCTGAACATGCGTTCAGTCGGCGGCCGGGGCCCCGAAACGCCGCGGATCGGCAGTTCGATTCGATTCGAACCTGCTGTCCGTCGTCGAAGCCGCAAGAGAGGCAGCCGAGCTGAGCATTTCGCCACATCTCGAGGAGGCCGACGAGCTCGGCGACGCACTCTTCCAGGCCCTCGGCCAGACGATTCTTGCGTTCAGCACAGGCCACAGAGCAAACCGAGTATGCCCAATGGAAGGATGAACAACCGATGGCAATGACCGTCCCAGCTTTCTCGCCACTGCAGGCAAGCCTGTGGTTGACGCTATGCGGCAGAGCACTCGACAACCGGTTGCCGCGTCCCATTCTGGGGGACACCATGGCCGACGCAATCGTGCGGAGGATCGATTTCGATTACAAGAAGCTGCGTATCCCTTCCAGCAGTGCGATATACATCGCGCATCGAGCCAAGAAGCTGGACGAGATCGCCAAGCAGTTCATTGCCTCGCACCCGAACGCGGTCGGCCTGGACCTCGGCGCCGGCCTGGACAGCCGGGCGCTCCGGATCACCCCGCCGCCCACCGTCGACTGGTACGACGTCGACTTCCCAGAGGTCATCGCTGCCCGGCGGCAATTGCTTCCCGATCATGCCGCCCCCCACGACATCGGCGCTAACCTTAACGAGCCCAGCTGGCTGGATGCCGTGCCCACCGGCCGGCCAGCCGTGATTGTCGCCGACGGGCTGATCGCATTCCTCTCCGAAGAAGAAATGAGCTCCTTGGTGAGCCGCATCATCAGCCACTTCCCCAGTGGGGAGATTGCATTCAACGGATACAGCAAGTTCGCCGTCTGGGCACAGAAGCGCTTTTCCGGCGCCGAATCCATCAGGAGTGCCACGAAATTCCCTGGCTTCGACGATCCCCGCTACCCCGAACGCTGGCACCCCAAGCTGAAGCTGGTCAAAGAGATCCTGTGCACCCGTGAGCCCGAGGTCGCCGATTTCCCCTTTGGCCTTCGCCTGATCAACCGCCTTAGTGCGCCAAGCGTGGCCGCGTCCCGGAGGGGAAACGTAGTTCTCCGCTACGCCTTCTAAGCGGAGTGTCTGCTAATTAATCTGGCGCTTCGATGTTGGGGTGTCATGGCTTGTAGCGGTGTGGACGCGGATACGTTGCGGCCCGTGGCTTAACTGCCGAGCATGGCCGTGATCGTCTCGTTGAAGCGGGGATAGATGTCGTCGTAGGTGCCGGCGCGCTCGGCGAACCGGAACATCTTGACGCGCTCCACCACGATCTCCTTGGCCTGCGGCTGCGTCTGCAGCAACATCATCGTCTCGGTGATGTACTCGTCGAGTGGCATCGCTCGGGGGTCGAATCCCCGCTCGCCCTGCAGCGCGGTCTGCACGTGCGGCGGAATGATCTCGATCACCTGCACCGAGGTGTCACGCAGCTGGAACCGCAGCGATTCGGTGTAGGAGTGCAGTGCCGCCTTGGCGGCGCAGTAAGTCGGGGTGAGCGCGCTGGGCATGAACGCCAATCCGGACGTCACGTTGAGGATCGTGGCGTGCGGCTTGCGCAGCAGTGCCGGCAGCAATGCCGAGGTCAGCCGCAGGGGGCCCAGCAGATTGATGGCGATGCTCTGTTCGGCCAGACCGACGTTGCTACCGGTCAGGTCCTCGACCCGCTGAATCCCGGCGTTGTTGACCACCACGTTGAGGTCCGGGTAGTGGTCGGTCACCTCGGTGGCGAATCGCCGGATGTCGGCGGGGTCACCCTGATCGAGCGAGAGGGTCTGTATGCCCGGGTTGGCCTCCGCCACGGCCCGGAGGTGGTCGCTGCGCCGCGCGGCGATGATCACCTGGTTGCCCAATCGGTGGAAAGATTCCGCCAGTCCGCGGCCGATGCCGCTGCCGCCACCGGTGACCAGAACGGTATTGCCCGTCATCTGCATCGCGGTTCTCCTTCGGGTCGCCCTGCCATCGGCTCGCTCGACCGGCCACTCGGCCGACAGAGCGGAATGCCCGAATGCGGAGCCGGCTAACCACCATGCCTTATGCGCCCGCGCGGTGTCACGACAAATGCGGCCGCGGACGATTTAGTTACGCGGCCGGACGGTTGTGCAGCCGGCGCGGGTCGACGCCCGCGCGGTGCCACGCCGCGGCGGCCCAGCTCGTGTAGAGCACCCGGACGGGTAGCCGGTTGAGCAGCGGATTGACCGCTCGGATGGCCGCGGCGATGCGCTGGAAACGCTTCTCTTTCTTGGCATCCCACTGCAGCTCGCACACCTCGCGCATCTGCGGCGGCAGGGTTCCGACCACCACCAGCCGGGTGTAGGCGTTCAGTGGCGCCGCCAGCGCCGTCCAGACCGGCTTGGGAATCCGCCGCGGACCCGGTATGCCCTTGCGGATGTAGCCGGTTCCGTACAGCACGGTCTTGTGTGGGACGAACCGGTCGAGCATCTCGTCCCAATAGGTCACGAAGTCGTCGTAGGTCTGCGGTTGTCCCCGGTCGCTGACGCCATACAGGCTGTACCAGAGCTTGCCCTCGTTGAAGATCTGTTCCTTTTCGGCGTGGGACAGCCGGCGGATGAACGTGTCGGTGTTGTAGATGACCTGGTCGACGAAGCTGGCGTGCGCCCAGTAGAACAGCTCCGGATTCAGCGCGTGATATCTCGAGCCGTCACTGATGGTGCCCTTGATCGTCTTGTGGAAGTCGCGCACCTTGCGGCCCCACTCGTGGGGCTCGTCGGAGTAGACGGTGTTCATCAGTGGCGGCGCGGTCCGCTTGGCCCGGCCCAGCGTGTCGCTGAAGATCACGGAGTGGTCCAGCACGCCCTGGGCCAGCTGTTCGATGCAGTTCTCCACCCCGGCGGTGCGCTGGAATCCGAAGAGCTGAGTCCGGTTGTCCCCATAGAACTTCCAGATCAACGAGGCCGGCCCCAGCCGGGGGGTGGCGTCGGCGGCCTCGTCGTCGATGGGCATAGGCATCGCTTCGCGAACGCCGATGTCGAAACGCGACCCAGCAGTCGCGGCGGCGAACTCGTCGTTCTGGGCGGTCATGCCCACCTCCTTGTCGCACCGGCGCTGCGTCGGCACGTCCGCCAAGCATTGTGAACCAATAATACAAAGGCGTATCTTTGTTCCACAGCCTAGCAAGCGCTCAACGCAGTTGCCCGTCCCGGGGCCCGGCGACCCGAAAAGTCGGCGATACCATGCCGAGGAGTTGATACGATGCCGCCAATCACGCAGTCCGAACCGGGCTCTGCCATCAGCGAGGCGCTCACCGAACTCGACCGCACCATCCTGGACACCGCGCGAAGCGTGTTCGAGACCTATGGGGTGCGTCGCGCCAACATCGACGACGTCGCCGCCCGGGCCGGGGTCAGCCGCAGCACCATTTACCGTCGCTTTCCGACCAAGGAGAATTTGTTCGGCCAGGTGGTGCGGCGCGAGGCCGGACTGTTCTTCATCACCCTGGACCAAGCGACAACGGGCTGTGACCCGCAACAGGCCGTGGTCGAGGCCTTCGCACTCGGGGTGCGCCTGGTCCAGGACTCACCGCTGTACTCGCGGATCGCCGAAAGCGAACCCGAACTGTTCGGCATGTTCTCCCGGTCGCACGCCTTCCCGATTCGCCAGTTCGCCGACGGAATCGCTCATACCCTTCGGCGTTGCGGCGCTGACCTGCCCGAGTCCGACCTGGACAACATCGCCGACATCCTGCTTCGCGTCGCCCTGGGCATCATCGTCTTTCCCACCGACCGGCTCGACACCTCGGACCCGGCCGCGGTTCGCGAGTACGCCGCCCGTTATCTGGTTCCGGTCATCAGCCGTGAGCAGGCGCGCTGACGGGCTCAAATTGTCGGCATCCTGAACTAGCCTTGAGCCGTGGCTGGGAGTTCTACGGCACCGCGGACCCGGTACGCAAGTTGCGGCGAGATCGACATCGCCTACCAGGTCTTCGGCGATGGCCCGATGGACCTGCTCATGCTGCCGGGCCCGCTAATCCCAATCGACTGCGTCGACCTCGAGCCCTCGATGTACCGCTTTCATCGCCGGCTCGCGTCGTTCTGCCGAGTCATCCGCTTCGATCAGCGGGGGATCGGCCTGTCGTCGCGGGTTCCCTCGCTAGACATGCTCGGCCCGGAATCGTGGGCACAGGATGCGCTCGCGGTCATGAATGCGGTCGGTTGCGAGCGAGCCACGGTCTTCGCCCCGGGGTTCACCTCACTAGCCGGTGTGGTTCTCGCGGCCGACCACTCCGATCGAGTGAACAGCCTTGTCATAGCCAATGGCGCGGCACGCACGCTGCGGGGTCCCGACTACCCTATCGGCGCTGAGCTCGACGCCGCCGATCGATTCACGTCGATCGGGATGGAGCCGGACGCCGTCGAGCAGGGTTTCGACATGCTCGGCATCATCGCGCCGTCCGTGGCGGATGATGTCGCGTTCCGCTCGTGGTGGGACATGGCCGGTAACCGGGCCGCGTCACCCAGCATGGCCCGTGCGTTCATCAACAAGGTCAGGCAGGGCGATGTCCGCGACAGGCTGCCTCGCGTCGGCGTGCCGACGCTGATCCTGCATCGCGACAACCCGGGCTTCAGCCCCGTCGCGCACGCGCACTACCTCGCCGAACGCATCCCCGGGTCGCGTCTCGTCGAACTGCCTGGAGAGGACGCCGTGTACTGGGTCGGCGACACCGCGCCCATGCTCGACGAAATCGAAGAATTCATCACCGGGGTGCGCGGGGGCTCCGACGCCGAACGGCTGCTCACCACCATCATGTTCACCGACATCGTGGGCTCCACCGAGCGCGCCGCGGCGCTGGGTGACCACCGCTGGCGCGACCTGCTGGACAACCACGACACGATCGTTCGCCACGAACTGCAGCGCTTCAGCGGCCGCGAAGTCAACACGGCCGGAGACGGATTCGTCGCGACCTTCAGCAGTCCGAGCGCGGCGATCGCCTGCGCCGACGCCATCGTGGACGCCGTCCGCGTTCTGGGCATCGAGGTGCGGGTCGGCATTCACGCCGGCGAGGTCGAGGTGCGCGGCGCGGACGTCGCGGGCATGGCCGTACACATCGGCGCGCGGGTGGCGGCGCTTGCGGGGCCCAGCGAGGTACTGGTGTCTTCTACGCTGCGCGACATCGTCACCGGGTCGCGGCACCGATTCGGCGACCGCGGGGAGACCGCGCTCAAGGGCGTCCCCGGTTACTGGCGGCTGTACGCCCTGGTTCGCGAGCACGCCGTCGTCCATCGGTAACCAACCCGACAAATCGCAGCGGTCGAAGCGTCAAGGCCCTCGGCGTAGGCTACGAACGGGGACTTACCGGAGCCGAGGCTTCGCGGCTTTCCATTCGATTTCTGGCGTCTAGCTTGGCATTTCGTCGAAGGAGTACGCATGACCGACGTGCACATCTCGCTGCCTCCAGCGCTCCGGCGAGCGCTGGACCTGCTCATCGACCCGCCGGCCGATCCTGACGTGAGCCAGGGTTATCTTGACCTGCTCGGCGCCGACAAGGATGGCGCAGTCGAGAAGAACACCGGCCCGATCCAGGCGGCGTGGGCCTCACCGATCGGATCGATGCTCTACGACAATGCCCAAGCGCTTTCCCGGCGCTGGATCAGCGCATGGCAACTGCCGTTGGCGTGGTTGGACGTCCCTCAGGGCGGTATCGCGCTGGACGTCGGCTCGGGTCCGGGCAACGTCACCGCGTCGCTGGCGCGTGCCGCCGGTCCGGACGGGCTGGCCCTCGGCGTCGATATCTCCGAGCCGATGCTTGCCCGCGCCGTGCGCAATGAGGCCGGGCCGAGGGTCGGCTTCATCAAGGCCGATGCACAACGACTTCCGCTGCGGGACAGCACCATTGATGTGGCGGTCTCGACCGCCGTGCTGCAATTGGTGCCTGATCCGGCGGCCGCCCTTGCCGAGATCGCGCGCGTGCTACGCCCCGGCGGCAGGCTGGCCGTAATGGTCCCGACCGCTGGACGCTTGGCCCGCTACTGGCAGATGCTCCCGAATGTCGGGGCGCACGCGTTCGACGACGACGAGATCGGAGATGTCCTGGAAGGCAACGGTTTTGCGAGTGTAAGGGTGAAGAACTTGGGCACGTTCCAGTGGGTGCGGGGTAGGAAAGGCTGATTCGTCGGGCGTTTCCGACAGCCGGACCTATTCCGGCGATTGCGCCAGCACGGCGAGCCGGTCCATCGACTCACGCAACATGTCGGCCGTCGTCGCACGGGCGTGCTCGAGGCGGGTGACGTCGGTCAGCGCCGTCCAGTCGTAGGTGTGCGTCACCGTGGTGAGTTCGGCGTTTACCGGGCTGAGCTCCCATCGCCACAGGTGGCCCGGGGGCTGCTTGCCGGGTTCGGCTGGGCGCCAAGCGATTACGCTGCCTTCCACGAACTCGGTGACGTGGTTCTCACGCACCGCGCCGTTGGTCAACGTTGTCTTGAAGATGTCACCCACCCGATGAACACGCTGGCCGGCAGCGGACGACGCCAGATTGTTGTTGCCGTCCCAGCTCGGCTGGCGGGACGGGTCGGCGATCAGTTCGAAAATCCGGGCGGCGTTGGCCGACATCACGCGGGTGGCGCTCACAACGCGATCAAGGTCCGTATCGGGCATGTCGCTATCCAAACACGTCGGGCCGGTCGGCGTATTTATGACTTTGGGCCGGGGCGTTCAGGACCTTCGGCCGTCGCAGCGCCGGCGGGAGCGTGCGACGGTGGTGCTGCCGGGATAACCCGGTGGTCTGTCCGAAGTGCGGAGAGCCCAGTCCTGGGCTCCGAACAAGTGGAGCCACCGCAATGGCCTGCTTGACCCACCGTCACACCACGGTTCTGCCTTCGGACAGACCTTCGAGCGTCCAGGAGGCTCACCGCATCCGGGGCAGCGCCTCGATTGGTCCGGACAGCGCCGCCTTGACGTAGCGGGTGTCGTCGTCGGCCAGCACCTCGGTGTCGTCCCCTTCGATGCCGTCGACGATCGCCCGCGCCACCTGGCGCGGGTCATTCTTGGGTGCGTCGAAGCCGGTGGTCATATCGGTGTCGGTAAAGCTGAGGTGCGCGGCAACGACCAGGGTGCCCTGCTTCTCGAGTTCGATACGCAGCGAATTCGTCGTCGACCACAGTGCGGCCTTGGAATCGCCGTACCCACCGGATCCGGGCATCCAGGACAAGATCGAGGCGATGTCGACCAGGGCCCCGCCGCCGTTGTCGGCAAGGATCGGTGCGAACACCTTGGCCACGCGCAGCGCGCCGAAGTAGTTCGTCTCGAAGACCGCTCGCACCTCTTCGATGTCGCTGGTGAGCAAGCTCTGGGCACCGAGCACACCGGCATTATTGATGACGATGCCGGCGTCCGACGCCTTGGCCGCCATCGCGGCTACCGAATCCGCTTTGGTGACATCCAATTCGACGCTGACCACGCGCGGATCTTGACTGGGCTTCGGCGCCCGGGCCGTGGCGTAGACCTTGGCCGCGCCTCGTTCCAACAACTCCGCCACGATGGCCTTGCCGAGTCCGCGCTGTCCACCGGTGACCACCACCGTCGACCCCTTGACGTTGACCATGATGCTACTCCTTTGACTTAGTCAAAACTACTTTGCATACGTCAAAGTAGTTGACCGCTGCGACATAGGCAAGTAGTATTTAAGTATGTCTCCATCGTGGGGTGCGTCACAGCGATACGGGTGCGCCGCGGCGCCCGGAGGATTGGGCCTGGTCCAGGACTTCCTCAACACGAGGGCCATCGACGGCTATGGACCGGACCTGCTGGCCGACCAGGACCTCGCCGGCGACTGGGCAACCACCGCGGTGCGCGCGTGGTCGTCGGCACGCGGCGTGAACCTGCGGCCCCCCGAGCTGGGCGACGCGGATTTGGTCAAGCTGCGCGGCTTGCGGGCCACCATCGAGCAACTGGTGGCCGGCGAACCGCCGAAGCGGGGCTCCGGCGGTGTTACCGCGTCGTTCACGCTGTCCGATTCCGGTGAGGTGCAGCTGTATCCCAGCGGCAGGGGTTGGCGCTGGCTGGCGTCTGCGCTGTGGGGCGAGATCCTGTTGAGCCAGCGAGCCGGCACCTGGCGGCGGATCAAGCGATGCCACAACCATCGCTGCGGGTCGGCGTTCTACGACCGCTCGAAAAACAACAGCGGGGTCTGGCACGACGTCAAAACGTGCGGCAACGCGGTCAATCTGCGCGCTTCCCGGGCCCGGCGGCGCGAACGCGATCGGGCGGCGGAGTCAGGCGCTCCGCCTGAGTAGGCGGTACCGGTGGTAAAGGCCCCGCCGGTTGCGAGCCCCCGTCAGGACGTCTGTCTGCCCGACCGTGCCGTCAGCAGCGTTCGACGCCTTTGGACATCAGGCGCGGACTCGCAGCGGCCGGTCGCCGCGTGCTTTTGAGCACCGCGTGCACAACGTCGAAGGCGCGCGTCCTCAGCGGCGCGGCCACGTCGAACGTGGCGGGAGTCTGGCTGACCCAGGCCGGAAGTGTGGCCACAGTGTGTTCCTTTGTTCTTTCGGCATGTGCGCCGACTCAGTCAATTGCATCGCGGCCGTTTTACGGTGGTGCCGCGCCGCGGTGAACGTCACGAAAAGCCCGTTTGTGGCGTACGGCACACCCGTGCCGCAACGAAAGGCACGCAACAGTGCGTCTAGTGAAAACCCTTGAACCGGCGCAGATAACCCGGCAATCGGTGTGCCGGTACCGCCTTCGGCCAGTCATCGGGGCGGAAATACGCGTCGGTACCGCCGTCTACGAATACTACACTGCCGCAGAGAAAATCGGCGGCATCCGACAGCATGAAGCACATCCAGTCGGCCATGTGCCCCGCGTCACCGAAGCCGCCTAGGGGGACGGGGAACGACCGGACGGCCTTGGCCTGCCGTGGGTTCGACAACTGTTCCTGCAGAAGTGGTGTCATGATCGCGCCCGGAGACAACGCGTTCAGGCGCACGCCCGACCCGGCCCACTCCGGAAGCACCGCGTGTCGGCGCACCCAACGGCTGACTGCGATCTTGGATGCGCCGTACATCATCGTCGGCGCCGCCGGACCCAATAGCCGCACGGTTCGCACCGCCTTATCGGCATCGTGGGCAAGTAGCGCTTTGACCGCCCGGCGCGGCACCGCGGGAATCGTCGTCGTCGAATTACTGGCGACGACAACGACCTTCGCGCCTTCGGCGGCGGCCAGCGCGGCACGCCAGGCGGCGAGCAATTCGACGACCCCGAAGTAGTTGACCGCAGCGATCTGGCGAATGCGGTCGCGACCGGGGCTGGGACCCAACCCGGCAGCCAGGATGGCACCGTCGAGTCTGTTGCCCGAGGCCGCCAGGACGCCGTCGGCCGCGGCTTTGCGTCCATCGCGTGTCGAAAGGTCGGCGACGATATCGGCGTCCTTGATGTCGACACCGATGATGCTGTGCCCGTTGTCCCGAAGGCGCGCGGCGGTCTCGCGGCCCATCCCGGAAGCCGACCCGGTAATGGCATAGATCCCCATTGATTCCTCTGATCCGACGGGCACGGCCCACGGCAGGTCAGTTCGTGGTCGCGGCCCTCTCGACGTCGAGCAGCTGCTCGCCGCGTCGTTCCTCGTCGTAGGCCTTGCGTCCGCCCCGCAGCCCGAACAGCCGTTTCGAGACCAGCAGGTAGATCACCGCCGCGACGTTGATGGCGAAGGTCACCACCCGGGTCATCGTGATGCCCTTGGCCAGGTCGTGGATCTCGAGCGGCAAGAAGACCGAGGTGGCTATCACCGCGAAGTATTCACCCCAACGTTTCAGCAGCCACAGGCCAACCCCTTCGACTACCTCGATCAGCGCGTAACCCGCCAGCATCAGAATCAGCAGGGTCAGGGTGGACGGCTTGGCGGCCAGCGCCTTCTCCAGTTCGTGCACGACGGTCATCTGATCGACCTTGAATCCGGCGGTACGGAAGATCGGCAGGTCGCGATCGAGGGTGGCCTGGATGGCGCCGCGCGCCCCGCGGAACTTCCACACCGCGTAGGCCGCCAGCGCAATCACCACCGCCCGGAACAAACGTTCCACCGCCAGTGCGCGGATGATGATGGCCTGGCGTAAGGCCTTGCCGCGCATGATCATCGGTGCGTCTTCGGCGCGGCCGCGGCCGTGCGGCTCGCCCACGGTGAATTCGCCGCACCGCAAGCAGCGCCACACTTCGCCGAGCCCGGTGCTGCCGCTGAGCCGGTCGGCGAGTGACTTCTCGTCGGGTGCATAGGTGACGTGCCCGGCTACGGCGCAGGTGACCAGCTCCCACCGATTGCGGCGGTGTTCTTTGCCCATGGCCGGATCATTCATGGCGGACGGTCGCCCACGCAAGAGGGGCGCGCGCAACGCGCGGCGGAAGGGCGTCAGAAGCGCGGCTTGCTGCGCGCGCGCCGAGGGGTGGGAAGCACCGACCCGAGGAGTCCGGTGAGTTCGGCGACTCCGATCTCGTCGAGCCGAGCCACCGCGGCGACGATGTCGTCACGCAGCGGCTCGTCGCAGAAGGGTTCGGCGAGCCAGCCGAACTTGTCCACGACGCGTTCCCAGGACATCGGACGGGTGGGCGATCCCTCGTAATCCGACTGCTCGCGGCTGAACTCTCGCCCGTCGCTCGTAATCACGTGCACCCGCGCCGCCGTGCGCTGCGGATAGTCGGCGGTCAGATCGTCGGCCGCCTCGACCTCCACCCGCGACAACAGATCCTGGACGTCGCCCCGCGAAACCCGGTCAGTTTCAAGCTGTTCGGGGCCGACGCCCCCGTCGAGTAGGGCGACCGCCGTGAGGTACTTGAGGTTGTAGTCGGCCTGCTCCTTGGTGATCGGATGTTCTTTGTCACCGTAGGCACCCCCACCGGCGAAGTCGTATGCGCCCTGAAAGACGTCGAGGACTACCCGCGCGACATCTGCACCGCGCAAACCGTTCTCGCCGCGAACGGCCAGGACCGCGTCGATGACGACCTGACCGTGGATCAGTGAGCAGTACTGCTTCAAGTAGGTCTGCTCGACACAAGTGAGGCTCCGGTCGGCGATGCGGAGATCGATGGGCTGATCGAACAGCTGCACCAACCCGTGCGGGCCCTCGAACAGTGACTTGGGTCCGGTGATGCCGCGCGCGGCCAGCATCGTCGTGTACACGGCGCGCATGCCGGTGATCGCCGGCGAGATGCCCTTCCAGTTCGACACCGGTTCGGCATGCACCGTCGCCAACGACACATTGTCGGCCGCCGCGGCGGCGATGGCGTTGGCGGTCTGCCCGGCACTCAACCCCAGCAGCTTCGCGCTACCCGCGGCAACGGACATGGACAGCTGCAGCGCGTGGTTGAGTCCGCGCGCCATCACGGGAACCTGTGCGCTGAAACGGCATTGGATCTCGTAGGAGACCGCCAGCGCCAGCAGGAAGTCGGCTCCGCTGGCGCCGGTGTGCTCGGCCACGGCCAGAACGGCGCCGACGTTGTCGGCGGGGTGGCACAGCCCGCCCACGGTCAGATAGGTGTCGAGCAGATCCGGGTAGCGCACCAGCACCGCGTTGAAGAACGCGGCCTGGTCCACCGATGCTCGCCCGCCGCCGACCAGCGTGGCCGTCGGGGCGCCACCGAACTGGGCGGTGTGGTCGCGAATCGTCGGGATGAGCTCGCCGTCCAGCGAACCGACGGCGCACGCGATGCTGTCGAGCACATTACGTTTCAATAGTTCGCGCGGCTGCCCGCTCAGATCCGCCGGCCGCGCGCCGACGACGAAATCGGCCAGCTCGTCCACAACGTAGTTATGTGCCACCACTTTTCGCCTCCCAGGCGAGGCTACCCCCACGCAAGCCGGTCACGGCCGCCGTGCGCGCCAGACCTTGTGTGCGATGCGCTACATCACGGAATCGACCGCGGCCGGCCGCGGTGGTAATCCGCTGAGTGCGGCGGTCTCGTCGGTCAGGTGTTGCCCGATATCGCGTATCTGTCGCGCACTCAGCGCGCACAGCGGGTGTACGGCCACCATCAGGGCGACGCAGGCCCGGTCGTCGAAAACGGGAGCGGCGATGGTCACCACGGGTTGCTTGCGGCGGCCCGGGTTGTCGTCGGAGAGAAACCCTATGGTGGTGAACTCGACCAGCAGCTGATCCATGATGTGCCGCACCGGAGTCGGCATCTCGCTGCTGTCCAACGTGCCGACCACCTGCACCGCCTGCGCGAGCGCCGGCGTCGTCCAGTCGACGTCGAATCCCCGTCCGCGCGTGTGCGCCAACACCTGCTGGAGGCGCTGCGTGCGGTCGGCATTGTCGCCCGCGCCCCGCCGGATCCACGCGCGCTGTTCCTCCTCGGTGTCCCATGCCGCCATCGCGACGCCGAACGGCGGCGCGTACGGAATGCGATCACCCGGTATCCCCGACGGCTGCGTCGCGGGTTCACCCTCAAAAGCGGTCACCACCAGGGAATCACCAAACTTCTCGACCACCGAACAGGCGTAGCCGACTTCGCGGGAGAGTCGCAGCGCCGCGGACCGCGCCGCATGCGCGAGCGGCCGGGCGGTGTCCGTGCGGGCGGCCACCACCGCGAGCGCGGGACCGAGGGCGAACGTCTTCGCGACCGGATCGCGACTGGCCCACCCGCGGTCGCACAACGTCTTCAGAATCGCGTGCGCGGTCGCCTGGGTGAGATCGAGCTCGCGCACCACGTCGGAGAAGCGCAGCCGCGCATTCGGAGACCGCGCCAGCAGCTCGACCACATCGAGCACCCTGGCCGTCGGCGCTGACGTCGAGCCTCGAATCGCTTGACTCCTTCGGGACGGCGTTTTTACAGTTGGACGAACATTCGAGATCTTATATCGATAATTCGAGAAAGTTACCGCATTGCGCGCCGTGGTGTTACGAGACGGCCGGTTACAGGTCCGCGAGACGCCGGACCCTGAGCCCGGTCCGGGTGAGTTGTTGCTGCGCACATTGAGCACCGCGATCTGCGCGTCCGACGTGCACTTCATGGATCATCCCGAGCTCGCCGTCGACGACCCGACCGGCCGCTCGCTGTACGACACCGAGCGCGACATCGTGCTCGGCCACGAATTCGTGGGCGAGGTCGTCGGACACGGGCCCGGGCGCATCGACGAGTTCGCCGTTGGTACGCGCGTGACGGCCATGCCGGTGCGCCTGGTCGACGGCGGCGCCGGCGGAATGCGCATCATCGGTCAGCATCCCGAAGCACAAGGCAGTTTCGGTGAGCTGCTGGTGGTTTCGGAGGTGGCGGCCAAGTCCGTGCCCGTCGGGGTGTCCAGCGATGCCGTGGCATTGACCGACGCGTTCGCCGTCGGCGAGTTCTACGTGCGCTCGGCGCAGCTGCAACACGGAGAGATCCCCATCGTCATCGGTGCGGGAGCGATAGGGCTCTCGGCGGTCGCGGCCCTGGCCGGCCGCGGCATCGAACCCATCGTCGTCGCCGACTACAAATCCGACCGGCGCCGGCTGGCCCGTGACCGCTTCGGCGCGCATGTCCTGGTGGACGCGAACGCGAAATCCCCGTTCGACGGATTCAACGAGGTACGCGCGCAACGCGGATTGCCCGGGCCGGCAGTCGTATTCGAATGCGTGGGCGCGCCCGGGCTGATCCAGAAGTTGGTCGAATCCGCTGAAATGGGGACCCGGATCTACTGCGCGGGCGGCTGGTACACCGGCGACACCCTCGACATCACCACCGCCACCCGTCAGGGTGTGACCATTCAGTTCGGCGGCGGTCCGCACCCGCAGGACTGGTACGGCACACTCGACGCCATCGTGGCAGGCCGGCTGGACCCGCTGCCGAGCGTCGGCCAGATCATCGGCCTCGACGAGGTACCCGATGCCCTCGATCGGGCCCGCAGGTCCGACGGTCCGCCCCGGATCGTCGTCCATCCGAATGGAGACGTCCCGTGAGCGAACGCGATGACCGGCAAGACATCTCCGAACTGCTGGTGCGTTATGCCACGGGGATCGACCGGCGCGACTGGCCGCTGTTTCGCACCGTCTTCACCGACGACTGCCAACTGGACTACGGCGAGATCGGCACGTGGGACGGCGTCGACGCCGTCGCCGACTTCATGGAGCAGGTACATGCCCTGGCGGGGCACACGCTGCACCGCCTGACCAACCAGGCCATCACACTCGACGGTGACAACGCCACGGCGCGCACCTACATTGACGGCCTGATCATGGCCGGCGAAAACAACTCTGGCGTCAATGCCATCGGTTTCTACGACGACGACATGGTGCGCACGCCGGCGGGGTGGCGCATCGCCCGTCGGCGCTACACGCAGGTCCGCATCACCACCGTCGGGGGTGGATAGATGACATTCGCGACGAAATACGGGCCATGGGCGCTGGTGGCCGGCGCCTCAGATGGCGTGGGTGCGGCGTTCGCCGAAAGCATCGCTGAGCGCGGTGTCAACGTGGTACTGCTGGCCCGGCGGCAAGCCATTCTCGATCGCGTCGCGGCCGACATCGAGGCCAAGACGTCGGCGCAAACCCGCACCGTCGCAATCGATCTCGCGAAGCCCGGTGCGGCCGCGGCGGTCGCGGCGGCTACCGGTGACCTGGAGATTGGCATGCTCGTGTACTGCGCCGGCGCCGACCCGAATTTCAAACCGTTCCTTGCCAATCCTATCGAGGCCGCCGAGGCCATGGTGCAACGCAACTGCATGGCGCCCATGCAGCTGTGCCACCGTTTCGCGCCCGCGATGGTGCAGCGAGGCAGCGGCGGCATCGTGATCTTCGGCTCCGGCGCCGGGCTGGCCGGCGGACCGAACATGGTCGCCTACGGCGCCTCGAAGGCCTTCGACATGGTGTTCGCCGAGGCGCTGTGGGCCGAACTGCACGACAAGGGCGTCGACGTCCTGGGCCTCATCCTGGGCAAGACCAACACACCGGCATTGCGCGAACTCGAATACAGCCGCGGCCAGATCGGGTCCCCCGACGAAGTCCCGTCGGACGCGGCGGCCGTGTCTGACGTCATCGCCGAGGCATTCGAGAACCTCGGCAACGGCCCCACCCTGATGGTGGGCGACACCATGCGCGCCGCCGCGCAGCTGCTGGCATCGCTGAACCGCAATCAGGCCGTTGAGCTGTTCGCACAGGCCGCCGCCGCGGCCATGGG
>NZ_DASUHS010000231.1:0-34236 GCF_036273375.1 Mycobacterium sp. | reverse complement strand
CAGCACGTGGCGCTTGCTGCGTGTTTGGAATCCCATCGCGAGCTCTACAACGCCGCGTTGCAAGAGCGTCGAAACGCGTGGACGCACAGCAAAACCCGGATCCGATACGGGGATCAAGCCGCGCAGCTCACCGAAATCCGTATCGTCCGTCCCGATATGGCACTTTGGTCTTACTCGAGTCAACAGGCGACATTGCGCAGGCTCAACAAAGCCTTCGAGAGCTTTTTCCGCCGGGTCAAGGCCCGTGCGAGGCCAGGGTATCCGCGGTTTAAAGGCCGGACTCGGTTCGGCAGTGTGGAATGGCCGAAAGACGGCGACGGTGCCCGCTGGCACCCGGACTCCGACCGCGTGTACCTGCAAGGTATCGGGCAAGTCAAAGTCACGGCGCATCGTAAAGTGCTGGGTCGGGTGAAGACGATACAGATTCTCCGGCAAGGCCGCCGCTGGATGTTGGTCCTGTCTTGCGACGACATACCGACTAACCCGCTGCCAGCCACCGGACGGCAGGCCGGGATAGACGTAGGAGTCGCTAGCTTCATTACGATCTCGGACGGTAGGCACGTGAAGAATCCGCAGTGGGCACGCACCGCTGCAGCCCAGCTGGCGGCCGCGCAACAGCGGCTGGGACGCGCCGAGCGTGGGTCCAACAATCGGCGCCGCCGACGTGAGACTGTGGCCGCCCGGCACCGCAAAGTCGCCAACGCTCGCCGCGACTTCCACCACAAGGTCGCACTGCAACTCGTTGAGTGCTACGACTTGCTCGTTGTCGAAAATCTCGCAATCGCCAACATGACCCGGCGGAGCAAACCCGTGCCCGACCCTGGCCAAGAAGGCGGGTTTTTGCCAAATGGGGCTACCGCCAAGACGGGGCTCAATAGAAGTATCTGTGACGCCGGCTGGGGTCAGTTCCTCTCGATTCTGCGCACCAAAGCGGAAGACGCTGGACGCATCTGGATCGATGTTGACCCCAGGCACTCCTCGAACCGGTGCGAAGTCTGTAACTACACGAGTAGGAAAAACCGCGTGAACCAAGCCGAATTCAGATGCCGATCGTGTGGATACACCGTGCAGGCCGACGAACAGGCGGCACGCAACATACTCAGGGCTGGGCTGGCCCTTCACGCGCACGTCGCGTGAAAAGAAGCTGGCGACTTCGGTTGTCAGAGAAGTCACTTAGAGCAGCTCCAAACGTCGCGCCATGTCGGAGGCAAACACCCCTGTCGGATCTACCTTGCGGCGCACCGCGATCCATTCGTCGATGCGCGGATACATGGCGTGGAAGGTTTCGGCGCTCACGCGAGAATCCTTGGCGGTGTAGACCCGTCCGCCGAATTCCAGCACGCGCCTGTCGAGTTCGTTGAGGAACTCGTTGATCCCCGGCTTGTTGGGGAAGTCCATGGCGACGTTCCAGCCGGCCATCGGGAAACTCAGCGGTGCGCGGTTGCCGGGGCCGAAGAGCTTGAACACGTTCAGCGCCGAGTAGTGTCCGCTGGTCTGGATCCATCGGATGATGGCCTTGAACTCGTCCATCGCGTCCGGCCGGACCAGGAACTGGTGTTGGGCGAAACCCCTTGGGCCGTAAGCATTATTCCAGCCGCTGACCAGGTCGAGCATGTGGTAGAACTGCGACAGATTCTGGACTTTGCCGCTGTACGTTCCGCCCAGTCGGTAATACACTTCGCCGATCGCCATGAACGACAGCTTGTTCATCGCGCTGATCGGGAACACGTCCGGCACCGTCAACAGCTGCGGCGCATCGAATTTCAGCGGGTTCTTGGCCAGCTTCTTCGGCAGCTGATCGAGCTTGGCCAGACTGCCGCGGCTGACCGCGGCGCGGCCCAGCTTCGGCGGCGGGCTGATCAGGTCGAACCAGGCGCTGGAGTACGTGTAGTTTGCCTCGCTGCCGTCGAGGTGAACGGCGACCGTTTCGTCGAGGTCCTTGGTGGCGACGCCGTCGGCGATGAAGTAGGCCGTCTCCGTGGGCGTCATGGCAATGGTGGCGCGCAGCACGATCCCGGTCAGGCCGTTGCCGCCGACGGTTGCCCAGAACAGCTCGGCATCGTCCCCGTCGGGGGTGATGGTGCGGACGGTGCCGTCGGCCATGAGAAGATCCATCGACCGGACGTGGTTACCGAAGCTGCCCGCGCTGTGGTGGTTCTTGCCGTGGATGTCGCAGGCGATCGCGCCGCCGACGGTGACCTGGCGCGTTCCCGGCAGCACCGGAACCCAGAGCCCGAACGGCAGCGCCGCCTTCATCAACTGGTCCAGGCTGACGCCGGCGTCGACGTCGACCAGCCTGGTGTCGGCGCTGATCGAGTGAATGCGATTGAGCCCGGTCATGTCGATCACCAGGCCGCCGCCGTTTTGCGCGTTGTCGCCGTAGGAGCGGCCAAGCCCGCGGGCGATCACGCCGCGGCTCTTGGGATCGGCCGAGTCGGCCACCCGGGCCACCGCCTTGGCGATCACCTCGGGATCGCGGCTGAAGAGCACCTGGGCCACCGACGGCGCGGTGCGCCCGAAGCCCATCAGCCGGGCGGGCTTGGTCAGGGGATCGGTGCTCGACATCGTCAAAGAGGGTACCGCTTGCGCCGTGCGGCTCAGCGGATGCGGAAGATTACGGCACGCTGCACCACGAAGTTGATCACCGTCGCGGTGCCCTGCGCGATCACGAACGCGACGAGGGGCGCCCAGCCCCGGTAGTGCAGAAACGCCAGACATAGATGGTTGAGCCCGACCTGGACGGCGAACGTGATCGCGTAGAGAACCATGACCGCGACGAACCGGGCGGTGCTGGGGGTCGCCTGGAAGGTCCAGCGGCGATTGATCAGGTAGGCCGTGATGGTGCCGACGATGAAGCTGGTGGCCTTGGACAGGTCAACCTGTGCGCCCACGACCTTCCACAGCAGCAGGTAGAGCCCGAAGTCCACGATTCCCGCCATACCGCCGGTGACGACGAATCGTATGACCTGCGTCGTCAGGCTCAAGTTCGCCCGCGCCGGGGAGGCTTCAGACGCGGAATCGGGTACCGGGGCAACCATCGAGGGGAGTCTAACGGGGGCGCCGGGCACTACCCGCCAAGCGTCAGCGGGGCAGCTTGACCGAGATCAGCTCGACCTGGTTCTCGCCCTGCGGCGTCGAGTAGGTCACCGTGTCGCCCGGTTTCCGCCCGGCCAGGGCCTGGGCCAGGGGGCTGCGCGCGGTCAGCGTCTCGGCCTCCCGGCCGACGGGAGTCTCCTCGACGATCGAGATCACGTGCATCGTGACGACTTCACCGTCGGCGAACCGCAAGGTCACCTCGGTGCCGCCGGGCAGCGTCTCCGACGCGCCGGCATCCGACGGCCCGGTCCGCAAGCGCCGGTGCAATTCGCCGATCCGGTCGGTGAGCAACACCAGTTCCTCTGCCCGCTGGATCGCCTCGGCCGCGTCACCGTGATCGCCGACCATGCCGCGGTCGTTCTTGACCTCGGCCTCGAGGCGCTCACGCCGTTGCCGTAGCCGGTCCAGCTCCGCTTCGAGGCTGATCCGCGCGGCGTCCGCTGCTGAAGGGGCCTTTTTGCTCACGTCGGTGGACCTTTCGCCCAGTTGCTCAGGTGGCGTTCCAGTGTGACACCACGACGGGCAGGCCGCTAGCGTTCGGCCCGTTGGCGCGGCGCGTCACTGCTGCCCCGGTGATGCCTCGGGCCACCAGCCGTTCGGCGAACCGCCAGCCGAACAGCTCCCCATCGCCCGCACCGTCATTCCGCCGCCCGGCGCATCGGCGCACGCATCGCGTCGAGCCCGTCGACGGCCGTCGCGGCGATGGTGCTCCGCACCATGTAGCGCGGCTCTCTGGCCGGCCACGGCCGGCCACGATGCATGACGGCGCGGTTGTCCCACATCACCACGTCGCCCTCGCGCCACGAGTGCAGATAGCTCGCACCGGGCGCCGTCGCCGCCTGGGTCAGCTCGCCGAGCAACTCTTGCGCCGCTTTCCGTTCCATGCCCTCGATCGCGTAGGTGTGTGAGGCCATGTACAGCGCCTTACGGCCATTGACCGGGTTCTTCCACACAAGGCGCCAACATTGCGGCGGCAGTGCCGCCCGCTCCGCAGGTCCGACCAGGTCGGGCGCGATCTTGCCGCGCGAAAAGGCGTATTCGTGCCAGGCGAAGGAATCTTCCAGCTGCCGCTGCACCGCCGGATCGAGGCGCTCGAACGCAAGCCGGGTGGAGACGTACTCGGTCTCACCTCCCTGGGCCGGAACGATGCGCGACGACAGCACCGAAGCGAGCGCCGGCACCGGCTTGAACGAACTGTCGGTGTGCCAGAGCTGGTTGGCTTTGTTGTCCAGGGCGAGCCGGTCATCTTCTGGCACCACGTAGCCCTTCTCGTCGAGGGTCGTGAGGATCACGAGGTTGGTGCCGTGGCCCTGCGAATTCACCTTGGTGATCTCGAGCGGCCCGAAGCGGCGTGAGAAGGCAAGTTGTGCTTCATCGGTGACGTCCTGGTCACGAAGGACTAGAACCGAATGCTCCTCGAACGCCGCGCGCACCGTCATGTATTCGGCGTCGGCCGCCGCAACGTCGTGGATGGTGACTCCGCGCAATTCCGCGGCGAAGCCCGGGCCCAACGGCACGATTTCCATTGGCGCCCTCCGTCGCAGTCGAGGTTTGAGCATGACTGTCCACCCAAAACGAACCCCCGGCAAGCAAGCCGGCATGGAGGGCCTCTTGCAGATGGCGATGACCCGACGAGAAACGGCCCCTTACACCCAGTAGGGCACCCGGGCGCGGTACTGGCGCATGGCGACGGCGGCCATCAGCCAGCCAATGGCCGTCAACACCAGCACCACGGCCCAGTGCCGCAGTTCTTGATGCGAGCCGAGCAGCGGGGCGCGCACGATGTCGAGATAGTGCAGCAGCGGGTTGAGTTCGACGATCTTCGACCAGCGCCCGGCGCCTTGCTGTCGCAGGGTGTCGTCGTTCCAGATGATCGGCGTCATGAAGAACAGCAATTGCACCACCGAAAAGAGCAACGGTCCGATGTCGCGGTAGCGGGTCGCCAGGATGCCGAAACACAGTGACACCCAGATGCAATTGAGCACGATCAGCGCCAGCGCCGGGATCACCGAAAGATCGGCCCACGACCAGGGTTTGGGGAAGATCATCGCGATGACGACGTAGATGACGATGTTGTGCGCGAACAAGATGATCTGCCGCCACACCAGCCGGTAGACGTGCACGCTCAGCGGCGTCGGCAGTTGCTTGATCAGTCCCTCGTTGGCGACGAAGACGTCGGCGCCCTCCAGGATGGCGGCGTTGATCAGGTTCCAGATGATCAGCCCCAGCGTCACATACGGCAGATGCAGCGACAGCTCGAGATGAAAAAGCTTGGAGTACAAGCCTCCCATTGCGACGGCCGTGGTTCCGGTCGCGATGGTGATCCAGAACGGTCCCAGCACCGAGCGGCGGTAGCGCTGCTTGATGTCCTGCCAGCCCAGGTGCAGCCAAAGCTCGCGCCGGCGGAAGCCGTCGGCGAGGTCGCCTCGGGCGCGGGTAAGGGTGCGCGACTGTGCCGCCGCGTCGACGAAGGTCATCTGCGCCGCTCCTCCTCATCGCTTCGCTCTGCATCGTCGCCGGCGCGCGTCATCGGGGTCCGCCCCCGTCGTGCTTGCCGAACTGCTCGCGACGCCCCAAGCGCCGCAAGCGGATCCATTCCAGCAGACCGCGCGGGTCGCGACGGGTCACCAGGAAGAACCAACCGAACCGCACCCATTCCTGCACCAGCAGCTTGCGCAGGCCGGGCTGCGACAGCAGGTAGCCGCGGTTGCGGTAGGTGTAGAACCGCTTGGTGTGGTTGTCGGGATACTGGGTGTGCATGCGGCCACCCAGAATCGGCCGAAACTCATCGGATCCGCACGGGTGCAAGTAGATCGTGTCCAGGCAGGTCCCGAACGGCAGGCCGGACCGAACCAGCCGGCGGTGCATCTCCACCTCATCGCCGCGGATGAACAGCCGCAGGTCCGGGACGCCCACCGCGTCCAAGGTGGCGGCCTTAAACAGCGCGCCGTTGAACAGCGAGGCGATCCCGGGCAGGAAGTCCTGCCCCGGTTCGGTGCGCAATTCGCTTGCGCGCCTGCGCCATACCAAGCCGCGGCGCAGTGGGAAAGCCAGCCGTTCCGGGTCGTCGGAGTTGCAGACCATCGGAGATACCTCGGCAAGGCCGTGCTTTTCGGCACAGGCCAGCAGGGTGGCCAGAACGCTCGAGTCCTGCGGACGCCCGTCGTCGTCGGCCAGCCACACCCAATCGGCGCCCTGGGCCAACGCGTGCAGCATGCCCAGCGCGAAACCCCCTGCACCGCCGAGGTTTCGGCGTGAGGCCAGGTAAGTGGTCGGGATCGGTTGGCCGGCCACCAGGTCGCGGATCCGCCCGGAGCCCGGGCCTTCGCCGCAAAAATCATTGTCCACGACGATGAGGTGATCGGGCAGCCGGGTCTGCGTGCTCAGCACATCGAGCGATTTGGCCAGTTCGTCGGGGCGCCGGTGGGTGACGACGACGGCGAAGACGGTCTCACTCATCCCCGGATGCTCTTTGGGCCAGGGGTGTCTCGAGCCGATTCGCTTGCTGGGTCTCTTCCAGCACCTCGCGGACGTGCCGGGCCGCGTCCTCCCCTTCGTACGCGCGCACCACGTCTTCGATGCCGCCGGACATGCGGATGACGCCATGGTCGATCCACATCGCCGTCTTGCACAGCCGGGCCAGGAATTCGTTGGAATGACTGGCGAATACCAGGATTCCGGAGCGCTCCACCAGGCTCTGCAACCGCGACTGCGCCTTCTTCAAAAAGTCGGCGTCCACCGCGCCGATGCCTTCATCGAGCAGCAGGATCTCGGGGTCGATGCTGGTGACCACGCCCATCGCCAGGCGGACACGCATTCCGGTGGAATAGGTGCGCAGCGGCATGGACAGGTAGTCGCCCAGCTCGGTGAACTCGGCGATCTCGTCGACCTTGGACAGCATCTGCTTTCGCGTCTGACCCAGGAACAGACCGCGAATGATGATGTTCTCGTAGCCGGAGATCTCGGGGTCCATGCCGACGCCGAGATCGAAGACCGGTGCGACCCGGCCGGTGACCGTCGCCCAACCCCGGGTGGGTTCGTAGATGCCCGAAAGTAGGCGCAGCAGAGTCGATTTGCCCGCCCCGTTGTGGCCTACCAAGCCGACCCGGTCGCCCAACTCGAGGGACATGGTGATGTCGCGCAACGCTTCGACCACCACCACGTTGGAGCTGTTGCGGCCGATCGTGCCGCCGGCCTTGCCCAAGAAGGCCTTCTTCAACGAGCGCGACTTGGCGTCGAAGATGGGAAACTCCACCCACGCGTTGTGCGTCTCGATGTGAGGACCAGAATCCGGCGTCATTGGTGCTGCGTCTGCTTACAGGTACTGACCGTGCCCGGGCGCGCCCGGCTTACCGATGCCCGGGGGAAGCGCGCCCTGGCGCATTTTTTCCAGCTGCGCGCGGGCGGCCATCTGCTGCGCGAAAAGCGCGGTCTGGATGCCGTGGAACAGCCCTTCCAGCCAGCCGACCAACTGCGCTTGGGCGATGCGCAATTCGGCGTCGGACGGCGCGGCGTCCTCGTTGAAGGGCAGGGTGAGGCGATCGAGTTCCTCACGCAGTTCGGGTGCCAAGCCCTCCTCCAGTTCCCGGATGCTGGTCGCGTGGATCTCGCGCAGCCGGTTACGGCTGGCCTCGTCCAGCGGTGCGGCGCGCACCTCCTCGAGCAGTTGCTTGATCATCGTTCCGATTCGCATCACCTTTGCCGGCTGCTCAACCAGGTCGGTCAGGGAACGCGCGTCGGCGTCGTCGTCGGCGAGCGCCATCATTCGCGGGTCGACGCCGCCGATGATTTCGACGTCGTCGTCATCGTTGCGGGTACTCAATCGTTCACCATCCTTTGTGGACTAGGGGTGTGGCGTCGTGCCGTTTCCGCGCCATTCATAAATTCGGGCACCGCCATTGTCGTAGATCAACGCCCACGACTTCGACTTATCCAGTGACACTAGTCCTTCGGGTACGGCGAACCCCCGGACAGTCGGCGAGCTGGTGTAGATGTAGCGAATATTGAGCGCTTTAATCGCCTCGACGACCCGCGGATCGGAATCGCCGTTGCGGGCCGAGATCCAGAAGATGTATCGGTTGGGACCCGGACCCATCTGCTGTGGGTAGTCGTAGTGGGTCCACAGCGGATGCAGGTCGGCGACGGCGTACATCCACGCGGTGCCGTCGGTGTTGGCGTTGCCGATCAACGTCTCGTGAGCGCCGGGCAGCTTAGCCAGATAGGCCATGGCCATCAGGTCGCGCTGGTCGACCATCACCGAGTCGTACTTGTCGCCGAATAACACCAGGTGCCGATACAGGTAGTGGCGCCCGGTGAGGACGGTGGTCGCCACCAGCAGCACGGCGGTGGCCGACACCCAGACCGGGGCCGGAAGTGGTTTGAATCGGCCGGTCACCCGTTTGGCGCCGGCCACGACGCCCACGACGATCGCGAACACCGCGACGCCGGCCATCGGCTCCAGCAGCAGGGTGATAGCGGCCGAGATCCGCCGCGGATCCTTGTAGAAGAACTCGCCGAACATTCCGGCCACCGCACCGATCGGGCCGCCCAGCGGATTTCCGGCGTCGACGTCGACCACCACGAGCACCAGCCATAAGGCGAGCGGCCACCAGATCTTCTTGACCAGAAAAATGACCCCGCCGATGGCCGTCACCGCGATCAGCCCGTACTGCACCGGAAAGTCGTTGAGGTGGCGGGAGTGCTGGAACACGGCGTCGAAAACTCCTCGCTTCTTGCTGAGGTAGGTCAGAAAGGAATGGCCGGCAATGATGTCTTCCTGCCCCTGGACGCTGATGAACTGCGGCAACAGGATCAGTCCGGAGACCACCGCAACGCTGGCCAGGGCGACAAAATCGGCCAGCCTGCCGCGCACCGGACGCCACACGGCATCCATCAGCCACCAGGCCACGAGGAACAACAACACGATCACCCCGCCGGTGATGTGCACCGACATGACGCCCACCCACGCCAGGACGGCCGCCGGGATGCGGTCGCGGTGGCGCAGCGTGGTGGTGATCAAGACGAAAGCCGGAACCGCGACTCCATAGGCCGCGAGGTTGGGCATCGCGGCGACGCCGAACTCGACATAGGGGACCGCGGTGAACGATGCCGACAGCGTCGCCGCGGTGGCCGCCGCCCCGGCGCTGCGCCACTGGGTGGTGTGCCGCCGCAGCAGATGCCAGGTGAGCATCGCCGCGCTGGTCGGGAACAGCCAGACCGATGCGGCGACCGAAGTCAGCGTGTAGCCGGTGGTGGGCGCCGCCCCGGTCAGCTGACAGAACACGGCGACGAGGGCGTGGAACACCGATGGGTAATACAGCGTCTTATGGGTCTCGACGTTGCGCAGCTCGCCCATGTGCGTCGACGACGCCTGGCCGGTGTCCAGGATGAAACGCACCTCGTTGGCGTGCCAGACGGCGTCCCAGGTGCTCGGGATGGTCTGCCAATGGGCGGCGAGGCCGCGGTAGGCGGCCCACATGATGAGCAGCGCGCCCAACAACACGCCCGCGCCCACCGCGACGGCGGGCCAGCGGCTGACCCCCCGGGCTTCGGCGTCGCGGTCGCGGAAGCGGGCGAGCAGCAGCTGTAGGCCGATCATCAGCAGGCACACCACGACCAGCGCCGCGAGCGCGGTCCAGCCGTTCCACGGAATTCCGATGGCACCAAACGGAATAATGGCGAGCGCGACCACGCCGAAGGTCAGCGCCGGGCCAACCGCGACAGCGACCGGCCAAGACAGCTGACTGATACGTGCGATGATCGCCCCGGGCGCTATCAGCAAGAACAATGCAATGAGCGTTCCGAACCAGAGCCCCACTCGACTAGTATGGCTGGCCGGGTGCCCTGGCTCGGGAGGCCACCAACTGGCCGGCACGTCTGTGGCACCCGCTACCGTCACAGTTTCGCAAAAAAGCGGAAGCCTAAGGTGGCCCACATGGCATATGACGTCGCCCGGGTGCGCGGACTGCATCCGTCGCTGGGTGACGGCTGGGTCCACTTCGACGCCCCGAGCGGGATGCTCATTCCCGATTCCGTCGCGACCACGGTGTCGACGGCTTTCCGCAGGTCCGGTCCCACTACGGTGGGCGCACACCCATCGGCGCAGCGCAGTGCCGCTGTTCTGGAGGCGGCGCGGGCGGCGGTGGCCGACCTGTTCAACGTCGACCCCGCCGGTGTCGTGCTGGGGGCTGATCGCGCGATCTTGTTGTCGGCGCTGGCCGAGGCGTCGTCGTCGCGGGCCGGCCTGGGCTACGAGGTCATCGTCAGCCGCCTGGACGACGAAGCCAACATCGCCCCGTGGCTGCGCGCGGCACACCGGTACGGCGCCAAGGTCAAGTGGGCCGAGATCGACATCGAGACCGGTGAGCTCCCGACATGGCAGTGGGAGGGCCTCATCGGGAAGTCGACCAGGCTGGTCGCCGTCGCCTCGGCCTCCGCGACGCTGGGCACGGTCACCGACCTGCGGGCGACGACCAAGTTGGTGCACGACGTCGGTGGATTGGTGGTGGTCGACCATTCGGCCGCGGCGCCCTACCGCCTGCTCGACATGAAGGAAACCGATGCCGACGTGGTGGCGGTGAACGCTGCGGCGTGGGGCGGTCCGCCGATCGGGGCGATCGTGTTTCGCGATCCCGCGTTGCTCAACTCGTTCAGTTCCATCTCGCCTGACCCCAAGGCCGTCGGGCCGGCACGCCTCGAGATCGGCGCGCACCAGTTCGGTCTGCTGGCCGGGCTGGTGGCCAGCATCGAGTACCTGGCGTCGCTCGACGAATCCGCCCGCGGTGGCCGGCGCGAACGCCTGGCGGTATCGATGCAATCCGCCACGTCGTATCTGAACCGGATCTACGACTACCTGATGGTGTCGTTGCGGTCGCTGCCATTGGTGATGGTGATCGGCCGTCCGGAGGTCCGAATCCCGGTGGTCAGTTTCGCGTTGAGCGGCGTGCCCGCCGAGCGAGTAGTCCAGCGGTTGGTGGACAACGGGATTCTGGCCGTCACCAACGAAAGTTCCCGCGCCCTCGATGTGTTGGGCGTCAACGACGTTGGCGGCGCGGTCACGGTGGGCCTGGCGCACTACTCGACGACGGCCGAAGTCGACCAATTGGTGCGCGCGCTGGCGTCGCTGGGCTAGACGCCCCTCACCTCGTCATCGCGTGTGCACTCACGGCGGGAATCCGCCGCGAATCTCGCCCACCTTGCACACTGAAAGCCCTCAGCGCACATTCGACGGCCCAGCCCCTGGCTAGACGGTCAGCACGACCTTTCCGTGCACGTCTCCCGCAGCCAGCTTCTGGTGGGCTTCTCCCGCTTGCTCAATCGGCATGCGCGCACCGATGATCGGCCGGACCCGGCCCTCAGCGATCATCGGCCACACCGACGCGATCACCGCCTGCACGATTTCGGTCTTGCTGTTGGGGCCGGTCACCGGGCGGGCCCGCAATGTCGTGCCGATGACCCGCGCCCGCTTGCCCAGCAGCTTGCCGATGTTGAGTTCACCCTTGACCCCGCCCTGCATGCCGATGATCACGAGTTGCCCGTCGGTGGCCAGGGCGTCGATGTTGCGGTCGAGATAGGAGGCGCCCATGATGTCGAAGATCACGTCGGCGCCGCCCGCCTCCTGCAGGCGCGCGACGAAGTCCTCGTCGCGGTAGTTGATGGTGATCTCGGCGCCGAGCTCGCGGCAGAATTCCAGCTTCTCCGCCGACCCGGCGGTGACGGCCACGCGCACGCCAAGCGCGCGGGCGACCTGGATGGCGTGGCTGCCGACGCCGCTGGCCCCGCCGTGCAACAACAGCAGCTGCCCCTTGCCGAGATGCGCGGTCAGCACCAGATTCGACCACACCGTGCACGCCACCTCCGGCAGCCCGGCGGCCTCGACGAGGTCGACACCGTCGGGAATTCGCATCACCTGGCCAGCCGGAACGGCGACGTATTCCGCGTAGCCGCCACCGGCGAGCAGTGCGCAAACCTGTTGTCCGACGGACCAATTCGTGACGCCGGAGCCGATATCGGCGATGACGCCGGACACCTCCATGCCGATGATTTCGCTCGCACCGGGCGGCGGCGGGTATTTGCCGGCGGCCTGCAGCAGGTCGGCGCGGTTCACCCCGGCGGCGGCGACCTTGACCAGTACCTCGCCGGGGCCGGCGGAAACATCGGGCACTTCCTGCCAGGAAAGCTGATCGGCGGATTCGGCGACGATGGCGCGCATGGTGGCCACGCTACCGAGTGCCGCTACCCTAATCAGCGGTGGCGTGGCAGAGCGGCCTAATGCACTCGCCTTGAAAGCGAGAGACGGCTAACACCGTCCGGGGGTTCAAATCCCTCCGCCACCGCTCTGGTCCGCCGGGCCGAGCCCCTCGGCCGCCAGCCCCGACCGCCGCCCGATCTCGGCGGTAAAGCGCTGCGCCGCAAACACCTAGCTTCGATCGCCCTCGCTGTCGTCGAAGAAGTGCCACTCGCCGTCGTGCTCGACTTCCATGCGCCAGCCGAGCTCGCTGTTGTCGGCCTTTTGGTCGACGAACCACGCGTGCGCGTCCTCGGCGCTTTCGATGTCTTTGGTCGCGACGACCTCGCCCTTCGGGTCGAGCACTCGATAGGTAGCCATGTGGGCAGTGTTCCCATTGCCGCCATCGTCAACCAGTTGGGATTTCGGCGGTGATGGTGTCCAGCAGGGCGGTGTACCGGCGGGCTTCGGGATCCCGTCCGGGTTTGCCGCTGCTCACCACGCCGGCCGAAAGCCCGCGCGCGGGGTCGGCCCAGATCGCGATGTTGACCAGGCCCAGGTTGCCGAACGCGTGCGGCGCGTTGCGCCCGAATGGACCCCATCGGTTGGTGCCGAGAATGTACCCGGTGCCCCAGCGGGCCGGTTGCAACCCGACCGCGAAATCGGGCCGTAGTCTGCGGCATTCGGTCACGGCACCGTACATAGTCTCCGGACTGATCACCCGCACGCCATCGAGTTCGCCTCCGCGCCGCCATATTTCGGCGAACCGCGACATCTCCTGCGCGGTCGACACCGTGTTCGACGACGGAATGATGGTGGTCAAGAACATCGGGGAGTTCGTGTACGGGATCATCTCGTGCACTGTTCCGCCGATCGCCTTGCGGAAGATCTGCGCGACCACCGGCGGGAGCGTCCGCCCCGTTGCGTGGCTCGGCGCCACCAACGGGACGTCCTGCTCGGCGACGCCGAAGTTGGTCCAGCGGAAGTCGAGCGGGTCGAGGATCTCGGTGGCCAGGATCTCCCGAATCTCCTTGCCGGTGGCCGAGTAAACAATCTCGCGCACCAGCGGACCCCAGGTCAACGCGTGGTACAGGTGGAACAGCCCAGGACGGTAGAGCGGGCGCAACTCACCCAGCTTCTGCTGCGCGTAGTCGTGGTCGTCGGCGCGGGTGACGTCCGGCCTGGGCCCGGTGGGGAAGGGCACCCCCGCGCTGTGTGTCATCACGTGCCGGATGGTGATCCGGTGCTTGCCATGACTGGTGAACGTGGGGATGTATTCGCACACCCGGTCATCGAGTGAGAAGACGCCGCGCTCGACGAGCATGTGCACCACGGTCGCCGCGATCCCCTTGGCCGCCGAATACACGCAGAACGGTGTGTCGGGCGTGACCGCAACTTTCTCCGCGTCGGGCGGATCGCTCGGGGCGTTGCCCCAGCCGTGGCCGATGGCGCGGTTGAGCACGACGCGGCCATGCTGTCGGATGCATAGCTGGATCGCGGGATGGAAGCCGCCGCGGTACCAATGCCGGGCCGCCTGCCAGATCCGGTCGACGGCGGCGCTGTCGATTTCCGAATGGTCCTCGGCGCCGATCGCCGTCACGGAGTCCAGGTCTGCCGGGAGGCGGATCTTGCCGTCGGGAGTCGCTGTGCGCGGCTGGTTCACCCCAGCGAGGGTACGTGGCGTCCGGTTATTCCCCGGTGAACCGCGGCGGGCGCTTCTCGAACGTCGCCGAGATGCCCTCGGTCAGGTCCTTGGACGGCAGGAAGGCCGCGTTCCAGGCCGCCACATACCGCAGGCTCTCCGAGACCGCCGCGATGCGCTGCTGGTCGAGGACGTCCTTGACGCCGTGCACGGTCAGCGGGGGATTGGCGGCGATTTCCGCGGCGGTAGCGTGCGCGGCGGCCAGGGTGGCGTCGGCGTCGGCGTACACGTCGTTGACCAGACCGATCTTCTCGGCGCGGGCCGCGTCGATGTCCTTGCCCGTCAGCGCCAGCTCGCGCAGGTGCCCGTCGTTGAGGATCATCGGCAGGCGGGCCAGGCTGCCGACGTCGGCGACGATGGCGAGCTTGACCTCCCGCACCGAGAACTTGGCGTCGGCGCTGGCGTAGCGGATGTCCACCGCCGAGATCAGGTCGACGCCGCCGCCGATGCACCAACCGTGCACCGCGGCGATGGTGGGGGTCCGGCAGTCGGCGACCGCGCTGATCGCGCCCTGCATGCGCTTGACCTCGCGGTGGAACACCGCGCGCGGGCCGGCCAGCGCGTCGCCGGACAGCAATGGCGTGAACGAACCGCCCATCGCCGGCACGTCCAGGCCGTAACTGAAATTCTTGCCCGAGCCGGTCAGCACGATGGCCCGCACCTCGGGGTCGGCGTCCAGCGCCGCAAACAGCTCCGGCATCTCCGACCAGAAGGCCGGTCCCATCGCATTGCCCTTGCCCGGTCCGATCAGCGTCACCTGGGCGACGTGGTCTTTCGTCTCGACGGTGACGGATTCGTATGCTTGCGCCATATCGAGACCGTAGCGTGGCGAATATGGCTTCTGACTTGCGACCCGGACCGGATTCCCCGCCCACCGACGAGCTGCACAGCGCCGAGGACACCTTTGGGATTTTGCAACGGGTGCTGCACACGATTGCCTCCGACGACCTGTCACGACGCACGCCGTGCACGGAATTCGACGTGTCGGAGCTGACCGGGCATCTGCTGAACTCGATCTCGGCCCTCGGCGGCATGGTCGGCGCGAAGATTCCGGCGCGCGAAGAAGGCGATTCGGTGGAACGTCAGGTTGTCGCCGCCGCGCGCCCGGCCCTGGACGCCTGGCACCGCCACGGGCTGGACGGGTCGGTGCCGTTCGGCAAGGGGGAGATGCCCGCCAACAGCGCGTGCGCCATCCTGTCGATCGAGTTCCTGGTCCACGCCTGGGATTACGCCGCCGCGGTGGGGCACGACATCGACGCGCCCGAGCCGCTGTCCGAATACGTGCTGGGGCTCGCGCGTCACATCATCAGGCCGGAGTTGCGTGGTCAAGCCGGATTTGACGGCCCGGTCGACGTCCCCGCGGACGCCGGCGCGCTCGAGCGGCTGGTCGCGTTCACCGGCCGCAACCCGGCGGGGTAGTTCGAGCTGGGGCGCCGAGTGAATCCTGGGCGTCGGGTGTGAAGCCACGGCGGGCGCCCCGGCGTGTCGCCGCCCTGGACGCACACTCAAGGCCGTCAGCGCACACTCAACGACGGCCCTGGGGAACTACTCCCGTTCCAGGTAGAAGTAGTAGTACTTGCCGTTATCCCGGACGCCCTTGCCGTTCATGATGCCCATCACGGTGTCGTCGTCGATCTTCTTGAAGTGGTCGTGCACCGGCTGACCGTCGTAAACCATGGTGGCGGTGACCTCTCCGCGGAAGTCCTCCAGCCATAGGCTGGCCTCGCCCTTGCCCATCTCGACGTTGGAGAACTTGTTGCCGTCGGCGTCGAGACAGACGAGGGGCTGCACGTCGCGCACGGACTTGAAGGTCTTGCCGTACCAGCCGGCCTTTTCCAGTTGGCCATTCATTTTGTGGCCGGTCTGGAATTCGCCGCCCTTCCATTCGCCGAGCATCCCGTCGATCGTCGCGGGCGCAAGCTCGGCCCAGAATTCGTCGAGCTCGGAATCTGCGATGTCGCCGCTGCGCTCTTTGAGCTCGGTGAACTTCTTCCGCGCGAGGTCCACGGCGTCTCCTTACGATTCGGTGCGGGCTAACCAATCGCGGGCAAAATGCAGCAGAGCGTCATTTTCGGCCGGCGCACCAATGGTGACACGAATGCCTTCGCCCGCGAACGGACGGACCACCAGGTGCGCGTCGGCGGCCTGGTCGGTGAAATCCATGGTGCGCTCACCTAGCGGTAGCCAGAGGAAGTTGGCCTGCGACGGGGGCAGCTGGAATCCGGCGTCGCGCAGCGCGGCACCGACCCGGGTGCGCTCGACGACCAGCGCGTCGGTGCGGGCCATCAGCTCGTCGGAGGCCTCGAGTGACGCGATGGCGGCCGCCTGTGCGACGTTCGTCAGGGCGAACGGCATGACCACCTTGTCCAGCGCGGTGATCAGGTCCGGGTGGCCGACCGCGTAACCGACGCGCAGCCCCGCCAACCCGTAGGCCTTCGAAAAGGTCCGCAGCGCAACGACATTGCTGTGGGTCAGCGCCAGGTCCAAGCTGTTGGGCAGCATGCCGTCGCGGATGTATTCGACGTAGGCCTCGTCGATGGCGATCAGGACGCGCGGCGGCACGGCCTCGACGAACCGCGTCAGTGCGTCCGGGTCGACGACGGTGGACGTCGGATTGTTCGGGTTGCACACGAAAATGAGCCGGGTGCGGTCGGTGAGGGCGGCGAGCATCGCGTCGAGGTCGTGCGTGTGGTCGGTCAACGGCACTTTGACGGTGGTCGCTCCGGACACCTGGATGATGGGCCGGTAGCACTCGAAGCTGCGCCAGCCGATCATCACCTCGTCGCCGGCGGCGGCGGTGATCTGAACAAGCTGCTGGCACAAGGTGACCGAACCGCTACCGACCGCGATGTGCTCGGGGGCGACGTCGGAACCCAGGTGCATCGCCAGCGCGGCCTTGAGGTCGACGCTGGCGCTGTCCGGGTAGCGGTTGATCACGGCAACCGCGCGCTCGATCGCCGCGTGCACGCTGGGCAGGGGGCCGTGGACGGTCTCATTGCTGGCCAGCTTGATCGAGCCGGGCACGTTCTTGCCTGGGACATATACCGGCAGTCCGACCAGTTCGTTGCGCAGGCGGGCGGTCACTTCGACAGTTTATGTCTCATCTGTGTAAGGTATGGCCGGTTCCGCGCGAGCCTGAAGGGGTCCGGTACCCTCAGAAAGTCCAAGGGAGGCGTGCCAGAGCGGCCGAATGGGGCTCACTGCTAATGAGTTGTCCCCCTCAAAGGGGACCGGAGGTTCAAATCCTCTCGCCTCCGCCACGGAAACACGGAACACGGAACGACAACTAAATGACAGGCGCCCGTAGCTCAACGGATAGAGCATCTGACTACGGATCAGAAGGTTAGGGGTTCGAATCCCTTCGGGCGCGCTCGCTAGGGCTTCGGCGACCCGAAATGATGCGAATCGTTAAGACCCAGTTCTTGTGGCGCGGTTTTTCGTCGATAGCGAACGCCCGCCGGTAGCCCCGCGCGGAGACCCAGCGCAACAGTTCCGCGTACAGCGCGCGGCCTCCGCCGCTACGGCAATGGTCGGCGTCGAGGTAGATCCCTGCTTCGGTCGACCACTGGTACGTAGCAAGGCGATTCAAGGCGTGCCCGCAGGCGAAGCCGATCACTCGGCGATCGCGTTCCAGGACAAGCCATTCGTGGCCGGCCTGGGCGGCGGCGATACGCGCGGCCATCTCATTTTCGGTCGGGACGTCGATCTCCCAACTGATGACGGTGCGCTCGACGTAGGGCCGGTAAACGGCAAGGCACGCAACCGCATCCGTTGCCGACGCCGGCCGGACCAGGCCGCCGCTCGCGTGCACGTCGCCGCACTAGGGGCGCGGCTGGAACGGCTGGAACGGACCCCTGCGGGGCGGTTCGGTCACGGTCTGCGTGACGGTGCTGGTTTCGGTGCTCGGTGCGACCGTGGTCGGCGGCTGTGTCGTCGTGCTGGTGTCGGTGCTCGGCGGTGGGGCCGTCTCGGTCACGGTCTCGGTCGGGCCCTTACCGCCGCCGCCCCCGTGGTGCCGCGGCGCCTGCTCCGTGGTGGTGGTCACCGGCGCGGTGGTGGACGGGACGGGCGTCGTGGTTGCGGGGCTGGGCGCCGGCGACCCGCTGGTGAGCTTGACCACCGCGAACACCAGCGCGGCCAGCAGGATCACTCCGACGGCGCCGGCCGCGATCAACGCCGCCGGACGGCGGTACCACGGCGTCGGCGGCTCCGGCGGTTGTGGCTCGGAGTCGTAATAACCGCCGTACCGCGCGGCCGCGGTGGGGTCGGAGTAATAATCCGGTTCTTCGGGATAAGGCGGCACGAGAGGAGATGTTAGTAGGTCAGCCCTGGTTGGAGATGAGGCCCAGCGCCCGCTCGAACAGATGCACCGTGGCCGCGTGCAATTGGTCGCCGACCTCCTTCTCGGCTTTTCCGGCGCAGGCCCGCGCCAGCGTCCCCTCGATCACGATCCCGAGCTTGAAGCAGGCCAGCACGGTGTACCAGGTGATGTGGGACAGGTCGCGGGTGCTGTTGGCGGCGTAGCGCTCGAAGAGCTCGTCGGTGCTGGCCAGCCCGTCCTGCCCGCCGAGGGCGTGGCTGAACACGCTGGAGCCGTCGGGCTGGCGCCAGGTGGCCAGCAGCCAGCCCAGATCCAGCAGCGGATCGCCGATCGTGCACATCTCCCAGTCGACGATCGCGACCACGTCCGGGCCGGTGCGGGAGAACATCACATTGGCGGCGTGATAGTCACCGTGCATGATGCCCGGCGTCCAGCGGGCCGGCCGGTGACGGTCCAGCCACGCCGACACCTCCTCGATGCCCGGGATGTCGGGCCCGGGGTAGCCGTCGTACTCGTTGTAGGACTCCAGCTCCGAAAGCCAGCGCGGCACCTGGCGTTCCAGGAAACCCTCCGGCTTGCCGAAATCGGCGAGGCCCACCGCGACGTGATCGACGGCACCGAGCCTGGCCAGCGCATCGGCCATCGACAGACCCATGCCGTGGCGCACCTTGGCATCGCCGGCGTGCAGGGGTGGCAGGCCTTCGCCCGCGTTGAAGCCGTCGACCGGGTCCATCAGGTAGAAGACGGCGTCACCGAGCACACTCGGGTCCTCGCAGGCGGCGATCAGGCGGGGGTGGGGGACGTCGGAACCAGCCAGTGCGGCAAGGACTTTGGTTTCCCGCAGGATCACGGTGTTGCTGCGCGGACGTAAGTGTCGTGGCCCGCGCCGCAGCACATAAGGCCGGCCGGACCTGGTGAAGCGCAGCATGACGTTCTGGGTTCCACCGGTGACAGTGGAAACGTCCTGTAGCGGCCCCTCGCCGAGCCCCCGCCCGGACATCCACTCCGCCACGGCTTCCAGGTTCACGTCATCCACTCTTCAGCCCTTCGGGTGCGGCGTATATCGGACGGTTTGCGCTCGGATCGTGCCGTCGCGAAACACGAAGGTGTCAACACCGTCGTCGACCCGATTGACAGCCGAGTCGGCGGACCACTCGAGGAACAGCACGTCCTCGTCGAAAAGCTGGGTCATCAAGTCCCAGTCCGCATCCGGCAGATCGGCGAGCAATGTCGCGAAGACTCTGCGAATGGCGTCCTTGCCGCGAGCGACGCCGGCGCGGCTGAGCAGCACGGAATCCTCGGCGTAATCGACGACGATCTCGTCAAGGTCGCCCGCTTCCAGTGCGGTGCCGTGGTGGGCGAACACCTCCTGCGCAGTATGTGACGGGGTGGGCGTCATGGCACTCCCTTGCAACCTGTGGAACGTCTGGGAAAAAGACTAGGGCAGGGGCGGAGGGCGACCTCGGCCGGCGGCGGCTGGAAGAATAGTGTGCATAACTTACTTTCTGGGAAGGGAACTGAGCGATGCCGCGGACCGACAATGACTCCTGGGAAATCACTCAAAGCGTGGGCGCCACCGCGCTGGGTGTCGCGGCAGCTCGCGCGGCCGAAACCGAGAGCGAGAACCCACTGATCAATGATCCCTTCGCCCGCGTGTTCGTCGACGCCGCGGGCGAGGGGATGTGGAGCATCTACGCCAACCCGGCGCTGCTGGCCAAGGCGGGCGACATCGAGCCGGATCTGCGGAATCGGCTACAGCTGATGGTCGACTTCATGGCCACCCGAACGGCGTTCTTCGACGAGTTCTTCCTCAGCGCCGCGGACGCCGGTGTTCGGCAGGTGGTGATCCTGGCGGCCGGCCTGGACGCACGCAGCTGGCGCCTCCCGTGGCCCAACGGCACCGTCGTCTACGAGCTCGATCAGCCCAAGGTGCTGGAATTCAAATCCAACACCCTGCGCGAGCACGGGGCGGAGCCCAAGGCACAGCTGGTCAACGTTCCGATCGATCTGCGTCAGGATTGGCCGAAAGCGCTGCAGGAGGCGGGATTTGATGCCTCAAAGCCCGCCGTGTGGTCGGCCGAAGGCCTGGTTCGTTACCTGCCCGCGCAGGCCCAGGACCTGCTCTTCGAACGGATCAATTCGCTCAGCGTCGAGGGCAGTCGGCTGGCGTCCAACGTGCCCGACTCGGGTTTCACCGACCCCGCTCGTGTGCAGCGCCAGCGCGAGGACATGCGACGGATGCGCGCCGCGGCCGCCGAACTGGTCAACGCCGAGATCACCGACTTCGACGATCTCTGGTACCCGGAGGAGCGCACGCCCGTCGACGGCTGGCTGCATGACCGCGGCTGGGACGTCACGACGGCGTCGTTCTCGGAGTTGATGGCGCGGTATGGCCGCGGCGTTCCCCAGGACGCGCAGGACGCGATGCCGCCCACTCTCTATGTGTCCGCGCACCGGACGGCGGGCTGATCGCCCGCCTGGTCGCCACGCGCTCAAACATCAAGTATCGCAACGTCTCTCGCTAGGGTGACGAGCTGTCCCGCGACGGACGGTACCGTGGCCGCTATGGCTGCTCGACGTGCCCGGCTAAGCGACGTGCATGAGATCGCCGCCGCGATGCCGCACGTCCAGCGCCTCGAGGGTCCCAAGGGCAATGCGATTTACCAGGTGGGTGGGAAGTCGTTCGTGTTCTTCCGCACGCCCCGGCCCGACGCGACCGATCCGGACACCGGCGTGCGCTACGCGGACGTGATCATGCTCTGGGTGGAATCGGAAAGCGACAAGTTGGCGTTGATTTCCGATCCCGTTTCGCCGTTCTTCACCACGGACCATTTCGACGGGCACCCTTCGGTGTTGGTGCGGGCGAGTCGGCTGGCGGAAATCAGCAGAACCGAATTAGCTGAGTTGATCCAGGACGCCTGGTTGTCGCGGGCGTCGAACAAGCGGGCCGCCACCTGGCTCGCCGAGCACCTCTAACGCCCCAGGGCCGCGCCGACAAGCACTGCTGCATAACCCATTGCATGTTTAGACATAAGTCAAATGGGTAACTTCACGTCCACGAGAAAACTTCTTCTCGTCCACATTGGAGGTCACGATGCGTGGCAGCGGGATCATCGGAACAGTTGCGTTGGTGTGGTTGCTGATCGGGGTATTCGCGGCGTGGCAGCGTGACTACTTCAAAAACGACAACACATCATGCGCCTCAGCGGGCACGGTGGCGGTAACCGTGATCGCTGGACCCTTGAATTACTTCGGTGTCAATCCGAAAGTGACGGATTGTCATCTGCCGCAACCAAGTTCAATGCAATCGATCAACCTCTAACCCCTCACTCAAAGGAAGTCGAAATGGTTATCTTAGGGATTATCCTGCTTATTCTCGGATTCTTTTTCCATGTACCCATCCTGACCACGCTGGGCATTGTGCTGTTGGTCATCGGCGCGATCCTCTGGATCCTCGGCTCGGTCGGCCGCCCGGTCGCCGGTCGCCGCTACTGGTATTAACGGCTTCCACCCGAATACGGATCGCGCGGCTGCTCAGCAGTCGCGCGATCCGTTTCACAGGATCCGCACAGGTTTGGCATAGCCTCGGCTCAGTCCGTGGCGGATACTGGAAGTTGTGACGCAGCCCCGAGCCTCGGTAGAGCGGGTCGTTATGTGTCGTGCAGACGGCAACCCCATCAACGTTCTGGTCGTAGACGACGAATCCGTGCTGGCCGACATGGTGTCAATGGCGCTGAGGTACGAGGGCTGGAACATCTCCACCGCCGGTGACGGGGCATCGGCAATCGCGACCGCTCGCTCCCAGCGACCCGACGTGGTTGTTCTGGACGTGATGCTGCCCGACATGAGCGGGCTCGACGTCTTGCACAAACTTCGCGAGGAGAACCCGCAGCTGCCGGTGTTGCTGCTGACCGCCAAGGACGCCGTTGAAGACCGCATCGCCGGCCTGACGGCCGGTGGCGACGACTATGTCACCAAACCGTTCAGCATCGAAGAGGTCGTGCTGCGCCTGCGAGCCCTGTTGCGCCGCACCGGGGTGACGACGGTGGACAGTGGCGCGCAACTGGTGGTCGGAGATTTGGTGCTCGATGAGGACAGCCACGAGGTCACCCGGGCGGGAGAGCCAATCTCGTTGACCTCCACCGAGTTTGAGCTGTTGCGATTCATGATGCGCAACTCCAAGCGGGTGCTGAGCAAAGCCCAAATCCTGGACCGGGTATGGAGTTACGACTTCGGGGGCCGGTCCAACATCGTCGAGCTCTACATTTCCTACCTGCGCAAGAAGATCGACAACGGCCGAGAGCCGATGATCCACACGCTGCGCGGCGCGGGTTATGTCCTCAAGCCGGCCCGCTGACACGCGAAGGGCCTGGTCCCTTCGACTGCGGCTGCTGGTCGGTCAGATCGTCGTGTTGGCGATCGTGTGCATCGGCATCACCGCCGCGACCGAACTGGCGCTGCTCCACCACTTGGTGGCCCAGCTCGACGGGCAGCTCGCCGGCACCTCCTACCGCTCGGCGCTCATGTACCCCGAGCCGCCGCATTCGGGCTGGCGGCATCAGCACGTCTATCCGCGACCGGGCCCCGGCCCGCGATTCCTGGATGCGCCGGGCCAGCCGGCGGGCATGGTCGCGGCGGTGGTCAGCCACGGGAACACCGTGGACGCCGGTTACACGACGAGCAGCGGTGACCGGGCCGAGCTGACCGCGACCGCCCAGCTGCAGCTGTCCGGGATCGCCGGCAGCCGCAAGCCGGTGACACTCAACCTCGACGGCCTGGGCCGCTACCGGGTGGTCGCGGCGCCGAGCCGCAGCGGCGGCGACGTCATCGTCACCGGCCTGTCGATGGCCAACATCGACGCCACCCTGATGCGGATGCTGGTCATCTTCGGGATCGTCACGGTCATCGCGCTGGTCGCAGCGACCACGGCCGGTGTGATCATCATCAGGCGGGCGCTGGCGCCGTTGCGCCGCGTCGCGCAGACCGCGAGCGAGGTAGCCGGCTTGCCGCTGGCGCGCGGCGAGGTCGAACTCCCTGTGCGCGTGCGCGCACCCGACGCAAACCCCTCCACCGAGGTGGGGCAACTCGGTGCGGCCCTCAACCAAATGCTGGACCACATCGCGGGCGCGCTGTCGGCGCGGCAAGCCAGCGAGACGCGTGTTCGCCAGTTCGTCGCCGACGCCAGCCATGAGCTACGCACGCCGCTGGCGGCGATCCGCGGTTACACCGAACTGACCCAGCGGATGGGTGACGATCGTGAGGCGGTGGCGCAAGCGATGAGCCGGGTGGCCTCCGAGACCGAGCGGATGACGCGCCTTGTCGAGGACCTGTTACTGCTGGCCCGGCTGGACTCCGGCCGCCCGCTGGAACGCGAACCGGTGGATCTATCCCGGTTGGCGGTGGACGCGGTCAACGACGCTCATGTCGCAGGGCCCGAACATCAATGGGAACTCGACCTGCCCGAACAACCGGTGGTCGTCACTGGAGACGCGGCACGGCTGCATCAGGTGCTGACGAACCTGCTTGCCAACGCGCGCGTCCACACCGGGGCGGGCACCGTCGTGACGACGCGGTTGAGCACCGAGCCGTCGCACACCGTGCTGCAGGTCATCGACAACGGGCCCGGCATCCCGGCGGCGCTGCAATCCGAGGTCTTCGAACGGTTCGCCCGCGGCGACTCCTCGCGCTCTCGCAAGGGCGGCAGCACCGGACTGGGCCTCGCGATTGTCTCCGCAGTTGTCAAGGCGCACAACGGAAGTATCGCGGTGGACAGTACGCCGGGCCGTACCGAGTTCACGGTGCGGTTGCCACCCAATGGATGGCAACCGCCCCCTGCCGATCCTTAGGTCAGGAGCAAGTCGCGTCGATTTCGAATGGCTTGTTCACCTGCTGCATCGGGTTTGCCATATCGACCCCGGTGGCGGTACCGGTGATCTTGTACGTATTGCCGTCCTTGGTCGCCGAGGCGTTGCCCTGGCCACCTTGCGCGTACTGAAGCGTCACGCCGTTGACGTTGCCGAGCTGGACCGCCTTCACCGCGAGCGGATTGGCGTCGGCGAGCACGACGCTGATCCCGGTGGTGTTCCCGCCGACCGCAATTGAGATATTGCCGCCAGCCTTGGTGCAAATAGTGGTGCCCTGGACGTTCTGGTCCTTGCCGTCGATGGTGACCTTCGACGAGTTGTTGCCGCCGGCCGACACGGAGCCTCCCGGCACCGAGGTCGAAACGCCATTTGATGATTTGTTGCTCGAACAGCCCGATATCCCGGCGACCAGAATTGCCGCACCGGCCACCGCGACGGTCAGTTGACGCTTCACCTGTTCTCCTTTGCCCGATAGTTGCGGTCCTCGGCATTGAGGGCCGTCTGGGCAGTATGCGGGTTAACTGGGCCGGGAATCCAGAACCCGAAGAAATTGTTGCTGTGTTCATTAATTAGATGACGAAAAGCCGTTGGAAACCACCTTGAGTGATGGCGCATTAGTGGCAAGGTAAGACGGTGGACCACAAGTCACCTAGCGCAGTCATCGAATCGGCCCATCGCGACCATGTTCTGCCTTTTCATGATGAGACGGATTTCGCCGACGCCGACCGTGGATTCATTGCCGCGCTGTCCCCGTGCGTGATCACGGCGGCCGACGGGCGGGTGGTGTGGGACAACGACGCCTACGCGTTCTTGGATGGTCCGGCCCCGACGTCGGTTCACCCCAGCCTCTGGCGGCAGTCGACGCTGGCCGCCAAGCAAGGCCTCTACGAAGTGGTGCCCGGCATCTATCAGGTTCGCGGGCTGGACCTCTCCAATGTGACGTTCGTGGAAACCGACACCGGCATCATCGTCATCGACCCCTTGGTGTCCACGGAAGTGGCCGCGGCGGCGCTGGCGCTGTACCGCGATAATCGGGGCGGCGAGCGGCCCGTTGTCGCGGTGATCTACACCCACAGCCACGTCGACCACTTCGGTGGCGTACTCGGCGTCACCTCGCCGGCCGACGTGGATGCGGGCGGTGTCGCGGTGCTGGCGCCGGAAGGCTTCATCGAGCACGCGGTCTCCGAAAACGTCTACGCCGGGCCGGCAATGACGCGGCGGGCCACGTACATGTACGGCACCCTGCTGCCGCGCGGACCTTTGGCTCAGGTTGGCTGCGGGCTCGGCCAGACGCCCTCCACCGGCGAGGTCGCCGTCATCGTCCCCACCATCGACATCCGCGCCACCGGCGAGACACACACCATCGACGGCGTAGAGATCGAATTCCAAATGGCGCCGGGAACCGAGGCGCCCGCCGAAATGCATTTCTATTTCCCGCGTTTCCGCGCGCTGTGCATGGCCGAGAACGCGACACACAACCTGCACAACCTGCTGACCCTGCGGGGCGCGCTGGTGCGCGATCCGCACGCCTGGTCCGGCTATCTCACCGAGGCGATCGACACCTTTGCCGACCGCGCCGACGTCGTATTTGCCTCCCACCATTGGCCGACGTGGGGCAAAGACAGCATCGTCGAGTTCCTGTCGGTGCAGCGCGACTTGTATGCCTATTTGCACGACCAGACGCTGCGATTGCTCAACCAGGGCCACACCGGCGTCGAGATAGCCGAAATGTTCCAGATGCCACCCGCTCTCGAGCGGGCCTGGCATACGCACGGCTACTACGGATCGGTGAGCCACAACGTCAAGGCGATCTACCAGCGCTACATGGGCTGGTTCGACGGCAACCCCGGCCGGCTGTGGCCGCACCCTCCCGAGGCGCTCGCGCCCCGCTATGTCGAGGCGATGGGCGGCGTCGACCGGGTGGTCGACCTTGCGCAAAAAGCATTCGACTCCGGTGACTACCGTTGGGCCGCAACGCTATTGGACCATACGATCTTCACCGACAGCGAGCACACCGGCGCTCGCGCACTGTACTCGGACACGCTCGAGCAGCTGGCCTACGGTGCCGAGAACGCGACCTGGCGCAACTTCTTCCTGAGTGGGGCGATGGAATTGCGCGACGGCAACTTCGGTACCGCAACTACCACAGCTTCATCATCCATGCTGTCCCAGCTGACGCCGGAGCAGATCTTCGACGGCCTGGCGATTCGGGTCAACGGGCCGCGCAGCTGGGATCTGGACATTGCCATCGACGTCACCTTCGCCGATACCGCGGTCAACTATCGGCTCACCCTGCGCAACGGGGTGCTCGTTCGCCGCAAGACGGCGCCCGATCCTGCGACGGCGACCGTTACGATCAAGCTGACCAACAAGATTCGGCTCCTCGCCGTGGCGATGGGTGACTTCAGCTCGGCCGGCCTCGAACTCACCGGTGATCAGGCCGCGCTGCAGGCTCTGCTGAGTGTGCTCGACGGGCCAGACCCGAATTTCAACATCGTCACGCCGTGAGACCCATGAGCTGTCACGCGACGTCGATCACCACCTTGCCCAGCACCTTGCGGTCGGCCACATGCCGTAAAGCCGCGGCGGTCTCGGAGAGTGGGAATCGCGCGCCGATGTACGGCCGCACCGTACCGTCGGCGAACATCTGCGCTAACTCCTTCAGGTCGCGCACGGCGTCGTCGGGCCGGTCGGTCATGAACGTGCGGATCTCCATGCCGCGCACACAGATATCTTTGAGCAGGATGAGATTGAGCGGGATGGCGGGGATCGTACCGGCTGCGTAGCCGAGCGTGACGAAGGTGCCGCCACGCGCGAGCCCGCGCAGCGCCGGCTCCGAATATGATCCGCCCACCGGATCCAGCACCACGCGGGCGCTGTCGCCGGTGAGTTCACGGATCCGCGTTTTGAGGTCCTCGCGGTCGTAGTCCACGGTCGCCTCGGCCCCGCGCTGCCGGCACAGCTCGAGCTTCTCCCGGCTCGACGCCGCGGCCAGCACCCGCGCCCCCATCGCGACCGCCAGGTCGACCGTGGCCAGTCCCACGCCGCCCGCGGCCCCCAGCACGACCACCCAATCTCCCTGTGTGACAGCGGCCGTCGAGCGCAGTGCGTGATAGGCGGTGCGGTAAGTGACGCCGAAGGCCGCGGCCGAGGCGAAGTCGGCGTCGTCGGGCACGAGCTCGGCCTGACTCGCGTCGAGCAGCGCTTGTTCGGCGAACGCCCCGAATGTGGTTCCGGAGACCCGTTGTCCGGGGCTGAACGGCACGCCGTCACCCGCGGCGATCACCTCGCCGGCAATCTCATTGCCGGGTATGAACGGCGGCGGAATTTTCACCTGGTACTTGCCGGCGATGAACAGTACGTCGGGGAAGTTGACCGCGGCCGCACGGACCCGCACCAGCAGCTGGCCCGGGGCCGCGACGGGATCGGGCACGTCGTCGATCACCAGGTCCTCTGGTGTGCCATAGGAACGACAGATCACCGCGCGCATCAAACGGCCCCCAATCCACGTAAACAGAACCGCACCACGTGTGCGATGTCGTCGGGGCGGGGCTCCTCGGCCGAGCCCACGTAGCGGCGCATGGTCGACGCGGTGCAGCTGAACACCGCCTCGACATCGCGTTCGACATCGCTACTCCCCAGGGCCGCAACAGGTTCAACGAGAAGCCCGCGAAGCGGCCGCATCATCGCCTGGTCGGCCGCGCGCCATGCGGTACCCGCCGACATCTGGCCGGCCGCCGCTCGGGTCATGCTGATCAGGTGCGGGTCGGCTACCTGCGCCAGCGTGCCCTCGATCCACCGCACGACCTTGTCGCGCGGCTCGGATTCCTTGGCCATCTGGTGCTCGAGGTAGGACACCACGATGGCCACTCCGCGCTCCATGACGGCCAGGATCAGATCGTCCTTACCGGCGAAATAACGGTAGAACGCCTTATTCGACGAACCCGCCTCGGCGACGATGTCGCTGACCCGAGGCGGTTCCGGCGCCACCCGCTCCATGACGCGCACCGCGGCGGCCAGGATACGTTCCACCTCCTCGGTGGCTTCCCGCTGGCGGTCATCCAGCGCCCGCTCGACCGCAGCGGTCACCCGGTTAGAGGTCAACGAGCTCACCGTATTTGGCGCGCGCGGCCGCGCGCCGCACGTCGAGCATCTCGCTGGGCCAGTCACCTTCCTCGGCCTCGTAACCCTTGAGTAGCATTCGGGCCAGGTTCACCTTGTGTGCCTCGGTCGGACCGTCTGCCAGACCCAGCGCGATGCCGCCCAGTAACACGTTCACGAGGGGTAGCTGGTCGGTGAGTCCCAGCGCGCCGTGCACCTGAATGGCACGCAGCGCAATCGATTTGAGCACCTGTGATGCCAGGATCTTGCAGGCCGCGATCTCGGCCCGCGCAGCCCGTTCGTCGCCGTTGTCGATCAGCCACGCGGCGTGCAACACCGTCAGCCGGAACGGGATCAGCTCGGTGTAGGAGTCGGCAACGAACTCCTGCACCAGTTGCTTGTCGGCCAGCAGACTGCCCTGGGTAAAGCGGCTTTTCGCGCGGCGCGACATGATCTCGACGGCGCGCTGCGCCATCCCGATGGAGCGCATTGCGTGATGCAGCCGCCCGCCGGCCAGCCGGGTCTGCAATATCAAAAAACCCTGGCCGGGCTCGCCGAGCAACGCGTCGAAGGGCACTCGGACGTCGTTGTAATGCACCAGGGAATGGCCCGGCTCGTGCGGGTCCGCCCCGACCAGGTGGTGATTGGCTTCCAGGACCAGCCCCTCGGCGCCGGCGGGGATCAGGAACGTCGACGCGCCGGTATGGACCGGCACGTCGGGATCGGTGATCGCGACGACGATGAAGAAGGAGGCAACGGAAGCGTTGGAAGAGAAATACTTTCGCCCGGTGATGACCCAGTCGTCGCCGTCACGGACGGCTCGGGTGGTGAAGACCCGCGGATCCGCACCGCCCTGCGGCTCGGTCATCGAGAAGCACGAGAAGATCTCGCCGGACAGCAGCCCCGCCAGATAGCGGTCCTTCTGTTCCTGGGTTCCGAAGCGGGCGATGATCTCGGCATTGCCGGTGTCGGGCGCTTGCGTTCCGAACACGATCGGTGCCCACGGGCTGCGGCCCAAAATCTCGTTGATCAACGTCAGCTTGACCGCACCGAATCCCTGCCCGCCCAGCTCTGGCCCCAGATGCGGTGCCCACAAACCCTTGTCGCGCACCTGCTGCTTGAGCGGGTCGACGATGCGGCGCCGCTCGTCGTTCAGCGGCAGGAACTCGCAGCCGGGAAACAGCACCTCGAGCGGTTGCACCTCGTCGCGAACGAACCCGCGGATCCACTCGAGCTTCTCCTCGAACTCCGGCTCGGTAGAAAAGTCCCAGGACATTCGAACACTCCTCTCGTTGGTGGCGACCCGCTGCGCCCGGCTTATGTCGATTGTGGCGACCCGCTGCGCCCGGCTGCGCCGCGCTTGCGATCGCCACGGCCGCGCTTGCGATCGCCACGGCCGCGCTTGCGACCGCCACGTCAGGGGATTCCACCGTCGGCCCGCAGGATCGAGCCGGTGGTGAAGCTGGACGCATCGGACGCCAAGAACAGTGCCGCGCCGACGATTTCACGCGGGTCGCCCGCGCGCTGCAACGAAAGATGCTTGAACGGTTTCTGTTCGGCCGCCTCGAGATTCCAGGCCTTGCTCACGTCGGTGAGAAACGGCCCGGCCATCAGCGTGTTGGCCCGCACCGCCGGGCCCAACGCCTTCGCCAACGCTTCGGTCATGGCGTTGAGACCGGCCTTGGAAGCGGCGTAGGGGATGATGTCGGGTGTCGGCCGAAGTGAGCCCGCCGTACTCACGTTGATGATCGAGCCGCGGCCGGCCGCCACCATGCGCTCACCTACCAACGCCGACAACCGGAATGGGCCCTTGAGGTTGAGGTTGACCACGGCGTCGAACAGCTTCTCGGTCACGTCGGTGAGCTTGTCGTACAACGGAGACATGCCCGCGTTGTTGATCAGCGTGTCGACCTTGCCGAACCGCTCGTAGGTCGTCTCGACCAATCCATCGAGCTGATCCCAGCGCCCCACGTGCACCTGGTAAGGCATGGCGGAACGGCCGGTCTCGGCCTCGATCTCCTTGGCGGTCGAGACGCAGTTGTCCATGTTGCGGCTCGCGACCACCACATCCGCACCGCAGCGGGCCGCGCCGAACGCCATCTCGCGCCCCAGCCCGCGGCTGCCGCCGGTGACCAGGACGACCCGGTCGGTGAGGTCGAAAAGCTGGTCGGCGTAACCCATTTCAGGATCCCTTGGTCGGTAGCGATCGGGCGAGTTCGGCCGCTGTGGCGATGAGCTGCAGAATCATCGGACCGAACGCGTCGGTGATCTTCGAGTCAACCTTCCCGGTCCGCACGCCGGCCGCGTAGGTCTTCTCCAGCACGATGCCCAGCTTCCAGTTGGCCAGCACCAGGTAGTAGTCGATGTTCTCGGTCGACAACCCGCTGACGGTTTCGTAGTGCTCCAACAGCTCGCTGCGCGTAGGCATGCCGCGCATGTCGAGATAAAACCCGTCTTCGCGTGGCTTTTCACCGTCGTAGCCCAGTAGGCACCACGCCAGGTCGAGCAGCGGATCGCCGACGGTGGTCATCTCCCAATCCACGATCGCGGCCAGGCGCGCCGGGCCACCGTGCGCGAACATCACGTTGGCGAACTGGTAGTCGCCGTGCATGATGCCCGCCCGGTAGTGCGCCGGACGGTTGCGGCGCAGCCAGTCGGACGCCTCGTCAAGACCCGGCAGCTCGCGGACCTTGTAGGCGTCTAGAAACGCCAGCCAGCGATCGACCTGCCGCTCGTGGAATCCGTCGGGGCGGCCGAAACCTTCGAGTCCTTGCTTGCGCCAATCCACTCGGCCCAGCTTGGCCGCGCCGTCGACCAATTGGAAGGCCAGGCCGCGCCGGGCCTCGAAGTCCGTGTCGAACGGTGATTGCCACCCGCCGTCCATCGGGCTCCAGCCGTCGATCGCCTGCATGACGTAGAACGGCATCCCGAGCACGGCGCCAGTGTCGTCGGCCGCGATCAGCGCCGCGTGCGGGACATCGGTGCCGGACAGCGCCCTAACCAGGCGGATCTCCCGCAGTAGCCCGTCGATACGGGCGGCGTCGGCCCGGGCGCCGGGCATCCGCAACACCATCCTCGCCGGCGCCGCCGACGGGCCGCGCTCGATCAGATACAGGGTGTTCTGCGAACCGCCCTTCAGCTGGGTAAGCCGCGGCTCTTCGCCACCCCCCGGGGCGTCGCGGGCATCCAGCCACCGGCCGAGCACGCCCGCGTCGAGCCCCGATTCGCCCACCTGAGTCACCGTCCAACCCATCGCCGCACATCCTAATCTCCCCATGGAGAATAGCATTCTCCATGGGTGCCGCGGCAACGGCGGCTCAGCCCGGCTTGTGCGCGCTCAGTAGGAACCCGGGCGCCATGAAGTGACCCTCGTCGTCGTGCTCCAGGTGCGCCAGCGGACCGTCCGGCGACCCGGCGGCATCGTCTGTGCCGTACACCTTCGCCGCGCGAACGTCGTCGATCCGCCACAGCGTCGTGACGGCATCGTGCAATTCGGTTTCGGTGAAGCCGGGCGGGCCCGGCCGGTCCGAGTGGGCATCGTCCAGTGCACCGGCGGCGAAGGCCAGGATGTACAGCGAGGCTCCCGGCGCCGCGGCGCAAAAGATGGATTGCACATAGTCCTGGCGTCGGTCGGGCGGCAGCGCATGGAACAGCCCGCTGTCCAGGATGGTGGAGAAGCGGCCGTCATAGCCACCGAAGCTGGTGACGTCGGCCTGTGCGAACGTCGCCGTGGTGAGCCCTTGCCCGGCTGCCGCGGCGGTGGCCGCGGCAATCGCGGTCGCGCTGGCGTCCAGGCCGACCACGGTGTAGCCGAGCGCGGCAAGCGTCAGCGAGAGCGCGGCGTGGCCACAGCCGGAGTCCAGCACCTCGCTGCGAACCTTGTCTTGATCGATGAGCAGCGCCAGCTCCGGCTGCGGCCGACCGATGCTCCACGGGGGCGGGGCGGCTTGCCGGTAGGCGGCGTCCCAATCCCTATCCGGTTCGGTCATCCGTCCTCCTCGGCACCGGAGCGCATTTAGCTAGGTACAGCGATGTCATTGTGCACGCCCTGAACGATGGACAACGGGCGATGAGAGACTTCGGACCGGCACAACCTCTCGACAAGACAGGAAGACATATGCAAGTGCTTCTGGTCCGGCACGCGCTGCCGCTGCGCAGCGAACACGGTCAAGGCTCCGACCCGGACCTGTCGGAGGAAGGGTTGGCCCAGATCGAGCGACTACCCAAGGCGCTCGCCAGGTTTCCCATTTCACGCGTGGTGAGCAGCCCGCAGCGCCGGGCCATCCAGACGGCCGAACCGGTCGCCGCGGATCGCGGCCTGACCCTCGAGATCGACGATCGCTTCGCCGAGTACGACCGCGACCTGCCGGTGTACATCCCCGTCGAGCAGATCCGCGCGGAGATGCCCGAGGAATGGGCGCGACTGGCTCAGGGGCATCTGCCCAGCGCGGTCGACGAGGATGCTTTTCGTACCCGGGTGCGCGCCGCGGTCGACGACCTCGTCGTCACCGCCGACCCCGACGGCACCGTCGCGGTGTTCAGCCATGGCGGGGTCATCAACGTCCTCCTGCACGAAATTCTCGGTACCGCCCGACTGCTGTCCTTTCCCGTCGACTACGCGTCGGTCACTCGGCTGTTGTTCTCCCGGTCCGGTCAAGCGACGGTCGCCGCGGTCAACACCACCGAACACGTCTGGGACCTGTTGCCGCGAAACCAAAGGATGCTCGACGACGACGCGAGCCGTGGCGCGGGCTGAGCGAAAGTCCGGCAAATCGCAGGTGGTGCGCCCGGTCGAGCTCGGCGATGGTAGACAAGTTCGGTGACTTCAGCTGACCAACTCGAGGGGCTCGACCTGGCCTCGCTGGACCGATACCTGCGTTCACTCGGGATCGGACGCGACGGCGAGTTATGTGCGGACTTCATCTCCGGTGGGCGCTCCAATCTGACGTTCCGTGTTTACGACGACAGCACCAGTTGGCTGGTTCGGCGACCGCCGCTGCATGGATTGACCCCGTCGGCGCACGACATGGCCCGCGAGTACCGCGTCGTTGCGGCGCTGCAGGACACGCCGGTTCCGGTGGCGCGCACGATCGCGCTCTGTGAGGACGATTCGGTGCTGGGCGCCCCCTTCCAGATCGTCGATTTCGTCGACGGCCAGGTGGTGCGCCGTCGCGCTCAACTCGAATCGTTCAGTCACACCGTCATTGGGGGCTGCGTCGACTCGTTGATCCGGGTGCTTGTCGACCTACACAAAGTCGATCCCAGCGCCGTCGGCCTGGCCGATTTCGGCAAGCCCAGCGGTTATCTGGAGCGTCAGGTGCGGCGATGGGGCTCGCAATGGTCGCTGGTGCGGTTGCCCGAGGATCGGCGCGATGCCGACGTGGAACGGCTGCATTCCGGTCTGGGCGAGGCCATTCCGCAGCAGAGCCACACGTCGATCGTGCACGGCGACTACCGGATCGATAACACGATCCTGGACGCAGACGACCCGACCAAGGTTCGCGCCGTCGTCGATTGGGAGCTCTCCACGCTGGGGGATCCGCTGTCGGACGCGGCCCTGATGTGCGTGTACCGCGACCCCGCCCTGGATTTGATTGTCAATGCCCAGGCCGCATGGACATCGCCCTTGCTGCCGACGGCGGACGAACTGGCCGATCGGTATTCGTTGGCGGCCGGTACACCACTGGCGCACTGGGAGTTCTACATGGCATTGGCCTACTTCAAGCTCGCCATCATCGCCGCGGGCATTGACTTCCGCCGGCGGATGTCGGATCAGGCCCGCGGCGCGGACTCTGACCACGCACCGGAGGTGGTGGCGCCGCTGATCTCCCGCGGGCTGGCCGAACTGGCCAAGCTGCCGGGCTAGCGCGGGCCGGCCGCGTGGTGCCTTTTCGCCGCGCGACGCAGCTGCAAGATCCGCGCGGTA
>NZ_DASUHS010000230.1:0-11316 GCF_036273375.1 Mycobacterium sp. | reverse complement strand
GTCGGTCCGCCCTCGCACAGGATGCGGTGCATGCCCTGCTCGCGCAGCATCGAGACCGCACGGGAGACGTCCACCGAGTCCTCTCCGGCAACCATGATGTGTTGCCGGTCGTCGTCGAGGTCGTGTCGTGCCGCGGTGCGCGCGCAGGTCACCAGGATCGGCCGCTGGTCCGGGTTGGTGAACAGCCGTGCCGGCAGGTCACCGCTGCGGCTCACCACGGCGATCGGGGGTGGCTCGGCTCGCCCTTCGTGGTGCCGCCTGGCGCGCGCAGCATCGCTGAGCGTTACCGGGCCATAGTTTTCGGCGCGGGCGGTGCCGGCGCCGACCAGCACGACGTCGGCCAGACCGCGCAGGATTCTCAAGAGGCGTTGATCGGTGGGGCATGACAGTGGACCCGCGCGACCATCGAACGCGGCGGCGCCGTCGGCGCTGAAGATCATGTTGGCTCGCACGCCATCTGGGGGATCGGCGTAGAACGGCGCGAGTTCGATGATGCTGGGGACGGCGCTGATCCGGGGCGACTCGCTCACGCGCTAAGCCTCGTGGCCGGGTTCCAGCTCGTGCACGTCGCCGAAGGATACCCAGGTCTCGAGTTCCTGTGGTGGATTGCCGCCCACCGGCGCGAGCAGGTGTCCGACGTGGTCACCGAGCGAAAAACGTTCCACGATCTCGCCGACGAACCAGGCGGCGGCATCGTCGAGGATGGGCATCTGTTCGGGTCCGCGATGCCAGGAACACTGGTCGAACTTGTCGACCTCGTCGCTGGTCTGGCTGCCGAAGAGCTCCACCACGTCCAGGTGCTCGCGGCCGAACACGTGCACGGCCAGGTGGGAGGCGTCACGGGCGACGCGGAAGGTGTGGTTGCGCTGGGACAGGCCGACCAGGAATCGCGGCGGATGGATGCTGGTCTGGCTGGCGAAACCCACTAGGCAGCCGGCCGGGGTGCCGTCGGCCTGGGTGGTGACGACGTACATCGGATAGTTCAGCAGTGCCACCAGCTTGTCGAATGCTTCGGTTGCCGGGTCGGACATCCGCTCAGTCTTCCCCGTGTGGCCCCCGGGGAATCGCGTCGTTGCGATTTGCCCGGCGCCGCGTCGACCTGACTCCGGCGGTACTCGCCAAAGTCAGGTTTGATTTCGGTTGCGTCGCAACCGCATCGGGGCGATGAAGCGACGAATCAGATAGGCGGCGACGCCGATGCCCAGAACCGCCACACCGGAAAGTACCGACGACAGTGGCATCGCGAAAGCCAGCACCACGCAGCCGAGAAACCCGATCACGGGAATGGCACGGTGCGGCCGGCCCTCGTCGGGTCCGAGGGTGAACGCGGAGGCGTTGGCGATGGCGTAGTAGATCAGCACGGCGAACGACGAAAAACCGATGGCGTCGCGAAGGTCGGTGATGGCGGCCAGGATCGCCACGACGACGCCGATCAGCAGCTCCGCGCGGTGGGGCACCCGAAACCGTGGGTGCACGGCGGCCAGCGCGTGGGGCAGATGGCGGTCCCGGGCCATGGCCAGTGTGGTGCGCGAGACGCCGAGAACCAACGCGAGCAGCGAGCCCAGCGCCGCGACCACCGCCCCAACTTGGACGGCGGGGACTAGCCAGCCCGTGCCCGCGGCGCGGGCCGTTTCGACCAGCGGGGCGGCGGTCTGGGCGAGACGGTTCGGCCCCAGCGCCGAGAGCGCGGCCACGGCGACCAGTGCGTAGACGGCCAGGGTGACGGTGAGCGCCAGCGGTATCGCCCGCGGAATGGTGTGGGCCGGGTCGCGCACCTCCTCGCCCAGCGTCGCGATGCGCGCATAGCCGGCGAACGCGAAGAACAGCAGACCCGCGGCCTGGATAACGCCACCGGTGGTGGCGCCGGTCAGGCGGAGTTGATCGGCGTCGGCGGCCGGGGAGGTGAACGCGGCGACGCACATCGCTGCCAGCACGGCGAGCACCGCGGCGACGATGACGCGGGTCAGCCAGGCCGACTTCTGCACGCCTGCGTAGTTCACCGCGGTCAGCGCGATCACCGCCGCGACGGCCACCGCATGCGCCTGCGCCGGCCAGACATACAGGCCGACGGTCAAGGCCATCGCCGCGCACGACGCGGTCTTGCCGACGACGAAGCCCCACCCGGCCAGGTATCCCCAGAAGTCTCCCAACCGTTTTCGGCCATAGACATAGGTGCCGCCCGACGCGGGGTAGCGCGCCGCCAGCCGCGCGGAGGATGTGGCATTGCAGTAGGCCACCACCGCGGCCAACGCCAGGCCCAGCAGCAGTCCCGAGCCGGCGGCACGCGCCGCGGGTCCCAGCGCCGCGAAAATCCCGGCACCGATCATCGACCCCAGCCCGATCACCACCGCATCGAAAACCCCGAGGCTGCGGTCCAATTCGCCGTGGTCCGCCGGGGCGCTCATCGAGGTGTTTCCGGAACAGTGATCGATCGCTGAAACATGGATACCTCATAACTTCGCGAGCTGGGGTCGGTGAAGATTCGGCATTGCATCGCTCATTCCTTAACCCAGCGGGTCGTTCTGGCGCACCCCTCGATACATGCCCCAACGCACGATCCACGGCATCACCACGCGGTCGACCGACCAGGACGGGAAGCGGAAAGCATGACCGGTGGGCAGGAAGACCTCCAGCCCGTTGGGCTGTATACCCACCAGGGAGCCCCAGCGCCGCGTCGGCGCCCGGTAGGCGCGTAGCGGCCGGCCGGCGAAGTCGGCGAGGACATTGCGCGCCACCAGGGCGTCACCACGGTTACGGGCGGAGCTGCGCAACGGGTCGGTCGCCGCGACGTCGCCGACCGCGAACACACCCCGGTGGCCGGACACGCGCAGCTCCGGGGTGACGCGCACATACCCACGCTCATTGAGCAGTTCCGCTGGCAGCCAGTCGGTGTTGGGTAGCACCCGCCCGATCGCCCACAGCACGGCGTCGGCGTCTGCCGGGGGTTGTCCGGTGCTCCAGTGGACCGGTTCGCCGGTAAGTTCATCGCCCGCGAACCCGTCGGTCACCACCGCGCGGTGTCCGGGGTGCACGCCGACGCCCAGCTGGGTCAGTCGACCGCGGATGCGCTGCCATATTCGTGGATGGTGCCCCTCGAGTGCGGACTCGCCGGGGAAATACAGGTCGATCCGCTTGTCCGGCCACGTGGTTGCCATGTTGAGGGCGCTGCTGACCGCCGCCGCCCCGCCGCCCACCACGATCACCGACGCGGCGGCGGCAAGCCGGTCGTGCGCGGAGCGCAGTCCCGCGCCGATCTCGGCCGCCGACTGCAATGTCGGCTGGCGCCAAAAGCCGTTGCTGACCCCGGTCGAGATGATCAGGGCGTCGTACGCCTCGGCGACGGCCGCGCCGTCTTCGGTTCGGCCGAAGACGGTTTGGGCGGTCAGGTCCACTCCGGTCAGCGTGGCCTGCACCGTGCGAACGCCGTCGAGGCGGCGGAACCGGTCGAACGGGATCCAGTAGTCGCGGGCCCAGTCGTGCGGACGCGAAAGCCGGACGCCGAGCTCCTGGCCGCTCACCAGCGCGGGTTTGGTCGAGATCCCGACGACGTCGGCATGGCGGGACAGCCGGATCGCCGCGAGGACACCCGCATCCCCGAGCCCGGCGACGATGACACGCTTGCGGTTCATGCCGTTATCCTGCCCTGCATAGATTGCGGACGAGCCGTCGACCGATCCGGGAGCGAGGGGGCCACATCAGGTGATCGTCTCGCGCAGAGTCGGTAGCGCGGAGCGGCTAAGGGAGGTTGCGGCCCCGGCGCGTCCGCGGATGAGCGCCGCGCTACGCACAGCGGTGCGCGCGTCGGCGCCTCGACCCGCCGCGGCCCGGCGCGCCGCCAAGGACTTCGAGAAGGGCCTGATTCCGGCGGTCATCGCCGAGATCCGCTGGTCGTTCACCCGGCCGCGCACCTGGCTGATGGGTGTGGTGGCCAACGTGATCTTCGCCGCCGGCTGGTTGCTGGTGCAGCCGCTGACTCCGGTGGGCCGTCACCACGATTGGGTGATCCTGGTGGGCACCTACTTCTCCTCCTGGGTCCTGGCCGATGTCACCACCACCAACTTCCTGGGCGCCGACCACTACCGCATCCTGCGGGGTTTATCGGACGGGGTGCCTTTCGGGCGCATCCTGCTGATCAAAAACCTCGCCCTGCTCGCGATCGTCGGGCTGCCCACCCTGGCCGCCGCGGTCGCATTGACGCTGTGGCTCGAAACGCCGGGGCGGCTGGGCATTACGATCCCCACCGTCGCGGTGCCCGTCGTGTCCTGGCTGGGTGTCGGCAACTTCATCTCGGTGCTGCACCCGGTCAGTGCCGAGCCGCTGATGCGGCGCTGGCGCCAGCGCGGCGATCTGCGCCGCACCCGCAGTTGGGTGCTGGCACTGACACTGCCCTATGCGCTGTACTACGTGGCCGATCCGATGAACGGCGTGGAGCACCGCGTGTTGTGGCAGCAGGCGCCCGCCGTGATCTGGCCGGTGTTCGGGCGCGAAACGAAAAGCTTCGTCCACCTCGCCATCGCCATGAGCGTGTGGCTCGCCGGCAGCATCGCCGCGGTGTATTGGGTGCGCAGGCGCGGGTTGCAGATCCGCTAGGACACCTGGGGTTTGATCTCTTCGATCACCCACTGCGCGTAATCCAGGTATTCGTCCACGCCGCCTACGGCGGGGACGGGAACCGCGGTCACGGTCACGCCCTGCTCGGCGAGCCAGCTCAGCCGGTCAACGATGTGTGCGGCGCTCATGCCCGGCCGATCGGTCGCACGGCGGGCGACGTGTCCTTCGCCGACCCGGTTGGTGCCCAGCCCGTGCATCACCTCGAATTCCCGGCCGTCGTAGGCGGGTTGGGACTTGATGTAGTCGAGTTTCAGCGCGATCTGTTCGGGCGGTGTGAGAAACGGCCACCACCCGGACCCGAAGGTGGCCGCCCGGCGTAACGCGGCGTCGGCGTCACCGCCGATCCAGATCGGAAGATGGGGCCTTTGAACTGGTTTCGGCTCGAAGGCGATATCGGCGAACGACACATACCGGCCGTCGAATTGAGGTGTGTCACTGGTCCACAATTCGACGATGGCCGCCAGATATTCGTCGGCGATGCGGCCGCGTTCATTGAATGGCACTGAAAGCAACTCGAATTCGCGAGCCAGCCACCCCACTCCGAACGTCACCATCATCCGGCCCCCACTCATCCAGTCGGCGGTGGCCAGCGCTTTGGCCAGCACGATGGGATGCTGCAACGGCAAGATGGTGACGCAGGAGTTGACGGCCACCCGTTCGGTGGCGCCGGCGATGAAGGCCTGCGCGGTCGTCGAGTGCAGATAGTGCGGCCCGGACAATTCGACATGGTCGGTGGGGATCACGAGATGCTCGGGCACCGCGATCATGTCGTAGCCCCACCGGTCGGCGCATTGCATCATGCGTCGCTGGTCGGGTCCGGTGACCGCGGCCTCCCAGGGCTGCGTAATCGCCTTGAGGCGCAGCAGGTGCGGAATGGGGAAGGCGAATTTCACGGGCGTCCCAGCCAGCGGTCCATGTCCTCCAATCTAGGGTGCTGTGTTGTTAACCTGGCGGCATGGACTCCGAAACGGACCCTGCCAGCAAAAGAGCGACGTTGGCCGCCACCAGTCGGGCGTTGCTGTGCATGATGTCCTACGAAGAGGAGATCTCCGGCTACGACCTCAAGAAATGGATCGACTGGAGCGTCGACCTCTACTACTGGAGCCCCTCCTACAGCCAGATCTACACCGAGCTGAAGAAGCTCGAATCGCTGGGACTGGTCACCTCGCGCGTCGAGCGCGACGAGGGCACCCGCAGCCGCCGGCTCTACAAGATCACCCCGGCCGGGATGGCCGCCGCTATCGAGTGGGTCAACAACGCCCCGGTGGACCCACCGGTGCTCAAACACAGCGTGTTGCTGCGGGTGACGTTCGGTCACCTCACCAACCCGGCTCGGCTCAAGGAACTGCTACAGGAGCATGTGGCATACTCCGACGCCCGTCATCGCAAGGCCGTCGAGGACGCCGAGGGGGCCGAGTCCGAACCCGCGTGGGCGTACTCGGTGATCGCGCTGCGCTGGGCCGCTAAGTACTACGCCGCCGAGCGCGAATTCGCTCTGGAGATGATCAAGGAAATCGACGAGGCCGACACCATCTCGCAGAGCGCTTCGAAGGGTGGCTTCGGCAAGCCTCGCCCCACACCCGGTTATTGGCGTGAGGTCGAGAAGCAGGTTCAGGCGAAGCGCGAAGCCGACTAGTTCTGACGGTGGCGACCGGTTTCGCGTGCCACCGGCCTGGGGGATCCCTACCCGAGAGATTATGGATATCAAAATCGAATAGCTAAATCATTTGTGTCACTTTGGTTTCGGTGATCACAGAGCGACGATTTTCGTCGGTGGGTGCGGCTAGTTTGGCGGTGTGGGTTCAAGTGACCAGCAGGATGTCGACGCGGTGTTCGACGCGCTCGATGCCGCCTGGGATCGAGCCTGCGCGCTGAACTTCGACGCGCTCAACCCGCAGCAACAGCTGGCAGTGTTGCGGCGCTGCGAAAAGCAGCGCCGGCGCATCCCGGCCGTCGAGCATCCGCTGATCAATTCCCTTGCCCGCCAGGCCCCCTCCCTAGAACTCGGCGGCACATTGGTCCATGCCGTCGCCGAGGCGACACTGATCAGCCGCACCGAAGCCTCGCGGCGCATCAAAGAGGCACGCGACCTGGGCCCGCGCCACGGCCTGACCGGCGAACCGATCCCACCCGCACTGGCCGCCACCGCCGCGGCCCAACGCGACGGCACCCTGGGCGCCGGTCAGGTCGCGGTGATCCGCAAGTTCTACCATCGGCTGCCCGGCTGGGTGGACCTCGCCAACCGCGAGCAGGCTGAGGCGCGGTTGGCCAAGGAGGGCAGCCGGTTTCGTCCAGAACAACTGGCCGGACTGGCCAACGCGCTCGCCGACTGCCTCAATCCCGATGGCACCTTCACCGACGAGGACCGGGCGCGTCAGCGCGGCCTGACGCTGGGTCACCAGGAATCCGACGGCATGTCGGCGCTGCGCGGATGGATCACCCCCGAACTGCGCGCCACCCTGGAAGCCGTCCTGGCCAAGCTGGCCGCACCGGGCATGTGCGACCCCTTCGCTGAGAGGCCATGCGTGGACGGCTCACCCACCCAGGACGCCATCGAGCACGACCCGCGATCGGCCGGCCAACGCAACCACGACGGGCTGCTGGCGGCGCTGCGGGCGCTGTTGGCCTCCGGCGAGCTGGGCCAGCACAACGGACTGCCGGCTTCCATCGTTGTCACCACCACGCTCAACGAACTGGAGGCCGCGGCCGGGCTGGGCCTGACCGGAGGCGGCACGATCCTGCCGATGAGCGACGTAATCCGCCTGGCCCGTCACGCCCACCACTACCTGGCCATCTTCGACAAGGGCAAGGCACTGGCGCTGTATCACACCAAACGACTCGCCTCCCCTGGACAGCGAATTGTGTTGTACGCCAAGGACCGTGGATGCTCGGCGCCCGGCTGCGACGTCAAGGGCTACTACTGCGAAGTCCACCACGTCACCGACTATGCCACCTGTCACACTACCGACGTCAACGACTTGACGTTCGCCTGCGGACCCCAACACCGCCTTCTGCGACCCGGCGGCTGGACCACCCGCAAAAACGCCCGCGGCGACACCGAATGGATCCCGCCCGCGCATCTGGACCGGGGCCGGCCACGAGTCAACACTTTCCACCACCCCGAGAAGCTTCTCCGCGATGGAGACGACGACGAAGACGCCGACAGCCCGGGGTTTGCATGACACGTCGTAGATCGCCCCTAGTTCTGGTGGCGGCGACCCGCTTCGCCCGGCTGCGCCGCGCTCGCGATCGCCGCGTCCCGGGCCGCGATGTAGCCGTACACCAGCCCTTGCGCGATCGTTGCGCCCGCGCCCGGATACGTCGTCCCGAACGCATTGGCGGCGGTGTTGCCGATCGCGTACAGCCCGGCGATCGCGCCGCCGTCTTCGCATAGCACCCGCGCGCGCTCGTCGGCCTTCAGGCCGCCGCAGGTGCCCAGATCGGACAGCACCATTTTGACCGCGTAGAACGGACCGTTGACCAACGGGCGCAGGTTGGGATTCGGCTTTATCGTCGGGTCACCGTAATAGCGGTCGTAGGCGCTGCGACCCCGGCCGAAGTCGGGATCCTCACCGGCAGCGGCATTTTGATTGAAGCGGGTCATCGTCGCGAAGAACTCAGAGACCGGAACGTCGATCCGCATGCCCAGATCGGTGAGGTTGTCGGTCCGGACCGCGATCCCGGCGTCATACCACGCCTGCGGGATACGCATCCGCGGAAACAGTTCGGCGCCAAAGACATAACTGTTGCGGTACTGCTGGTCGAAGATGATCCACATTGCCTCGACCGGGCTACCGGAACGCTCCAGCTCGAGCAGCCGCTGCCCGAACGACATGTAATCCGCCGCTTCGTTGGCGAACCGGCGCCCGTTCTGATCCACGATCAGACAGCCCGGCAGCGACCGCTCGGCCAGCATCACCGCCGGCGCCTTGCCGGGCAGCGGCGCGACGGCGGGGAACCACCACGCCTGATCCATCAGGTCGATGTCGGCGCCGATATCCTGGCCCGCGCGGATTCCGTCGCCGGTATTGGCGGCCGCGCCCAGACTCAGGTTCGCGCCCAACGATTCCGACTGGAATTTCCACCGCATGTCCATGCGGTGGTCGAAGCCACCGGTGGCCAGCACCACGCCGCGCCGCGCGGTGATCGTCACCTCGCGGCCGCTGTGCTCGACGACAGCGCCCGTCACGCGGTCGCCATCGCAGGCCAGGCGCGCGAGCGTTGTGCCGGTCCACACCGGGATGCCGGCACGCAGCAACCCGGTGAAGAGCCCGGCCATCAGGCCCTGGCCGCCCGCGGCGTAGCGGCGGCCCACCATACGGCCGGCCACACCCTGCGCCAGGCGCTTGCCGTAGACGGGAATTCCCTTGCGCGGCATCCGGGCCACCAGATTCATCCACCGGTAGTCGGCGCCCGTCGTCGGCATCGGGACGGTGACTTCCATCAGGCCGGGCTCCAACCGGGTGCGGTATTCGCCGAGCAGCGAGGTGTCGAAGGGGCGGCACTCGCAAGTGCGCCCGGCCGCGCTACCGCCCGGCTCCTCGGGGTGGTAGTCGGAATATTCGCGGGCCCAGAACAGCCGCAGCGGCGTCATCCGGCGCAGCATGTCCACCGTCGCGGACACGTGCGCCACGAACGCCGCCGAGCGTTGCGCGCTCGCCGACCCCGAGACCACCGCATCCAGGTAGGTGCCGGCACGCTCCGCGGTGTCACCGGCGTCCGCTTCGGCCAGCACCGGGCTCGCCGGCAGCCACAGTGCGCCGCCGGACCGGGCGGTCGAGCCGCCGACATACGACGATTTCTCCACGATCAGCACCGACAGCCCCAATTCGTGGGCCGCCAGCGCCGCGGCCATGCCGGTGCCGGAGCCGACGACGAGCAGGTCAACGCATGCGTCGGCCACGAGAAGTCCGGCGGGAATCGTCGCGCTGTGCGTCGTCACGTCCGCAACCGTAGGCCGCGGCGGCGCGACGCGAGAAGGTCCGTCCTGATGAATGGAACAAGGGGGTCCCACGGCCCGGTCCGGCGGAGTTAAATCAGGCTCATGACGTCGCAGACCGAGGCCGACGAAATTCGGTTCATTGAAGCCCAGGCCGCGCCGACGCGGTTCGCCCGCGGCTGGCACTGCCTGGGGCTGACCAGGGATTTCGGTGACGGCAAGCCCCACGCGATCAGCGCCTTCGGGCAGAAACTCGTCGTCTTCCGCAGCGGTGACGGGAACATCAACGTGCTCGACGGCTACTGCCGGCACATGGGCGGAGACCTGTCCCAGGGCGAGGTCAAGGGCAACGAGATCGCCTGCCCGTTCCACGACTGGCGCTGGGGCGGCGACGGCCGCTGCAAAGGGGTGCCCTACAGCCGGCGCGCCCCCAAACTGGCCCGCACCCAAGCGTGGACCACGCTGGAGCAGGACGGCATGTTGTTCGTGTGGAACGACCCGGAGCGCAAACCGCCACCGCCGGAGGTGACGATTCCGCGCATCGAGGGCGCCACCAGCGACCAGTGGACCGACTGGCATTGGTACACCACCGTCGTGGGAAGCAATTGCCGCGAAATCATCGACAACGTTGTGGATATGGCGCACTTCTACTACATCCACGGCGCGTTGCCCACCTACTTCAAGAACATCTTCGAAGGGCACGTCGCGACGCAGTACATGAACGGCGAGGGCCGCCCCGACATGGGCGGCACCGAAGGCGCGCAGATGCTGGGCAACACCTCGGTGGCGTCCTACTATGGTCCGTCCTTCATGATCGACGACCTGACCTATCACTACGAGCACGGCGATGCCAAGACGATCCTCATCAATTGCCACTATCCGATTGATGCGAATTCTTTTGTGCTGCAATACGGCATCATCGTGAAAAAGTCGGAGACGATGCCCGGAGACGAGGCGATGCAGACCGCGATCAAACTCGGCGACTACGTCAAGCTCGGTTTCGAGCAGGACGTCGAGATCTGGCGGCACAAGGCACGCATCGACAACCCGCTGCTGGTCGAGGAGGACGGCCCGGTCTACCAATTACGGCGCTGGTATCAGCAGTTCTACGTCGACGCCGCCGCTGTGCAACCGGACATGGTGGACCGCTTCGAATTCGAGCTCGACACCACCCGGCCCTACGAGGCGTGGATGAAAGAGGTCTCGGCCAACATGGCGGCCCGGGCGTGATGACGCTGGAATCGGCGGTGCGAGAGGATAATCGGCTCGACGAGATGCCGATGGTGCCGGTAGCGTGCCGCAATTGTGGCGCGCGGGTGCTGGCCCGCAAGAGCAGCTGGAATCAGACCAGCGTGCAGTGGAACGCTGACGCGACGGCCCGGTGTGTCGAACGCGCCGACGCACAGAAGATAGCAACACCGGGGAGCCGGGGTATCTTCATCGTGTGCACGGCGCTGAGTGCGGCGATCCTGGACGCGGTGCGCCGCGGGGATTTGTCCGTCGTCGACGAGAAGGACGGCGCACCAAGATAATTCAGCGGCCTTTGGTGCGCCTATCCCCGGGGGATCTCATCCTTGTGCCGCGGGCAGTACGAGTAGATGCTTTGGGCCACGAAGAAACCGGTGTGAAACTCGGGCAAACTGCTGCTGGCCAGCACTTCCTGCATCACCTCCATGGGCGTTTCGCCGGTGTCGAGTCGCGCGCACACGTAATGAGCGGCTTCGATCGCGTGTCCGGCCGAGGCTTGGTCGATGATGCCCTGCGCC
>NZ_DASUHS010000229.1:0-2752 GCF_036273375.1 Mycobacterium sp. | reverse complement strand
TTGCGATGAAGGCAGTCACCTGGCACGGCAAACGGGATGTGCGCGTGGATACCGTCCCGGATCCGAAGGTCGAAGAGTCGACGGACGCCATCATCGAGGTGACGTCTACCAACATCTGTGGATCCGACCTTCATCTCTATGAGGTGCTCGGTGCCTTCATGACCGCCGGAGACATCCTCGGCCACGAGCCGATGGGAATTGTCCGCGAGGTCGGCCCGGAGATAACCAATCTCGCCGTTGGCGACCGAGTGGTGATCCCCTTCCAAATTTCGTGCGGCAGTTGCTACATGTGTGATCAGGAGCTGTTCACTCAGTGCGAGACCACGCAGGTCCGCGATCAGGGCATGGGGGCCGCACTGTTCGGCTACTCCGAGCTTTATGGCGCGGTGCCCGGCGGACAGGCGGAGTTGCTTCGCGTCCCGCAGGCCCAGTTCACGCACATCAAGGTTCCAGAAGGGCCGCCGGACTCGCGGTTCGTTTACCTCTCAGACGTTCTGCCGACAGCATGGCAGGCGGTGGCCTATGCCGACATTCCAGACGGCGGCTCGGTAACAGTGCTGGGGTTGGGTCCGATCGGAGATATGGCGGCCCGCATCGCATCCCATCTGGGCTACGACGTAATCGCCGTGGACCGAGTGCCCGAGCGGCTCGCCAGGGCTGAGGCCCGCGGACTGCAAACCATCGATCTCGCCCAGCACCACGACAAGCTAGCGGATGTCATCCGCGATATGACCGCCGGGCGTGGCACCGATTCGGTCATCGACGCCGTGGGGATGGAGGCGCACGGGTCACCCGTGGCCAAGCTTGCTCAACAGGTCACCGGTCTGCTGCCCGACGCCATCGCCAAGCCGATGATGCAGAGGGCGGGAGTCGACCGTCTCGACGCGCTGTACTCGGCCATCGACATCGTCCGCCGCGGTGGCACCATTTCGCTCAGTGGCGTGTACGGCGGCATGGCCGACCCGCTACCGATGCTCACGCTGTTCGACAAGCAGATCCAACTGCGAATGGGTCAGGCCAACGTGAAGAAATGGGTCGACGACATCATGCCGCTCCTCACAGACGACGACCCGTTGGGCGTCGACACCTTCGCCACGCATACCTTGCCGCTCGATCAAGCACCGCACGGCTACGACATCTTTCAGAAGAAGCAGGATGGCGCCGTCAAGATCATTCTCAAGCCATAGCGCCACGCACGTGGATCCATCAGCCGCCGCATGATTGGTGGTCGGACGAAAGGGGAGATGAATGGGTTTTCCAAAGCAGCGGATACAACACAGAGGAGACAAAGTGGTGGAGCGTGCGTTAGTGGTCGCGGTGGGGTGCACGGCGATCGTGATCGGGGGGCTGACCGGCTGTTCCAGTGACAAGTCCGCCTCGGAGAATGCCAGTTCCGCAACCGAGACCGCGAAGACAGCGATGAGCTCTGCGACCAGCGCCGCGACGTCCGCCACGGAGGCCGCCAAGGGCAATCCCCCGCCTGGCGCTGCCAAGGTCTCCATCGACGGTCAGGACCAAAACGTCCAGGGTAACGTTGCGTGTACCGACGTGGGGGGAAACATTCAGATCGCGATCGGTGACGCGACGCAGGGCCTGGGTGCTCAGCTGAGTGATGCCGACCCGCCGCAGGTCAAGCAGGTGGGACTCGGCAACGTCGGCGGCACCGCGCTGGGCTACGCGGCCGGTGCACCAGGCGGAGAAGCCTCGGCCACCAAGGACGGCAACACCTACAAGATCAAGGGCACCGCCACCGGGGTGGACATGGCCAACCCGACGCAACCCCTGACCAAACCCTTCGAAATCGATGTCACCTGCCCCTAGGGCGACTTTGAGGCGAGGGCGGCGTCCGATTCGGGCGCGTCTTCGTCGTCGACACGTTGACAGCCGTGGGCCTCCGTGTGCCCAACCAGTCCCGGCGCAGCGGACCATCAGCGAATCAGGTGTTTGCATCTTTCGCGGGGCATCAGGTCAGTACAGTTGCCAACGACGCTGGATCAACCCTGCTCATGATCCGGTGTCGTAGTTTTATTCGATGTCGGAGAGCGGCTGTAAGGTGTCACCACTTGAAGGCCCGCCGAGTCACACTAGTTTCGTCACGGTGACGTAATCCCGTGGGCTCGGTATGCCCGGTAGCCTCCGAATGCTGTGTCACTCAGGGGGTTCCGACAGGTCTTATGTTCCAGTCGCCCTTCACGGAGCTCAGCGTCGAACCAGCGCAACTCCAACTGCTCCAGCACTCGCGCGGGAACGCGCCAGGTGACTGCCACAGAGCGCGGGCCGTGGCAGAGCCTTCAGTAATGCCATTCCTGCGGTCCCCACCGGACCGGCGGTCATGTTTTCACGACGTTTGCACATCCAATGTTGGACTCTGGCAACATGTTAAGGGCACAAAACCTGAGATATGCTGCGCCGCAGTCATTGTCAGCCGATAACATAGGTTATGTCAGGTAACGCGATAATATGCTGGGAGACAATAGTTTTGGAGCGATGATAACGCCTTGACTCTCAGAGTCTCGCCAGCTTCCCTGTCCAATACATGACGACGATTCAGGCCGGCGCCGAGCCGAGAACAGCGCTACCCGGGGGTCGACAACGTCCTAGTACGGGCTCGCGATCTTTCATCGCGCGCTCGAGGCCGCGCGGGACCAACACATCGGGCTGTCGGAGTGGGTGCCAGGAATCGAGACAGCACTTGGCGTCGGACTCAGCGACAGCGAGATCCGCGAGGTGTCCGAATACCTTGCCGGCGGCG
>NZ_DASUHS010000228.1:0-9615 GCF_036273375.1 Mycobacterium sp. | reverse complement strand
CGCCTTGGTAGGGAATCGCGGTCAGGCCGAAGGCGCTGGACAGATTCACCAGTCGGGAGGGGCGCCGGGAGGATCCCGCCTCGATGAGTTGTGGCAGAAAGGCTTTGGTATACGCCTCCTCACAGCGGGCTGCCGGGATCGCCGGTCAGCCATTCACCGCCTGCTCGCGCGCCCACCGGTAGTCGGCCTTACCGGACGGGCTGCGCTCGATGACCGGTCGGAACACGATCGCTTTGGGGAGTTTGTAGCGCGCCAGCGACTGTGCGGCGTGCGCCACCAGTTCCCCGGACTTGACGCCGGCGCCCGTAGCGAGCGCCACCACGGCAACGACCTCCTGGCCCCACCGCTCGCTCGGCCGACCGGCGACCACCACGTCGGCCACCGCGGGATGCGACGCGATCGCGGTTTCGACCTCCTCGACGAAGATCTTCTCGCCGCCGGAGTTGATGGTCACCGAATCCCGGCCCAGCAATTCGATGGAGCCGTCGGTGCCATGGCGCGCGCGGTCACCGGGGATGGCGTACCGGACACCGTCGATCACCGGAAATGTCTTGGCCGTCTTGGGCGCATCGCCCTTGTAGCCGAGCGGAACGTAGCCCCGCTGCGCCAGCCAGCCCATCCCTTCGTGGCCCGGTTCCAGGATTGCGGTCAGGTCATCGGCGGCCACGAAGGTGTCCGGCCCGGCGTTGAACGTGCCGGTCGCCACCGCTCCGGCGGTGGACATGTGGTGCATCTGCGCCCCCGTTTCCGACGATCCGACGCCGTCGACGACAACGGCGTTCGGCAGCGTTTCGATCAAGCGTTGCTTGACGTACGGGGTCAGCAGCGCACCGCCGTTGGCGACGACGGCCAGCGACGACACATCGGCGATCCCCTTCTCGATCGCGGCGACCAAGGGGCGCGCCATCGCATCGCCAACCACCGTGACCACCATGACTTTTTCCCGCTCGATGGTGCGCACCACGTCCTCGGCGTCCAGATGATCGACGACGGTGGGAAAGACGACGGATTGGCCCGTGGTGATCGCGGTCATCACGCTCCACTGGGCCGCACCGTGGATCAGCGGGGGCAGAATCATCAGCTTGGTGCCCGGGCCCGAGGCGGCGCGTTCGACGATCTCCTCGATGGAGCGCGACGGCTCGCCGGTCACGAGATTCCGGCCGCCGAAGGACGTCATGAAAATGTCGTGCTGGCGCCACAACACGCCCTTCGGCATCCCCGTCGTGCCACCGGTGTACAGGACGTAGAGGTCGTCGGCGGAGTGCTGCACCGGCGGCGGCTCCGGGGACACCGATGCCAGGGCGGCCTCGTAATCGACTGCGCCCTCGAGCAAGTCGTGGCCCGAGTCGTCGGCGATCTGGATCAGCACGCGTAGCTGTGGCAGATTCGGCAAGATCTCGGCCACTCGCGGCGCGAACGCGCCGTGGTAGAGCAGCGCGGTCGCCCCGGAATCCGCCAGCAGGTATTGCAGCTCGCTCTTCACGTAGCGGAAGTTGACGTTGAATGGGGCGACTCGCGCCTCGAAGCTGCCCAGCAACGCCTCGACGAATTCGTTCCCGTTGTAGGCGTAGAGCCCCAGCAGGTCTTGGCCCACCTCGTGGCCGCTCAGCGCGGAGCGCTCGGTGTGGCAGCCCAACCCCTGCGAGTGCAGGTACGCGGCCAGCCGGTTGGAGCGTTCGATCACCTGCCCGTAGGTGTAGCGCCGGTCTCCCTGGATGATCAGCTCCCGATCGGGGATTGCGGCGGCGACGGCCTTCGCAACGGTCGGAACCGTGAATGTTGTTGTGGTGTCGGACATCGTGCCTCTCACGGCTGGTGGGGTAGCAAACGAACCATCATGCCGTTGGCTTCGCTGAGCAGGGCTCCATCGGCGGCTATCATAGTAGCGTCAATGAAAATCTTCCTGCCGTCGACGGCTGCGATGCGGCCGTGGGCGGTCAGTGGCTGCTCGATGGGGGTGATGCTGCGGAAGTCGACGTGTAGGTAGGCCGTGCGGGTCGGCCGGATGTCGGCGGTCGTCACGACCATGCCGAACAGCCAGTCGTAGAACAGCGGGATCATGCCCCCGTGCACGGCGCGGTTCCCGCCGATGTGCGAGGTGGTGAAATGACCGGCCATCCGCACGCCGTCGGGACCGGACTCGGTCACCATCCAGGGCGGCATCAGGGGATGGGCCAACCCGGGCAGGCTCAGCACCCGCCCGGCCACCGCCTCGGTCTCCGGGACCTGGTGGCCGTCCAACAGCGCGCAGGCGTTCTCAAGGTGCGTGGTCGCGGCGGCCCACAGCGCGGGGTCAGGCTTGGTGGACACGGTCAGGTCCTGCAGACGGCGCAGCGCCGCGATGAACGGGCCCAGTTCCTCCGGCGCGTCCTCGACGGGTCTGACGTCGGGGAATCCGCCACGAACTTCCGGCGCTGTTTCGGTCATCGCGTTCCTTCGTCCCATGCCCGGATCAGGTCGTCCGTGCTGGTGATGGTGGCCAGCAGCGACAGTGTGTTGGCGATCATCGCTGCACCATAGTCGGCGGGTATGCCGGCCACGGCGTCGCGGGGGAGCACCACCCGGTAGGCGGCGTTGACGGCGTCCATGACGAGGTTGGGAATCGCGATGTTCAGCGAAACGCCGACCACGACAATGGTCGACACGCCGAGATTGCGCAGCACCGCGTCCAGATCGGTGCCGCCCATCGGGCCCACACCATGCCACCGGTGCAAAACCAAATCCAAAGGCCCCGGCCCCAATTCGGGCAGCAATTCTGCGCCCGGCGTGCCGGGCGTGATGTCCACCTGGTTGCCGCCGCCCATCGCGAAGATCTTCGCGTTGTGGTTGGAGCCGAGCCCGTCGGGTCGCCGCTGCACCAGGCAGTGCACGATGCGCACCCCGGCCGCCCGGGCCGCGGGCAGCAGGCGCGCGATGTTGGGCAGCGCCTCGCGGCGGGCTTCCTCCGCGAGCATTGCCAGTCCGGCGTCGGGACCCATGACCGCGCCCTGGCACTCCTGGGTGACGATCGCGGTGTGCTCCGGTGCAGCGAGCCCGGCCAGTCGGTCCATCATGCGGGGGCGCCCACCGGCGCGACGTCATAGAATTGCGTCGCCCATTTTCTCAGCGCCATATAACCTTTCGCATCAACCTTCGACAACGCGGGGTGTTCCACGTACTTCTGGTAGCGCCAGATTTGCAAATCGTCGAACACGGTGGACAGGAACTGTTTCTCGATGACCTCCCGCAGTTTGCCGTCGGGAACGTCTGCGGCGTCCCCGGGGAGCCGCGGCCACCAGATCGAGTAGAACAGGTCCGAGCATTCGTCGTCGACCGGCGTGCAGGTGAAGATCAGCCGATGGTTCTGCGCGCCTTCGAAGACGCTGATCGCGCCGCCAAGGCCGAACAAGTGGCTGTGGAACCGCAACGCGAGATCTTCGGGGTTGTCGCTCCGCGCATCGGGCCAGCCCGCAATGAATTGCCATTCCTGGTCGACGATCTTCCAATCCAGCACCCTGGGAGTCACGGTGGCGTGGTGCACGTACTCGAAATGTGCACTGTCCGGGGCATTCTCGGCCACGATCTGCGGATGCACCGGTTCGCGCTCCGCGCGCCGGGAGAATTCCGGGTATGCCCGGTAATAGGACGCCGGGTCCGTCTCGAACTGCGGGAACTTGTGAAAGATGTCCGGCATCTCCCATTGCGGCTCCTCGCCGTCCGGGTGGTGCCAGACGAAGACGCAGTCGTACTGCTCCCGTACGGGAAACACTTTGAGCCGTAGCCCGCGGTTGGGCCGGTCCGGCTGATAGGGGATGTATCGGTTGGTGCCGTCCGGACCCCAGCGCCAGCCGTGGAAGGGGCACTCGACACAGTCGCCGACCACTTTGCCGCCGTGACCGATGTGCGCGCCCAGGTGCTTGCAATGTGCTTCCAAGACGTGCAGCTCACCCTGCTCATCCCGGTAGGCCACCAGATCCTCGCCGAAGTACTGCAGCGGTCGGACTTCGCCGACGGGAAACTCCGGAGACCAGCCGACCATGAACCAGCCGGTGACTTTCCAGGTGAACGGGACTTTCACGGCCAACGCCTCTCGTGATCGTTGATACTAAATCCATTACAGTATAGATTTCAGCAGTCCGGCCCGCGCCCGGCAAGGAGTGAAATGACGACAGCGGCTGACGAGCTGGAAGCCATCCGCCAACTGAAGGCGCGTTACTGCCGCTTCCTGGACACCAAAGACGTCGGCTCGTGGCGCGAAGTGTTCACCACCGATGTGGTCGTCACGCTGGACATGGCTGTGTCCACCGCGGGTGCCGATCCCATGGCCGCTGCACCGGTCGAGGGCGTCGACAACTTCGTCCCGATGGTGATGGGCGGCCTCGAGAACGTGGCAACCAAGCACCACTGTCACACGCCCGAGCTCACGCTCACCTCAGCCACCAGCGCGACTGGCATTTGGGCGATGGAGGACCTGCTGATCTTCGGCGACGGGCGCGAGTTGTACGGCGCCGGCCACTACCACGAGACCTACCAGAAGCGCGACGGTGCATGGCGGATCAAGAGTCTGCACCTTACCCGAACCATCTTGAAGATGACCGGTGGTGAAGATGGCTGAGGCTGATACCTCCCTTGATGTTCTCGTCATCGGCGCCGGATTCTCGGGGCTGTACATGCTGCACCGGCTGCGGCAGCTCGGGATGCGCACCCGAGTGCTGGAGATGGCCGAAAACGTGGGCGGCACCTGGCTTTTCAACCGGTATCCGGGCGCGCGGTGCGATATCGAGAGCATCGAATACTCGTACAGCTTCTCCGACGAGATTGAGCAGGAGTGGGTTTGGACCGAGTCGATGCCGACTCAACCCGAGATCGAGGCCTATCTCAACTTCGTGGCCGACCGGCTCGACCTCCGTCGCGACATTCGATTCGGCACCAAGGTCGTCGCGATGACGTTCTATGAAGACGCCGGGCTGTGGCTAATTCGCACCGAAGCCGGCGAAACGTTTCGGGTGCCGTTCGTCGTGGCCGCCTCCGGCATTCTGTCGGTGCCGCTGGAACCTGACATCCCCGGGATGGACACCTTCGCCGGGACGTCTTTGTTCACCAGTCGCTGGCCCGACGGCGGTGTCGACCTCACCGGCAAGCGCGTCGGCGTCATCGGCACCGGCTCGACCGGCGTCCAGCTCATCCCGGTGGTTGCCCGAGAAGCCTTGCACCTTTCGGTGTTTCAGCGTTCGCCCGCCTATACCCTGCCCTGGCGGGTGCATCGGTTCGAACTTGGCGAACTCGACGACATGAAGGCGCGCTACGGCGACATCCGGGCCGCCCAACGCGCCCACCCGATCGGGGCGGCCCGGTTGAGCGCGTTCTCCGTCCTGCTCGACATGCTCGGCAGGCCGCCGCTGAAGTCGGCGACGCGCGAAGAACAGCTGCGTGCCATCGAGGAGAACGGCGTCATGGGCGCACTGAACTGGGGTGACATCTTCTTCGACATCGAAGCCAACCTGATGGCCGCGACACTGTACGGCGAGGCGGTGGCCCGCATCGTCAAGGACCCGGACACCGCCGCGTCGTTGGTACCGGTGCATCCCTTTGCGTGTAAGCGCCCGATCATCGATCAGGGGTACTACGAGACCTTCAACCGCGACAACGTCACCCTGGTCGACCTACGAAAGTCGCCGATCCGCGAGGTCACGCAGGCCGGCATCCGCACCGAGAATCAACTGCACGATCTTGACGTCATCGTTTACGCCACCGGGTTTGACGCGATGACCGGTGCGCTGAGCCGGATCGACGTCCGGGGTCGCGGTGGAATTTCGCTCGGCGAATTCTGGGCCACCGAAGGGTCGCTGTCTTATCTGGGCCTTGCGGTCGCCGGCTTCCCGAACCTCTTCACGGTTCAGGGTCCGGGCAGCCCGAGCGCCGCCACGAACTTCGTGGCCGCCCTCGAGCAGCACGTGGAGTGGATCGGTGACTGCATCGCGTATCTGCGCGCCAACGACATTCGCACCATCGAGGCGCTGAGCACCGCTCAGCAGGAGTGGATCGATCACACAACAGCGCTGGTTGCGCCGACAGTGTTGGTTCACCCGTCCTGCAACTCCTGGTACAACGGTGGCAACGTGCCGGGCAAGAAACGGATGTACATGGGTTATACCGGCGGCATACCCGAATATCGGCGCCGCTGCGATGAAATCGCGGCCGGCGGATACACCGGTTTCGAACTGGCTTAGCAAGGTGAGCGACATGGCGACGGCAATGAGCGGACTGGGCCTGGCTCAAGATGTGGCCCGCGAATTGGGCATGCTGATGCCGCGCACGGTGGCCGGCCTGCGGGAGTCGACCGGCTGGGCCCCCCTATCGCCACGCGGTGCGCGTCAGTTCGGTGAGGCGATGCTCGACGAACTGGTGCTGAGCGCCTTTTCACTGCTAAGCGGAAGTCCCGCCGCTATGCGGCAATTGGATGCGTGTACCGCGGCGGCCGACGAGCTCTCGTCGCTGGGCATCGACCGGGCGCACGCTGATCCGAAACCGTTGCGGGCGGCCTCGATACGCAAGCGCAGCATCGCGGGTCTGGCGTATGAATGTATGGCCTTCGAGCACGACCCGACGTTGCCGGCCGCACTGGAGGCCGACGGACTGGGCGGCCCGGCGCGAGCGGTGGTGCGTCTGTGTCGGCACCGCGACGGGCCCCGCCCATGGCTGGTCTGGGTGCACGGGGCCGGCCAGGGCGGCACCGAAGACCTACTGTTGTCCCGGATCGGACGCATCCATCACAAGCTGGGGTTCAATGTCGCGCTGCCGGTGCAGCCCGGCCACGGCTGCCGGCGACGCCAATGGCCGGTCTATCCCGACATGGATCCGCTGGGCAATGTGGCGGGCATGATGCGCGCGGTGTCCGAGGTTCGCGCGGTCGTGCGTTGGGTCCAGCCGCAAGCCACCGCCGTTGTGGTGGCGGGAATTTCGATGGGCACTCCCGTGGCCGCGCTGGTTTCCCACCTGGAGAAGCAGATCGACGCGGTCGCGCTGTGCACGCCGATCCTGGGGCTCAACGCGATGATCGCGCGGCACCTGCAGCGGTGGGGGTCGTCGCGCGACGGATTCCGCGAGTTGCTGGAATCCCCGGTGGTCACCCAGCTGACCTCGGTGATCGACCCGTTGGCGGTGACTCCGTCTCCGCCGCCGGATCGCCGGCTCATCGTCGGGGCGTGGCACGACCGGATGGCGATGCGCGAGCCCGCCAATGCGTTGCAGGAACGCTGGGGCGGCCAGCTGTACTGGTACGACGGAAGCCACGTCGGGCACATCTTCTCCCGGCGCGTGCAGCGCATCATCGACCAATTTTTGCGCACCGTGGCCGTGCGACAAGCAGACGGTGCGGTGCCCGACTGATGGCGCCCACGTGGACCGCGCGAGCGGTGGTCGAGCTCTACAACCTCGTCGTGTGGAATGAACGCAATATCGACCTGGCCGATGAACTGTTGGCCGACAGTGTGATTCGGCACGAGGTCGGCGGGGCGCGTACGCTGACTCACGCCGAAGCGGTGCAGCGGGTGGTGGACATGTGGCAGCTGGCCGATTCGTTGCACTTCGATCTCAACGTCGTCGTCGAGGGCGACGACGGCGAGCACGTCGCCATCGTCTACGACTCGGCGATAACCGCTAAGGACGGTACCGAGACCAACATCGCCAGCATCGAGGTGTTCCGCGTCGTTGATGGCAAGATAACCGAGGTTTGGAACTGCGGTTACCAGCAAGGAGTTTGGAATTGACTGACCGTCCGCTTGATGAATTGGGTTTCTACCTGCTGGCCGGTGCCGGTGGGGAGGGCCCGGCGACGTTGATGGACGAGGCCCGTCGCGGTGAGGAACTGGGCTTCGGCACCGCCTTCATCTCCGAGCGTTGGAACGTCAAAGAGGCGTCGTCTCTGGTCGGGGCGGCATGCGCGGTCACCAACCGGATGCAAATCGCCACCGCGGCAACCAATCACAACACCCGTCATCCCCTGATCACCGGGTCCTGGGCGACCACGATGCATCGCCTGTCCGGCGGCCGGTTCACCCTGGGTGTTGGCCGCGGCATCGCCGCGATCTACGGGGCCTTCGGCATCCCCGCGGTGACGACGGCGCAGATGGAGGACTGGGCTCAGGTAATGCGCCGGCTGTGGCACGGTGAGCTGATCTTCAATCACGACGGCCCGATGGGCAAGTACCCCATCCTGTTCCTCGATCCCGACTTCAACGAGGGTATCCGGCTGGCAGTGGTGGCTTTTGGGCCCAACACGCTCGCGCTCGGCGGACGCGTGTTCGACGACGTCATACTGCACACCTATTTCACCCCGGAGACCTTGCAGCGCAGTGTCAAAACGGTGAAGTCGGCAGCGGAGAAGGCGGGCCGCGACCCGGACAGTGTGCGGGTGTGGTCGTGCTTCGCCACCGTCGGTGACCATCTCCCCGAAGAACTCCGGCTGAAGAAGACCGTGGCGCGTCTGGCCACCTATCTGCAAGGCTACGGCGACCTGCTCGTCGAGACTAATAATTGGGATCCCGCTGTGCTGCAACGATTCCGGGAAGATTCAGTGGTCAACTCGGTCGCGGGCGGAATCGATCACAAGGGCACAGCCGAGCAAATCGAGCACATCGCGACGCTGATTCCCGACGAATGGCTGGAGCCGTCGGCCACCGGGTCAGCGCAGCAGTGCGTGGACCGCATCCGCAAGGAATTCGATTACGGGGCGGACGCGGTCATCATGCACGGTGCCACACCCGACGAGCTCGAGCCGGTCGTCGCGGCTTACCGCGCCGCGGATTAGCTTCAGTTGTGGCGTGACGGTGCGCGGGGCCACTCACGGCATGATGACGGTCCGGGTCACCGGTTCGGCGGGGGCTTGTCTGCTGGACAGGCCGCGCTTCAAGGAAGCGAGCAGGGCGTCACGTGTTTCACGGGGATCGATGAGTTCGTCGAACCCCATGTGCTCAGCCGACCGGAAGGACGCCTGGAGCTCGGCGTCGCGCAGCTTGACCGAGAGATCTTCGCCGGCGTGTGACGCGCGGCTGAGTGCCGCGGCGCTCATGGCGCCCATCGTCGCGCCGGGGTAGGCGAAGGTCGCGACCTGATGGTCGAAGCCCAACAGCGACATGACCATGGACCCGAACCCATATGCCTTGCGCAGCGTTAGATGCAGCTTCAACGTGGTGGCGGCGGTCTGCGCGGCAAACATCCGCGCCCCGGCGCGCAATACACCGCTGCGCTCGGAGCGGCTGCCGGGCAGCATGCCGGGATTGTCGGCGAGAAAGACGATGGGCAGGTGGAACGAGTCGGCCACCATGATGAAGTGCGCGGCTTTGTCGGCGGCGTCGGCGTCGATGGAGCCGGCGAGCACCTGAGGTTGGTTGGCCACTACGGCGACCGGGTGGCCGCCGAGGTGGGCAAGCCCGCAGATGATCGCCTTGCCGAACTGCGGCTGCACCTCGAACCAGTCGGGGCTGTCGAAAATCACGTCGAGCACGGCCCGCATGTCGTAGACGCGGCGATTGTCCCGCGACACGATGTCGAGCAATTCCGGCGTCTGCCGCGGCCGGCTGGCCTCGTCCGCGGGCCGTGACGACGGGTAGGACCATGCGCTCGGCGGGAAATACG
>NZ_DASUHS010000227.1:0-3930 GCF_036273375.1 Mycobacterium sp. | reverse complement strand
TTCCCGGCCGGTGACTCCGGCCCGGAGTGGAGCCTCTACGCCTGGGAACCCGTGGGAGACGAAGCATGAGCGCACCTGCTGTTGAAGTGGGCACCACCCTGCCCGAACTCAAGCTGCATGGTTCGCCTACATTCATCATCTCGACGGCTCTGGCCACCAGGGACTTTCAGGATGTGCACCATGACCGGGATCTGGCTCAGGCCAAGGGGTCCAAGGACATCTTCGTCAACATCCTCACCGACACCGGGCTGGTGCAGCGCTACGTCACCGACTGGGCGGGTCCGACGGCGCTGATCAAATCGATCGGGTTGCGGCTCGGTGTGCCGTGGTACGCCTACGACACCGTCACCTTTTCCGGTGAGGTGACCGCCGTCGACGATGGTCTGATCACGCTGAAGGTGTTCGGCCGCAACAGCCTTGGCGACCACGTCATCGCGAACGTTACGCTGACGATCGGGGGTGTCTGATGTTGTCGGGCAAGGCTGCGATCGCCGGTATCGGCGCCACCGACTTCTCGAAGGACTCCGGCCGCAGCGAGCTGCGGCTGGCCGCCGAGGCGGTTCTGGATGCGTTGGACGACGCCGGGCTGAGCCCGTCCGATGTCGACGGCCTGACCACCTTCACGATGGACACCAACAATGAGACCGCCGTCGCGCGTGCGGTCGGCATCGGTGACCTGAAGTTTTTTTCGCAGATCGGGTACGGCGGTGGCGCCGCGTGCGCGACCGTTCAGCAGGCGGCGATCGCCGTGGCCACCGGGGTGGCCGACGTCGTCGTCGCATACCGGGCGTTCAACGAGCGTTCGGGCATGCGGTTCGGTCAGGTGCAGACCCGGCTGGTGGGAAACGCCGGCGTGCAGGCTGATTCGACGGCAGCGGACAACTCCTTCTCGTACCCGCACGGGCTTTCGACGCCGGCCGCGCAGGTCGCGATGATTGCCCAGCGCTACATGCATCTGTCCGGTGCGACCAGCCGGGACTTCGGTGCGATTTCGGTGGCCGACCGCAAGCACGCCGCCAAGAATCCGAAGGCGTATTTCTACGAGAAGCCGATAACCATTGAGGACCACCAGAATTCGCGGTGGATCGCCGAGCCGCTGCGGCTGCTGGACTGCTGCCAGGAGACCGACGGAGCGGTAGCGATCGTGGTGACGTCGCCGGAGCGCGCGAAGGATCTCAAGCAGCGACCGGCGATCATCGAAGCGGCGGCGCAGGGCTCCAGCCCCGACCAGTACACGATGGTCAGCTACTATCGCGACGAATTGGGTCTGCCCGAGATGGGGTTGGTGGGTCAGCAGCTATGGCAGCAATCCGGTCTCAAGCCGGCCGACATCCAGACCGCGATTCTCTACGACCACTTCACCCCGTTCACGCTGATTCAGTTGGAAGAGTTGGGATTCTGCGGCAGGGGTGAGGCCAAGGACTTCATCTCGAACGGCGCCATCGAGACCGGTGGGCGGCTTCCGATCAACACCCACGGCGGCCAGCTCGGCGAAGCCTATATTCACGGCATGAATGGCATCGCCGAGGGTGTGCGGCAACTGCGGGGCACCTCGGTGAACCCGGTGCCCGACGTCGAGCACGTCCTCGTCACCGCCGGAACCGGCGTCCCCACCTCCGGCCTGATCCTGGGCTAGGGAGGCTTCTAGCGCCGAGCGTGAAGTTAGTTTCACACTCGGGGTTGAACGTGAACCTAACTTCACGCTCGACGACTGAAGTGACGCTGCCGATAACTCGTGCAACGCTGCCGTCGTGGGTGAGCCGTTCTTGGGCAGTGAGGCCGTTGCTCGAGGCGCATTGGCCAGAAGTCGGCTGAGCACTGGCTATATCCGACTCTTCCGAGATGTGTACGTCAGTCGGGACGTGGAGGTTACTGCCGCGCTGCGCGCGAGGGCCGGATGGTTGTGGACTGGGCGTCAGGGCGTGGTCGCCGGCTTCGCCGCAGCGGCGCTGCACGGGAGCAAATGGGTCGATGGCCTGACGGTGGTAGACCTCATTCACGACAACCGCCACTCCCAGCCCGGGATCAGGGCTCACGGAGACCGCATCGAGGAAGACGAACTTGCTGCCGTAGACGGGATCCCGGTTACCTCGGGGGCCAGGACGGCCCTCGACTTGGGCTGCTGGTATTCGACGACGGCGGCGGTTGCCGCCATCGACGCGTTGAGCCGCGCAACGCGAATCAAGGCGGCCGACGTCGAGCTGCTCGCAGAGAGGTATCCGGGCCGCCGAGGCATCGTGCGGGCAAGAAAGGCCATAGCGCTATTCGACGGTGGGGCACAGTCTCCGAAGGAGTCTTGGTTACGAATCGTGCTAGTCGAGGCCGGCTTACCGCCACCTCAGACGCAAATTCCGGTCACCGATGAATTCGGCGATCTGACCGTCTATCTCGATATGGGCTGGGAGGACGTCAAAGTCGCGGTCGAGTATGACGGCGAGCAACACCGCAGCGACCGGTGGCAGTACACCTGGGATATTCGACGCGCCGAAATGCTCGACCGGCTCGGCTGGATCGTCATCCGGGTGGTCGCGGGGGACCGACCGGCCGACATCATTCGCCGTGTGCGCGCGGCTCGCGCACGGCGAGCGTGAAACTAGTTTCACGCTCGTGGGCGAACGTGAAGCTAACTTCACGCTCGGCGCGGAAGGGAAAACCCGAAAGGGAAACCTCTAGGCGGGCAACAGTTCGACGCCCGACAGCACGACCGCGTTGTCGCGCGAGGGCGCGACAACGCTGGCCAGGAAGCGGCCGTTGTCCTTCCAGATGCCGACCTTGAGCGTTTCGCCGGGGAACGCCACCCCGGCGAAACGCGCGCCGTAGGCGGCCACCGCGCCGGCATCACCGTCGAGCAGCGCATCGGTGATGGCCTTACAGGTCATGCCGTACGTGCACAGCCCGTGCAGAATGGGCTGGGAGAAACCTGCGGCAGCGGCGAATTCGGGATCGGAGTGCAGCGGGTTGCGGTCGCCGCACAGCCGGTAGAGCAGCGCCTGCTGCGGCAGAATCGGCACGTCGACCTCGAGATCGGGAGCACGGTCCGGCGCCCCGTCCGACGTCGACGGACCACGCTCGCCGCCGAATCCGCCTTCGCCGCGGGCGAAGATGGACCGGCGCTGCGTCCACAGCAGCGTGCCATCCGGCGCGGTCACCGTCGTCTCGCTCCAGATCACCGCGGCCTTGCCCTTGTCCCAGATGTCCGTGAACCGGGTGACGGCTTTGGCCGAGCCGGACGGCGGGAGCGGAGCGGGCGCCTCGACCCGCTCGCTGGCGTGTAGCACCTTGCCCAGCTCGATGTCGATGCCGGGGAACTTGACCGTCGGCGGTTTCGTGGCGTGGAAGGTGGCGGCGACGTTGCCGAACGTCGGAAGCACCTGCGGGGTGTCGTCGATCAGGTAGCGCAGCTCGCGTGGGTCCATCGGATCGGCGCCCGCGCCCAGTCCAAGGTGGTAGAGCTGCACATCAGTACTGGCCCAGGAGAATTCGATGGGATCCAGCTCAGCATTCAGCGCGACGTCTACGTCGATTGGCATCTCAGCGCTCCTCCGCAATGTGCAACGCCGCCAGGTAGCCGAACGTCATGGCCGGACCGATGGTGCCACCCGGACCGGGGTACGTGTGGCCCATTACCGGAGCACTGACATTGCCTGCGGCGTAAAGGCCTTCGATGATACTGCTGTCGTCGCGCAGCGCCCGGCCGTGGATATCGGTGCGGATGCCGCCTTTGGTCCCCAGATCACCGGGCACCATCTTGGCCGCGTAGTACGGCGCGTGACTGATCTCGCCGAGGTTGGGGTTCGGCTTGTTGGTCGGGTCGCCGTAGTACTTGTCGTAAGCGCTCTCGCCGCGCTGGTAGTCCTCGTCGACGCCGGAGCGCGCGAAGCCGTTGAAACGTTCCACCGTCGCGGTGAGTTCGCTCACCGGAAGGCCGGC
>NZ_DASUHS010000226.1:0-2356 GCF_036273375.1 Mycobacterium sp. | reverse complement strand
GAGCGGTACTCGTCGGGCTGCAGTGGCGCGCCGGTGATCAGGTCTTTGCCGTATGCCTCGCAATAGTCCGGTGCTGCCCAGAATTGCGCGTCGGCATAGAGCCGTTCGGTACCATCGGGATGCTCTGCGTTACAAGGCCATTGGATGCCACTGCCGCCCCGCAGCTTGTCGTAGGTCAGGCCGGTGTAATCGCACGGCCGGCCCGCCGTACATTCCTTCCACGCCTCGAACGCCGATTCCGGATCCGTCCAGGGCGGAAACGGCTGGCCGTCCTTGTCGCGGAAGTCCATCCGGCGCGCGTAATCCAGGAAGATGTCGAGGTCGGACCGCGCGGAACCCGGTGGCTCCACGGCCTTTTCGGACAGGTGCACGGTGCGGTCGGCGTTGGTGAAGGTGCCGGTTTTCTCTGCCCATGCCGCGGCGGGTAACACCACGTCGGCCAACGCGGCGGTCTCGGTCATGAAGATGTCCTGCACGATGAGGAACAGCCGTTCCTGCGACAGGATGTCGCGGATTCGCGGCAGCTCCGGCAGCGACACCGCGGGATTGGTGGCCGTGACCCACAGCATCCGCAGCGTCCCCTCCTCGGCAAAGCGGAACATCTGCATAGCGTGCGTCGGCGGACCGTAGTGCGGAATCTGCAGGGGCTCAAGGTTCCACAAATGCGTCAACTCTTCGACGTGGGAGTCGTTGGACCAGTTACGGAAGCCCGCCAGATCCCCATCCGCCCCGCACTCGCGCGTGTTCTCCGCGGTCGGCTGCCCGTTCATCTGCAGCACCCCGCAGCCCGGCTTGCCCAGCATGCCGCGTACCAGGTGAATGTTGTTGACCTGCACGGCCGCCGCGGTGGCCTGGTGGGACTGATAGAAGCCCTGCAGCACGGTGGACATCAGCCGCTCCGCCGTGCCCAGCAGCCGGGCCGCGCGCCGGATGTCGTCGGCCGCCACACCGCAGATTTTCCCAACCCGCTCGGGCGGAAACTCTTCGACCCGGCTACGCAGTTCGTCGAAACCGACTGTGTGCGTGTCGATGTAGTCCTGGTCGATCCAGTCCTGGCCGATGATCTCGTGCAGCAGCCCGTTCATCAACGCCACGTTGGTGCCCGGGATCGGCGCGAGATGTACCGTGGCGTGCCGGGCCACCGGCGTGAGTCGGGGGTCGACGCAGATGATCGCCGGCGGCGAGTTGCCGGCGAGCCGGTCCAACATCCGCGCCCACAGCACGGTCTGCGTCTCGGCGACGTTGTGCCCGAACAACGCGATGACGTCAGCATGGTCGACATCGGTGTAGGACCCCGGCTGCCCGTCGCAGCCGAACGATTCCTTGAGCGCCTCGGCGGCCGTCGCCGTGCACAGCCGGGTGTTGCCGTCGACGTGGTTGGTGCCGATCGCCCCGTGCGCGATCGCACCTTGGGTGTAGTACGCCTCGGCGAACAGCTGCCCGGAGGTGTAGAACCCGATCGAGCTGGGGCCGTAGCTGCCGAGTAAGTCCTTGGTGTGGTCCACGATCCGTTGCATGGCGGTATCCCAGTCGCATGGCTTCAGCTCGCCGCGGACCCGGATCATCGGTGTGGTGAGCCGGTCAGCCGAGGCGTTGGCCTGCCAGCCGAAGAGATCCTTCGGATCGAGCCGCCCGTGGTTGACTCGGTCGATGGCGCGTCCGCGCACGCCCACGATCCGCCCGTCCTTGACGGCGATGTCCAGGCCGTCGCCGTTGGAATGCAACACCGCGGCCGATTGCACCCAGCGGTCGACCGACTCGGCGCTGACTCCGTCGGCCAGGTAAGTGTCGACTCGTACCGGCCACCGCGTGCCGGGTTCGTAGGGAGTTCGCGTTCCCCAGGGGTCCGCGATGCGATCTACGGCCATTCCGGTGACTTCCCCGGCAGCGGTCCACGAAACCGGCTCGGGCGAACGCCCTCAGCGACTCACAGCCCGAATTCGGCTTCGATCCCGTCGATGCCGGCGCGGATGGCCGCCAGGGCGTCGGCGCGGGCGCGCAATTTGGTGGCGGCGTGCGCCCGCTGATGCAGGCCGGCGAATTCCCGTGCGGCCTCTTCGGCGCGGTCGACCACCACCTCGGGCAACACGATCTCGTCGATAAAGCCTGCCGCGAGGGCGGTTTCACCGAAGAACGTTTTGGCCAGCCCGCTGGCCTGCTGGTAGGCCGACGGCGTCAACCGCAGCTTCATGATCTCGCACGCGGCATAGGGAATGACCATGCCGATCGCGACCTCATTGGCCTGGATGTTGTAGGCGTGCGCGGCCACCCGGTGATCGCCCGCCGACAACAGGAACGCCCCCATCGCGATGGCATGGCCGGTGCACGCCATCACCACCGGCTTGGGATAGGACAA
>NZ_DASUHS010000225.1:0-12114 GCF_036273375.1 Mycobacterium sp. | reverse complement strand
GTTGAGCAGCGCGCCGCGGCGCTGCATTTGGGTCCGCTGCTCACCGACGCTGAACGCCGATACCTGACGTGCGATGCGACGTGTGAAGTGTGGTTCGAACGTCGCGGCGAGGTCATTGGTGCCGGCCGGGCCACCCGCTTGATCAACCGGCGGCTTCGCCGCGCGCTGGAGCATCGGGACCGCATGTGCGCGGTGCCCGGCTGTGGTGCCACCCGTGGTCTGCACGCCCATCACATCCGGCACTGGGAAGACGGCGGCTCCACGGAGTTGGCCAACCTGGTGCTGCTATGCCCTTATCATCACCGGTTGCACCATCGTGGCGTCATCACCATCACCGGGCCCGCAGGCGCGCTCACTGTCAGCGGCAACGCGGGCCGATTACTGAGCCCGGGATCGCTGGCGCGCCCACCAACTCAACCCCCGCCCGCCGTGGCGCCCTGCCCGGGACCCACCGGCGAGCGCGCCCACTGGTGGTGGTATACACCCTTCCAACCCCAACCACCCCCCGATAACAACTAGTCCCGGTTACCGGCGATGATCAAACATGTTGGGGTATCAAGGAATTCGTTCACAGTACCGTCGGCCTACCGCGTCGTGGACATCGGGGCCGACAACCAAACCCGCACTGCCCCCGCGACCCTCATCAACACCCGCGGTGACAGTGCGCACTAACTTGAGTCAAGTTGGGTATGCGCGCGAGAAACTTCAGGCGCCGCCGGTCATCCGCTCTGACTCGGGCAGATCGAGGTAGCGTTCCAGGTTTCGGTGCATGTTGATCACCCGGCGCTCCTCGTTGGACAGCACCAGGTGGGTGAAGCCGGGCTGATGCAACCCACGCTGCAAACCCGGCAGCACCTTGATGTCCTGGGTCAGCACGATGCCGGGTTCGGCCTGTTCGGCTGACGTCCGCACGTCGATCGGCTTGTTGTACGCCGCACCCGGCGCCATCCGGCTCATCAAAAACATCGTCAATTCACCACGATCGGGGTCGGCGGCGGGCCGCGAGCACATGACGGTCAGGTGATCGGCGTTGGCCAGAAGCGTCATGTTGGGAAACACGTTGTACTGGTGCAACCGTGTCATCCGGTCGGTATCAGCCCAGTCGAGGTCGACCCCGCGGCTCGCGGCGAATGCCCGGGTCCGGTCCGCGATCAGGTCGGCAACCGTCTGCCCGGGCCGGGGTTCGTCGGCGGGGAACGGGGTGCCTTCGGCGGCGCCCATCAGCGCTCCCTGCGTGTAGACGTAGGCATTCCAGACTTCTTCGTCGCTCAGCGCGCCGTCAAAGCGTGGGCTCTGCACGCCGTAGGGCTGGTCCGACTTCCCGGTGTGGCCCCAAATCTGTTGCGGCGCATGAATATCATCGACACAACGCAGCAGTTCGGGATGCAGGGTCTGGATATGGTAGGTCTCGCTGTATCCGTCGGCGATGGTTTTCCAGTTGGCGTCGACCTCGACGGTGAGCGTCGCGTAGCAGCGGAAATCATCTAGATGGCACCAGGCGATGTCGTCGGGCACCGCCTCCAGGTATTCGGTCAACGAGCTCGCGCCCGGGTCGAGGTTGACGAAGACGAGCCCGGCCCAGGTTTCGACCCGCGCCGGTATCAGCGGAAAATCGGACATCCGCAGCGAGCCGAAGCCCTTGCGGTTGGGCACCCTTTTGAGCGCGCCGCCCAGGTCCCAGGTCCAACCGTGATAGCCGCATTTGAGTTCCCGCAGGCCCGAACCGGATCCGGTGCACAGCGAATTGCCGCGATGCCGGCAGACATTCTGGAACGCGCGGAGCATCCCGTCGTCGTCGCGGACGATCAGCACGCCGTACGGGCCGCACCGGTACTCGAAATAGTCGCCAGGCGTCGCCACATGGTCGACCATGCAGGCCAGTTGCCACACCCGCGGCCACATCCGCTGCGCCTCGAGCGCGGCGAAGGCGGGGGAGTAGTAGCGCTCGGCGGGCACCAGCGTCGGGTTTTCCGGCGGGGTGCCGATGGCATCCTCGTCGCGTGTCCGCGCCGGATTTCCGGCCGCCGTTGCCATCGACGGGAGCTCTTAGCGCGCTCCGCGGACCAGGCGGCCGGGGCGGGCCCCGGTGTCGACGTCGTTGCGGCGGGTCACCGTTCCGCTGACGACGGTCGCGGCATAGCCACTGGCTCCCTGCAGAATCCGGTTTCCCCCGGCGGGCAGGTCGAACGCCATTGCCGCCGGGTGCAGGGTCAGCGCGTCCATGTCGACGACGTTGATGTCGGCCTTCTTGCCGGGCTCGATGGTGCCGCGGTCGGTGAGGCCGAACAGGTGGGCGGTGTCGCGAGATTGCTTGCGGATCACGTATTCCAGCGACAGCTTCTCGCCGCGATGCCGGTCCCGCGCCCAGTGCGTGAGCAGGAACGTGGGGTAGGACGCGTCACAGATCATCCCGCAGTGGGCGCCGCCGTCGGAGAGTCCGAGCACGCCGGCGGGGTGCAGCATCATCTCGCGGATCGCGTCGTGATTGCCGTCGGCGTAGTTGAACAACGGCAGCATCAGCATGGAGGTCGCGTTGGACTCCAGCATGAGGTCGTACAGCGTGGACAACGGATCCTCGCCGCGCGCCTTGGCGATGGCCGCGACGGCGCGGTCCGGCGTGGGCTCGTAGTCCGGCGGATCGCCGAGCGCATACAGCCTTCCTAGCGAGTGCTGCACGAGGGCGAACATCCCGTCGAACAACAACGTGGGGTCGGCGGGCAGGTCGTCCTCGGACAGGATCGCCGCCTTCACCGCGGGTTCGGCCAACCGCTGCGCGAGCTCGTCGCGGCTGCACTCGGCCTTCAGCCGGCGGTAGGTGGGCCGGTGACTGAAACCGTGATGGCCTTGGAAGCCGATCATCATGCCGAACGGGCGCGCCGCGATCTGGGGGTAGAGGCGGGCGCCCGCGGCGTGCGCGTCCGCGGACAGGTCGAGCATCTCGCGCCACAATTTCGGATCGGCGTCTACCTGGATCAGCGCGAAGGACACCGACCGGTCGATCTCGCTGCTCAGTCGCCGCATCCAGTCCAATTCCTTTTTCGGCCCGATGATGTCCTCGCCCGCGGCCCCCTGCGGGGCCAGCTCGAACACCGCCTGACCGCCGGCCGCCATGGCACGGCCGAGACCGAACAGCTCCTCCTCTGCGGCAAACGTGCCGGGGACCGGTTCGCCGTCCATCGCGCGATGGCCCATCGTGCGCGACGTGGAAAATCCGAGCGCGCCGGCCTCGATCGCCTCGCGAACCAGCCGTCCCATCGCCTCGATGTCCTCGGGGGTGGCCGCCTCGTTGCGGGCGCCCCGCTCGCCCATCGCGTAGGCACGGACCGCGCCGTGTGCGACCTGGCTGCCCACGTCGACGGCGAACTTCTGCTTGCCGACCGCGTCGAGGTACTCGGGGTAGGTCTCCCAGCCCCAGGTGATGCCTTCGGTCAGCGCGGTGCCGGGAATGTCCTCGACGCCCTCCATCAGCTCGATCAGCCACTGCTCACTGCCGGGCCGCACGGGCGCGAAGCCGACGCCGCAGTTGCCGGTCACGATCGTGGTCACGCCATGGCCGCTGGAGGGCTCGAGTAGGCTGTCCCAGCTGACCTGGCCGTCGTAGTGGGTGTGGATGTCGACGAAGCCGGGGGCCACCACATGCCCTGTCGCGTCGATGGTTTCGGCCGCCTCCCCGCTCATCGCGGGGCCGTTGGCGGAGCGGCGCACGACGTCGACGATCTTGCCGTCCTTGATGCCGATATCGGCGGCATAGCGTTCCGCGCCCGTGCCGTCGACGACCGTTCCACCGATGATCTTCAGGTCGAACATGAGACTCCTCTTCGCCGCCGTGCGCGGTCTCGGGAAAGCTGAGCGCTGAGACGCGCAGCATTTCGCTACGGTAGGTAGCGTAACTCTTGGCGCGACGAAGGCAATAGCTCCAGCCGAATTGGCCGGCCCTACAACGAATCCTTCAGGGCTGCGACGGTTTCCAGGTCATCGAGCGCCGCGACACCGCGGCGCACGCCTTCCATCGCGATGTTCTCGACCTGCATTCCGCCCATTCCGGCGGTGATCAGGGGCGCGACGTATGCGTATAGCGCGCCCTGGCGGAACCGCAGCCACAGGTCGTCGCGATCCAACTCGGGTCCGCCGGCCGCCGTTAGCGCCCGCCGGTAGTCGTCGAGGAGTTCGCGCTGGTTGGCCTGACGGTCCTCCGGCGTCAGGCTGGTGATCAGGGTGTAGGCCAGTTCGCGCGAGGGGTGTCCCCGGCGCACCGCCTGCCAATCCAGCAGCCCGGCCTTGCCGCCGTGGAAATACATGTTTCCCGGATGGGCGTCACCGTGCATGACGGTGTGAGGAGGCGTGTCGATGAGTGCGGCGACGGCGCGGTAGTTGTCGGCGATAAAGCTGCCAGTGTCGACGGGGACGTCGACAAGGGAAGTGCGCTCGGCGAGACGCTTGATCGAGGTGCGCATGAGCGAACCGGTCAACAACGACGTGACGTCGCCCGACGGCGTGTACAGCCAGCCCATTGGGCCGCGCCCGTCGCGTGGCAGGCGGCCCCAGAAGGTGGCGTGCAGTTCGGCCAGCAGCTCGATGATCAGGCTCGCCTGGTCGGCCGACAACGGATGCAAGGTGTCCGGGAATTCGCATGACTCGGCCGGCAGGTCCTCCAAGACCAGCAGGTACCGGCCAGTCCAGGCGTCGAACGCCGCGCCATAGCAATAGGGGACACCGATGACCTGCGGCGCGAGCGCACGGTAGAACCGCACCTCGGTGTGTCCAAGGCGCCCGAGCTCGCCCATCAGCCGGGTGGCGGCGGTTTGCGCCGCGACCTTGACGAACACCGAGTCAGGGACGTTCTTACCTGTCAAAACCAGCCGGCCACGCGAGGACGTCCCCGCGTCGCGGCTCAGAACGCGGATCGACCGAACGGTGGTTCCCATGACCCGCGACAGCACCGCGGGGTCGATGTCCTCGACGGTTCGCGGCAGGCCGAACCGTCCTCCCACCACCGCGTCGGTGGCCACCCGGCCGGCGCCGCGGCCCAGGTGAGCGGCCAGACCGAGGAAGGATAAAGCGTGTCCCACAGGATTTTTCATGTCCATCCATCCTGATTTGCAGGCCGGCCGCGGTGCTGCGCTATCAACACCGGCACCGTCGGGCAAAACCAATCGAACGTCTGGACATCAGACAATATACGATTATTGTCTGATCTGTGGAACCAGGGCCCTCACCACGAACTGCTCGACGAATTCTCGTTTGTCTGCGGCGGGGCGATATCGCCACGACGGCGCCAGTAGAAACAGCGTCGTGGTGTGCAACCACTGGACGATCGACCGGAAATCGACGTCGGGGTAGAGCAACCCCGCCGCCTTCCAGCGGTTCAGCAGCGGCCCGTAGTGCCGCAGCAGCAGCTCCACGATGGGTTCGGAACCCTTTTCGAGCGCCGACGCCATCGCAGTGCTCTCGGTCGCGAACAACGCTTCGTTCAGTGCGTTGCCGTCCACCGACTCCACCCGGGCCAACACCAGCTCGGGCACCGATCGAATGGGGTCGTCAGGGGCGGGCAGCTTGCGCACCAATTCAGCGATCGCGCTGTCCACGCGCGTCAGCATCAGGCCCAGCAGGACATCATCGCGGCCGGGGAAATACCGGTACACCGTCGACCGGGACACCCCCGCCTCGTCGGCCACTTCGCCCATCCGGAACTGGGTGTTGCCGCGCCGGACGATGCAGCGGCCCGCGGCGTTCAGGATCCGCCTGCGGGCCTCCTCGTCGTCAAGGATCGCGCGGTCATCGCCCCACCGCCGCCCCGGTTCCATGGCGGCGATGTTACGGGATGCGTTGTGCTGCTTTGTTATCTGATGCGAACAGAATCCGGCCCTACCCTCGCCGGCACTGAATCATATTGCAGCGCAAGGCCTTAACCAGCCAGAAAGGTCCATCGATGGGGTACTCCGCCGCGGACGAGTCCTTCACCCACCAGCTTCCGACGACGTTCGACCAAGTGCACAACTCGGACCCGACATGGTCGGATCGGTGCTACTTCTTCGCAGCGTCACCGGACGGCACCATGTTGATGGCCAGCGGCTACGGCAATAACCCGAACACCGCCAGCGGGCTGGGCTACGTCAAGGTCAGCCTCGCCGACGGCCGGCACTGGGACCTGTTGTCCGGGCGGCCGGTCACCGGCGACGACCGCGGCGAGCTGAGCGCCGGGCCGATGCGCTGGACCTGCGTCGAGCCGCTGAAGAAGTGGCGATTGGACATCGAGCCCAACAACTCCGGAATCGAGTGGGAGCTCTATTACGAACCCACCGCCCCGATGTGGGAGCTGTTGCCCATGCAGGTGCATGGAAAGGACGGCGAATTGCTCGCCGACATGTACCACATGAAGGAGCCGGGGCGGTGGAGCGGTTGGGTGCAGATCGACGGGGAACGCATCAGCGTCGACGGCTTCCATGGCGGTCGTGACCGCACCTTCGGGGTGCGGATCTCGGACAAGATCGATTTCTGGTTGTGGCTCGACGCCGGCTTCGATGACCATGCGATCGAAGCCTGGGTCATCGAATCATCTGACGGTACCGTCAGTTACGTCGATGGCGGCATCACGTACGCAGACGGGACCCTGTCGAAGCGATTCGTCCAGATCGAGCACGAGGTCGAATTCGACGGCGACCGCAAGCGACCCACCCGCGCGGCGCTCGTCTTCACCGACGAGGACGGCAACGCACATCGAGTGTTCGCCGACACGCCCTATCCGGAGGTCAACGCCTACTACGGGCTGCCGATGGCGCACTGCCAATACGAGGACCTGGGCGGTGGGGCCTACTTCATCCATTTCGCTTGGGACAGCGCCAATCCCGAACAGCTGATTGAGACCGAGGGTAAGTCGATGGCCCTCGACCAACTGATGCGGTTCGAGCGTGACGGCGAGACCGGTTGGGGCATCTTCGAATTGCTGCTCGGTGGCCAGGGCTACCGCCGCTACCCGAACTGGACGCCGATGGACATGTCCGCATTCACTCAGGACAAGACGCCGGTCGATCGCTTGCCCGCCGACAGCGAGGGGGCCCGTCAATGACCCTGGGCGCGGCAGCGGAACAACGGTTGAGCCGCTGGCTGCGCACCGAGATACGGAACGCCGACGACGTCCGCATCGAGGGCATCGACCGGGTGAGCTTCGGGCACTCGGCCGAGATGATGACGCTGAGCGTCGTCGCCCGGCGTGGCGGTCGAGAAGACCTGCAAGACGTGGTGTTGCGCCTGCGCCCCGAGCCACCCGCGCTGCTCGAACCTTACGACCTGGCGCGTCAGTTCCGGATCCTGCGCGCATTGGCCGATACACCGGTCCGCGTCCCGCGGGCGCTGTGGCTCGAGTCGACCGGCGACGTTCTGGGCAGGCCGTTCTTCGTGATGGAACGGGCGGCCGGCGACGTCTACGAAATGGAGCCGCCGTCCGACGCCGCCGACCCCACGGTGGTGCGGATGTGTCAGAGTCTGGTCGAACAGCTGGCCGCGATCCACACCGTCGACCTCGCCGGGACCGGGCTGGAAGCCCTCGACGAAGGCGCCGACCACCTCGACCGCGAACTCGGGCACTGGGCCGCCGAGATGGACCGGGTCAAGCGCGACCGCCTGCCCGCCCTGGAGCGGCTGCACCGCGAACTGCTGGCCGGCAGGCCGACGCCGTGCCCGAAAGTGACGCTGGTGCACGGCGACGCCAAACCGGGCAACTTCGCCTTCACCGGCGGCGAGGTCAGCGCGGTCTTCGATTGGGAGATGACGACCGTCGGCGACCCGCTCACCGACGTCGGCTGGCTCGAAATGTTGTGGATGCAGCCGGTCGGGATCAACAGCCACCCCGCGGCCCTGTCCATCGATGCCCTGCTCGCGCATTACGAGTCGGCGAGCGGCATCACGGTCACCAACCGGCCCTGGTACCGGGCCTTCAACGCCTTCAAGATGGCCGTCATCTGCCTCATCGGCGCGATGCTCGTCGAGGACGGCCACAGCGACGATCAGAAACTCGTGCTGGCCGCCTACGGCACCTCGCTGCTGACCGGTGCCGGGCTCACCGAACTCGGGATCGACGAGCCCCTCGACGACGGTCCAGTGCTGCCGCGCGAAGAGCGCATCCAGCAGGTGCTGGCGCAGTCGTGCTGATCAAGCGTTACAGCCGGGCCGCGTCAGGTCGCTCCACGTTAACGTGACACGAGTGCCTTGCGGCGTGCGGTCGATGGTGACGTCGTCGGCGAGCGCCTCCATCAGCGGGATGCCACGTCCGCGCATCTGCTGTTGGTACTGGACCGGCTTATTCTGCCGCCACCGGCCGCGGTCGTCGACGGACACCGCCAGGGTGCCCGAGCCGCCGTCGTAGGCCGCCCGCACGTCTACCGTCCCGGACTCCGCGGCGTCGACGTAGGCGAATTCCGCGGCATTGGCAAGCGCTTCGTTCACCGCCAGTAGCAGATCACTGAAGCGGTCGTCGTCAAGCGAGAAATATCGTTCGAGCCACACCGCGAACTCGGCGCGGGTCCGGGCCGCGCTGCGCGCGTCGGCGGCCACTCGCGTCCGCACAAACCGGGATCGGTCATCGATGTTCGACACGTTCTGCGGCTGATCAGAGCGGACCATCGTCCCCAGTTGCGTCCCCACTCCGTGGAGCCTCACTCACCAGCGATACCGCTCAGCGCACCGTCGAGGCTGCTGTAGAGCGAGAGCACGCTGTCGATTCCCATCAGTTTGATCGGCCGGCTGGTCGCCGAGCCGTCGGCGACCACCGCGAACTGCGTCGGCGGCTCGACGTCCGCCTGCGCGGTCACCAGGACGGTCATCCCGGCCGAGGCCAGAAAACCGACCTTGGACAGATCAACGATCAGCGCCGCGGGCTTGGTCGCCAGCGCGGTCTGAATGGCGTCGGCAAGCAGTGGCGAGCTGAGCATGTCGACCTCGCCGGAGACGGTGAGCACAACCGCCTGATCTACCTGGTGTTTGCCCACTTCAAAAGCAGTTGGATCGACAAAATCGCCGGATTGTTCGCCCATGGTCTATCACTCACATTCGATCCCGTGCGGGACACCGCTAGCTCTAACAGCCACTCCCATAACCGGGGGCTGTTGATTCAACCCCTCGGGAACACGCTTGTCCACGGAGGAGACGCACTCCGTCGATCTGCGCCACCAAATGCAGATACAGCTACAAGTGTTTAGTCAATGGTAGGACACGCGGCGTACCACGCTCAAAACGCTGAACGATTTCGGGCGCCGCGACATAGTCCGGATGTGCGTAACGGGCAGCGCAGAAGTTGCACCGGGCACCGGCCGGTGCGTGAATTGCTTCCCCCCGCTTCGTCTTCAGCTTGCGCGGCGTGGCCTGCACAAACGAGAAGGACGGTGGGCCGTAAAACCCGGTGATCGCGGCGTTCCTGGCCACCACGAGCAGAACCGAACGCCGCATCGCGACGTGGTCGGAATACCTGCTCTACGGCCTGTTGCTGGTGCAGCCCCTGACCGGGTGGGCCATGCTGTCGGCGGCGAGATTCCGGATCACGCTGCTCGGGCCGGTTGCGCTGCCCGGCATCGCACCGCGCAACATCGACGTTTTCGCGGTGCTCCGCGAGTGCCACGGTGCCTTCGCGCTGCTCCTCTTCCTCGCGTTTACCGCCCACATGACGGCGGTACTCTTCCACACGCTCGTCTTGCGTGACCGGCTCCTCGACCGCATGGCGCTGTGGCGCACCAAGCCACCAAGCCTCGTCAGCCAGACCGACGCTGAGACCGAAACCGCAGTCCGACGACCTGTCTGCTCGGGCTCGAAGTGGCCGAATATGATCGGCACGATTCAGATCTTGAGCGCGCGGTCACCGGCCGGGCGTGCTGTGCCCGTGAGGGCCACGAGGAACTGGGAGAGATCAATGTCGAACCAGCAGCAAGCGGACCGGATGACGTCGGGGAAGGGCTTCATCGCGGCGCTCGACCAGAGCGGCGGTTCGACGCCCAAGGCGCTGCGCCTGTACGGCATAGAGGACAACGCCTACTCCTCTGAGAAGGAGATGTTCGACCTCATTCACCAGATGCGCTCGCGGATCATCACGTCTCCGGCTTTCACCGGTGACCGCGTGCTGGCGGCGATCCTGTTCGAGCAGACCATGGACCGTGAGATCGCGGGCAAGCCGTCGACCACCTACCTGTGGGAGGCCAAGGGCGTGGTGCCCATCCTCAAGATCGACAAGGGTCTGGCGGACGCGTCCGACGACGTCCAGCTGATGAAGCCGATCCCGGGCCTTGACGAGCTGCTGGACCGGGCCGCCGGCCTGGGCGTCTTCGGCACGAAGGAGCGGTCGGTGATCGGCGGCGCCAACCGCAAGGGCATCGCGGACGTGATCGCCCAGCAGTTCGAGCTTGGCCACCAGGTGCTCTCGCACGGCTTGGTGCCCATCATCGAGCCCGAGGTGACCATCTCGATTTCGGACAAGGCCGATGCCGAGGGCATCCTCCGCGACGAGATCACCAAGCAGCTCGACGCCGTGCCCGAGGACCAGCGCGTCATGCTCAAGCTGAGCCTGCCCACCGAGGTCAATTTCTACCGTCCCCTGATCGAGCACCCGAAGGTGATGCGGGTGGTTGCCCTTTCCGGTGGCTACTCCCGCGAGGAAGCCAACGAGTTGCTCGCGAAGAACACCGGGTTGATCGCCAGCTTCAGCCGGGCTCTGACCGAGGGCCTGACCGCCGACCAGTCCGACGAGCAGTTCAACGCCACCCTCGACAAGGCGATCCAGTCGATCTACGACGCCTCTGTCGCCGGCTGACCTAGTAGTGGTGCCGGGCGATACGCGGTGGCCCAGTGTCGTCGTCGGAGACCAGAGCGGGCACCATCTCACTGGTCACCAAGCCCTCGTCCCGGGTCAATTCGTCGATGATGTCAAAGGATTCGGCGATGTTGGCCGGGGTGTCGATGACGATGGTGACGACGGGTACCCGGCGGGTCAGCGAGAGCAGTTTGTCGCCGTGGGGTGGGTGATCCCCGTGGAAACCCCAGACGCCGCGTAACACGGTCGCGCCGTCCGCGGTTTTGGCCTGGCGCAGCCGCTGGACGATCGCGCGGTGGATCGGCGCACCGCCGTAATGTGCCGACTCCGAGGTGTAGATCGTCAGCTGCTGAAACAGCGGCAAGCCGCGCTCGTCAACGCCGGGCAGGGCGTGCGGCCGCTCCAGGAACTGGCCGTCGCGCTTGCACACCCGGACCCGTTCGAGCGTGACCAGGGGCCTGCGCAGCAGTTCGCCGATCTCCGGCAGCACGCGACCGATCCGCTCACCGGATCCGACGACGACGATCATCATCGGTACGTCGGCGTTGCGTCCAAAAAAGTTGGCGCGCTGGCGTTCTCCGTGCGCGATGCCGTCCACACCGAGCAGCACCGTGGCGCCGGAAAGGCCGCGCCGGTGCATCAAATCGCAGGCGGCGATGTAAGCGGGTGATCCGTTGACGCGTTGCTTGCGGCCGACGTAGATCGTCAGCTTGACCGCGTCGCGCAGATCCTCGGGCAGCTCCGGTATCCCGATGTCGTCGTGCAGCAGCCGCGCACGCTCCAACGTGACCAGGCCGCGCTGCTTGACGGCCAGCACGGGGTCGAACAGGGCCTCGATCTTCGTTCTCGTGTCGACCGCAATGATCGCCACCGGCGGATCCTCGGACAAGGTCAGGGACTCGTCGGTGCGCAGATAGTGACCGGTGCCGAATCCGCCTATCCCCCGCAGCAGGACCCCGCAAGCGATTCGATGCTCTGCGTACAAGCCGAGCAGGACATCGGAGACGAAGCTGCCCCCGGTGCGCCTGCGCTCGGCCAAATAGGTGGTGAGCTTCAGGCAATCGTCGTCCATCGCCGCTCCCGTCGCCTGCGGTGAGCCTACCCGCTCGGAGACATCAAGCGCCGCTGCGGTGTTCGACGCCGGATTACGTCAGCGCAGCTGTTCGGTCGGTATCCGCGGCGGCTGATCGGCGATCGTCAGCTTGCGGTGAGGGCTTCCACGATGAGCCGGGTGGTCCGCTCGGCCCGCCGGCGCGAATAGGGCTGCGCGCCGGAAAGGATCGGGTACACCACCCCGCCGACGATCGCGTCTGCTGCCGATT
>NZ_DASUHS010000224.1:0-6133 GCF_036273375.1 Mycobacterium sp. | reverse complement strand
GAGGGGCAACTTCGGATTGGCGAAGATCCGCAGCAGTTTGTGCAGGCGGCCACCGTCCCGCAGCCGCAACCGGCCCTTCTTGTCACGGATCCAGCCGCCGCGCCACCGCTCCTGGTCCTCGTAGGTGCGCGGATAGCCTTGTCCGGGACGGGTTTCGACGTTGTTGAACCACACGTATTCGGTACCGGGTCGGTTGGTCCACGCCTGTTTGCACGTCACCGAACAGGTGTGACAACCGATGCATTTGTCGAGGTTCATCACCATCGCCAACTGCGCCATGACCTTCACCGCGGTCCCCCTTCCTGCGTCGTGTTGGCGCGCATCAGTACTGCACCTCCTGGCTGCGGCGGCGCACGACGGTCACCTCGTCGCGCTGGTTACCGGTCGGACCCAGGTAGTTGAACGCGAACGCGTGTTGCCCGTAGCCACCGGCCAAGTGGCTGGGCTTGATGCGCACCCGGGTGAGCGCGTTGTGATTACCGCCGCGCTTGTTGTTGATTTCGGAGCGCGGCGTGTCGACGGTGCGCTCCTGGACGTGATAGACGAAGACCACGCCGTCGGGCATCCGGTGCGAGACGATCGCGCGGCACACGTAGATGCCGTTCACGTTCACCGCCTCGACCCAATCATTATCGCGCACTTGGATTTTCGCGGCATCGCCCGGACTCATCCACATCGTCGGGCCACCACGGGACAACGAGAGCATGTACAGGTTGTCCTGATAGGTGGAGTGGAACGACCACTTCGAGTGCGGCGTCAGGTAGCGCACGGTGAGTCCGATGCCGTCCTCGCATGCGCCGAGCGTGGGCTGGCCGAACAAGCGCGCCATGTCCAGCGGCGGCCGGAACACCGGCAGGTGCTCGCCGAGCTCCTCGACCCAGTCGTGCGCAAGATAGAAATGCATTCGCCCGGTGAGGGTGTGGAACGGCTTGAGGTTCTCGATGTTGATGGTGAACGGCGCGTAGCGACGACCGCCCGTTTCGCTGCCCGACCATTCCGGGCTGGTGACCACGGGAACGGGCCGCGCCTGGGTATCGGCGTAGCTGATGCGCTTGTCCTCGCTGCCCTCGGCCAGGTGCACCAGCCGCTGACCGGTGCGCTTTTCGAGTTCGTGGAAGCCCTCGACCGCGAGCCGCCCGTTGGTCGTCCCCGACAACAGCAGCAGGACGTCGGCCATCCGCGAGGCGGTGGTGACGGCCGGACGGCCCGCTGCCACACCGGATTTCAGCACCCCGAACTTGGTGGCGAGCTCCTCGACCTCCCGGAAGGGGTGCACCGTGACGCCCTTGGTGGTCACGCCGAACTTGTCGACGAGCGGGCCCAGGGTCAGCCACTTGTCGTAGATGGCGGTGTAGTCTCGCTCCACCGCGGTCAGCTTGCCCATCGTGCGCCCCGGCACCGGCGTCGCGCCGGAGTGTAGCCAATCCTGTTCGGTGCCATCGGGATAGGCCATCGCATCCGGAGTGTCGTGCTGCAGTGCGGTGAGCACCACATCGGTGCGGGTGCCCAGGTGGTTCTTGGCCATGGCGCTGAAGGCGCGGGCAATGGCACCGAAAGCGTCGAAGTCCGAACGCGTTTCCCACGGCGGATCGGTCGCGGCGCTGAACGCGTGCACGTAGGGGTGCATGTCCGTGCTGGAAATGTCGGCCTTCTCATACCAGGTCGCTGCCGGCAGCACGATGTCGGACACCAGCGTCGTCGAGGTCATCCGGAAGTCGATCGACATCATCAAGTCGAGCTTGCCCTCGGGGATGTCACCCTCACACGTCACGCCGGTGGGCCGCACCCCGTCCTCCGGCGGGAGCGCCGAAGCGTTGGAGTCGGTCCCCAACAGATGGCGCAGGAAGTACTCGCCGCCCTTGCCCGAAGAGCCGATCAGGTTGGCGCGCCAAACGGTAAGCACCCGTGGCCAATTCACGGGGTTGTCGGGATCGGTCACGGCGAGCTTGAGCTTGCGCTGGCCAAGCTGTTCGGCGACGTAGTCGGCGACGTCGCGATCGGCGGCGCGTGCCTCGTCGGCGACGTCCAGACTGGACCGGTCGAATTGGGGGTAATACGGGCTCCACCCCATGGCCACCGCGGACGCCAGCAGGTCCATGGTGTGCTTGCCCGCGAACCTGCCCCGGCCCACCGGGCTGGCCAATTTGTCCGCCCCGTATCCGTCGTAGCGCCATTGGTCGGTGTGCGCGTACCAATACGACGCGCCGGGTACCTGTCGAGGCGGGCGCACCCAGTCGGTTGCCATGGCCATCGTCTGGAAGCCGGTGAGCGGGCGAACCTTCTCCTGGCCGACGTAGTGGGCCCACCCACCGCCGTTGCGGCCCATCGATCCCGTCAGCATCAGCAGCGCCAGCACCGCACGGTAGATCGCGTCGCTGTGGAACCAGTGGCAGATGCCGCCACCCATGATGATCATCGAGCGGCCGCCGGATTCCTCGGCGCTGTGCGCGAATTCCCGTGCCACCCGGATGGCCTGGGCGGCCGACACGCCGGTGATCGCTTCCTGCCATGCCGGGGTGTTCTGCTGGGTGGCGTCGTCGTAGCCGGTGGGCCAGTCGCCGGGCAGCCGGGGCCGCGCCACACCGTATTGGGCGAGCATCAGGTCGAAGACAGTGCACACCAGGTGCTTGCCGATACGGCGTACCGGGACACCGCGCGCCACGGTCGTTCCCTCGCCGTCGACGGTATCGAAGCTGGGCAGGTGGACCAGTGCGCTGCTGTCATCCCCGTTACGGCGGCTGGCGTCTCGCACGCTGAGTGCCGGCGTCAGGTCGCCGAGATCGAGGTTCCACTTTCCGACGCCCGACTCGCCGTACCGGAATCCCAGCGAGCCGTGCGGCACCACCACCGAATCGGTCGTCTCGTCCAGCACCGCGGGTTTGAGCGCGGCGTTCTCGACGGCCTCCCCCAAATCCGCTGCCGTGAGGTTCTTTCCCGGCACCAGCATGTCGCCGCGTTCTTCCAGTTTGATCAGGAACGCCAGGTCGGTGTAGCGCCGGGAATAGTCGATGAAGAACGGAACCTGCTTCTGCACATAGCATTCCGAGAGGATCACGTGGCCCATCGCCATGGCCAGCGCCCCGTCGGTCCCGGCCGCACAGGGCATCCACTCATCGGCGAACTTGGTGTTGTCGGCGTAGTCCGGGCTGACGGTCACCACCTTGGTGCCGCGGTAGCGCGCCTCGGCCATCCAGTGCGCGTCGGGCGTGCGGGTGATCGGGACGTTGGAGCCCCACATCATCAAATACGCTGCATCCCACCAATCCCCGGATTCGGGCACGTCGGTTTGGTCGCCGAACACCTGCGGTGAGGCCACCGGGAGGTCGGCATACCAGTCGTAGAACGACGTCATGGGGGCGCCGATCAGCTCGAAGAACCGCGAGCCGGCGGTGTAGGACACCATCGACATCGCCGGGATCGGAGAGAATCCGGCGACGCGATCCGGTCCGTACGTCTTGATGGTGTGCACGTGGGCGGCGGCGATCAGCTCAGTGGCCTCGGCCCACGTCACCCGAACCAGTCCGCCCTTCCCACGGGCCTGCTGATAGCGGCGACGGCGTTCGGGATCGGCCTGGATGTCGGCCCACGCCAGCACCGGATCGCCGAGCCGCGTCTTGGCCTCCCGATACATTTCGACAAGCACGCCCCGGGCGTACGGGTAGCGCACGCGGGTCGGCGAGTAGCTGTACCACGAAAACGACGCACCACGCGGACAGCCGCGCGGCTCATACTCGGGCCGGTCCGGACCCACCGACGGGTAGTCGGTCTGCTGGGTCTCCCAGGTGATGATCCCGTCTTTGACGTAGATCTTCCACGAGCACGACCCGGTGCAGTTCACCCCGTGCGTGGAGCGAACGACCTTGTCATGGCTCCACCGGTCGCGGTAGAACACGTCGGCTTCGCGGCCGCCCTCCCGCGTGACCGTGCGCAGGTCGGCGGAGATCTCGCCCGGCGTGAAAAACCGCCCACTGCGCTCCAAGAGCTCCTCGAGGACTCCGCCAATGTGAGGTGTGACAGTCAAGAAGTACTCCTCCTATTCGGTAGCGTCGCGCCTCGTCGCCAGGCCGTTCGTCCGGCCCCATCTGCGTTGTGTCTGGCAGTCAGCCCGGTGATCCACCCGCCCGCACCAGCTCGGATCGGCTCGACGCTCGGCATTGCAGGCCCGCGGGTTGGAGGGCAATACAGCACCAGCATAGGTCTGGATCGAGGGCGAAATCAGGTCCGCCGCGCGAGGGCAGTTCTTCGAAAAAGGCATCATGAGCATCGATTTTGCGCACCGGTAGGCGGCCCGGCCCGGCACCGTGGCCGCGACGGAAAGGTCTGCACAAGCATTCGGCTCGCTATCGGCACGCACATTCAGGGCAGCTTCGTGTGGCGTCGTTATTACAAGTCATATTGTTCTATTCAGTTCACTGCGAAGACCTGCAACGCGGCTGTACATAAGCTGCCGGAAGTCTGTGGACTTGTTATGAGGTAGCTCTCAAAGAGCCTCGGTCAGGTCCCCCAACCAGCCACGATCGGCCGGCACCCAGTCGAGATCGTGCAGCTCAGCCGCCGTAACCCAGCGCAACGCCCGGTGGTCGTGGGCGTCGGGTTCGCCCCGGATCAGGCGCACGCGGTAGGCCCGCAGCGTGAAGCCGTCCACCGCGATGTCGTCGCCCAGCCGGTCGCCCACCGTGACGTCGCCGACTGACAGGCCCAGCTCCTCGGCCAGCTCGCGAGCCAGCGCGTCGCGCTCCGTTTCACCGGGCGCGACTTTGCCACCGGGCAGTTCCCAGCGGCCGGCCAGCTCCGGCGGACGGGCGCGTTGTGCCACCAAGACCTTGGAGGCGCAGATCAGGGCGCCCGCGACGACGATCTGGGTCGGCATGGCCAGTGACGGTATACCGTTGCGGCCCTCAGCCGGGCACGACGCCCTTGGCCCGCGGAGATCAAATTCAACGCAAATGGCATCGAACCCTCGCGATGTGGGTCGAATTCCCTTGCAGCACAGTGGCTCTCTTACGGTTTGAGCGCCGGCGTGGGATACTCGACCCTAGTCGGTCACTATCTCTAACAGGCACTTCCAGGAATGGGGGTTGGCAATGAACACCGAACCCGCAAAGACGTTCCCCCGCATCTTTAGGGGCTATGACACGGCTGCGGTCGACGCCTACATCCAGGTGTTGCTCGCCAAGCAGAAATTCCTGATCGACGAAGTTCAGAACCTCAGAGCCCAGCGAAACGAATCCGGCGATGAAACGGCCGCGCTGCGGATTGAAGTCGCCTGCCTCACGGATGAGGTCACCCTCCTCTCGGACACATCGCCGTCGCCCTATGCGATGCAACACCGGATGGCGAAGTTGCTGCGGCGTGCGCTCGACGAGATTTCCCAGATGCAGGACGAGTCGCGCGCCGAGGTAGAAGCGCTGATCACCGAGGCTGAGGCCGAGACCGAGGCCGCCCGACGAGAGCACCGCGAGTTGCTGGCGGACATCGCCGCGCAGCGAAAAGCGCTGGAGACCGAGTGTGCGGCAACCAGAAAAGAGTTCGACGCCGAACTCGCCAGGATGCGTGCTGAAGCCCAATCCTCGATCGATGAGGCGTGGGAGGAAGCCCAGCATGAGCGCGAACAAGTCCTCGCCGACGCCAAACAGCGAGCTCGTCTTTCCGATGAGCAGGTCCGGAGGGCGCTGGGTGAGGCGAATCAGCAACGAATCATGATCCTGGAAGAATTGATGGGCGTAGCCCGCGACCTGCAAAGGGTTCCGACGATCCTTGAGTCGGCATACCAAGAACGAAACAACCCGCCCGAGGCAAGCGTGGTGGTGCAGCTGGATCAGAAAAATCAGACACCAGGTCCCGCTGTTGCCTCGTAAATGACCACTCGGTCGGGAAGGGTCGCATGGTCGGGGTCTATCCCTATCCCTTGGCCAACTGCGAAGTTCCCTTGGCCAGCTGCGAAGTCATCCCTCACGGCATGGCCAGTGACGGTATACCGTCGAGGCATGGCTGTGTTAACGGATGAGCAAGTAGACGCCGCACTGCCCGATCTCACCGGATGGGAGCGCGCCGACGGCGCCCTGCGCCGCTCGATCAAATTTCCCAGCTTTCTCGCCGGCATCGATGCCGTGCGCCGGGTGGGCGAGCACGC
>NZ_DASUHS010000223.1:0-11495 GCF_036273375.1 Mycobacterium sp. | reverse complement strand
GGACTGTCCGCCCACGCGCTGGCGTAGCGAGTCGACGAAGGCTTGGCCGGTGGGGCCGACGCCGGGCGCTTCTCCGGTGCCGCGGGCGAATACCACTTGCACGTCGGGACACTGGGCCGAGGCGGCGGGGATAACGGAGGTCGACAGGGCCGAAACGGCCACGCCCGACGCTGCGAGAACTGCTGCTGAACCGAGGGAACGAACGATGTGACGTGCGATCATGCCGCCATTGTGCCCAACCAACACGCCGCTTAAACAGAGGAAACACCGAAATTACTGTGTTCTCATAAAATAACCGCCGCCGATGCGGACGGGTCGAGATCGGTTGGGCGCCGCGCTCATCCGCCGCCGCCGATCGAATCCTCGAGAGCCCACCCGCCATCGGGGCCGTCCCCTGAGCCGGCTCGGCCGGGCCGGGGCGCGGGCCCGTGATGCAATGTGGTCTGCTACTTGTAGTTACGAGCCCGGGGCACGGTGAAGCAACAGCCGACCTCGGCAAGCGGCTCGAGTGAATGCGGCAGCGAAGTTGAACGCAATAGCGCAGGCCCTGAACATTGTCACGGACCACGTGGCCAACCCGGCGCGGATGTCGGACCCCGACAAGTTGCGCGGCACCGTCTTCGGCAAGACCGTCTTGGTGACCGGCGCCTCCTACGGCATCGGTGAGGCGACCGCACGCAGCCTGGCCGCAGCGGGGGCGACCGTCCTGGTGGTCGCCCGGTCCGAGGAACGGCTGTGCGACCTCACGGCGTCGATCAACGCCGGCGGGGGTCAAGCGGTCGCCTACCCGACCGACCTCACCGACGAATCCGCGGTGAGCACCCTGGCCAAGCAGATCACCGAGGAGCACGGCCCGCTCGATATCGTGGTGAGCAACGCCGGCAAGTCACTGCGCCGCTCGTTGCATGAGCAGTACGACCGGGCGCACGACTTCCAGCGCACCATCGACATCAACTACCTGGGGCCGGTGCGGCTGCTGCTGGGGCTGCTGCCGGCCATGCGCAGCAACGGCAGCGGGCACGTCGTGAACGTGTCGAGTGTCGCCGTGCGGGTGGCGCCGGGCCCGCAATGGGGTGCCTATCAGGCGTCGAAGGGCGCCTTCGACCGGTGGCTGCGCAGCGTGGCCCCGGAGCTGCATACCGACGGTGTCGATGTCACCACGGTCTACTTCGCGTTGGTCCGAACCAGGATGATCGCGCCCACCCCACTGCTGGGCCGCCTTCCCGGACTGTCGCCAGACGAAGCCGCCGACGCCATCGCCAAAGCGATCATCGAGCGGCCACGCACCATCGAACCGCCGTGGGTGTTGCCGGCCGAATTGGCCTCGGTGCTGCTGGCCGGCCCGGCCGACTACGCCGCGCGGCTGTGGCACCGTCGGTTCTTGACCGAGCCCGGCACCGACGAGGCCGACGATGACGAATGACCGCGTGGTGACCACCGCCGCCCGGGCCCTGCTGCACTCCGGTCTGGTCAATCCGCCGGCGCCGCTTGCGGGTTTCCGGCTTCTTCGCGAGGTGCGCCGGGGCGGCACGAATCCCTACACGCTGTTGGCGGTCACGACCGCGCGTTGGCCCGACCGGACGGCGATCGTCGACGACGACGGCGCGCTGAGCTACCGCCAGCTGCAGCAGGCGACCGAGTCGCTGGCGCGGCGACTGTCCGCCGACGGCGTCGCACCCGGGCAGGCGGTCGGGGTGATGTGCCGCAACGGACGCGGTTTCGTGGCGGGCGTTTTCGCCGCCGCCCTGCTGGGCGCCGACGTCGTGCCGATGAGTACGGAGTTCCGCAGCGATGCGCTGGCGGCCGCGGTACAAGCTCACCGCATTTCGACCGTGATCGTCGACGACGACGAATTCGCCGAGCGAGTTCGGGCCGCGGATGAATCGGTCGTCACGGTCGATCCGGCGACCGGCGGCATAGACGAGGGCGCGCGCAGGCCGGACGTTGCCGCACCCGGCCGCATCGTGTTGCTGACATCGGGCACCACGGGGAAACCCAAAGGGGTTCCGCGCACACCGCAGCTACGCTCCGCGGTGGGCGTGTGGGTGACGATCCTCGACCGCACCCGGTTGCGCACCGGTTCGCGAATTTCGGTGGCTATGCCCATGTTTCACGGACTTGGGCTCGGCATGCTGATGCTGACCTTCGCGCTCGGGGGCACGGTTCTCACGCGCCGTGAGTTCGACGCCGAAGGCGCGTTGGCCCAGGCGTCGCTGCACCGCGCCGACGCCTTCACCGCGGTGCCCGTCGTGCTCGCGCGCATCCTGGACCTGCCCGAGCAGGTGCGGGCGCGAAACCCGCTGCCCTACTTGCGGACCGTGATATCCAGCGGCGACCGCCTCGACCCCACTCTGGGCCAGCGGTTCATGGACGCCTACGGCGACATCCTCTACAACGGCTACGGCTCCACCGAGGTCGGCATCGGTGCGCTGGCCACGCCGGCGGATCTGCGCGAAGCTCCCGAAACCGTCGGAAGACCGGTCGTGGGGTGCCCGGTGCGGATCTTCGACAAGAACGACAGGCCGGTCGGGCCGCGGGTCACCGGGCGGATCTTCGTCGGCGGCGAATTGACCAGCGAGGGCTATACCGATGGCGCGGCAAAAGCCGTCGTCGACGGCATGACCAGCACCGGCGACATGGGCTATTTGGACAACGCGGGCCGGCTCTTCATCGTCGGCCGCGAAGACGACATGATCATCTCCGGCGGCGAGAACGTCTATCCGCGTGCGGTCGAGAACGCGCTCGCCCAGCACCCTGCCATCGCCGACAGCGCGGTCATCGGTGTCCCCGACGAACGGTTCGGTCAGCGCTTGGCCGCGTTCGTGGTCGCGCAACCAGGCGGCGAGATCGATGCGGCAGAGCTGCGCGAGTACCTCAAGGGCCGGGTCTCTCGCTTCGAACAGCCCCGCGACATCAACATCGTCGACAACATCCCGCGCAATCCCACCGGAAAGGTGCTGCGCAGGGAACTGTCCGGCTAACGCCCTACTCCTCGCCGGGCTCCAAAGCGGCGACCTGCCTGGCCAGCCAGTTGGGTGCCAGCGCCGAGATCGCGGTGGCACCCGCTGTCGAACCCAGCACGCCGGACCAGGCCACCGGCCCCAGCGGCGTGCAACCGAAGAACTGACTGAGCACCGGGGTCTGCACGATGCCGACCAGGACGCCGGCGCTGCCCAGGGCGGTCGCCACGACGAGCGGGCTGTGCCGGCGCGTCAGGAGCGTCTGCGCCAGCTGTGTCGTCACGAGCGCGGTCAAACCCATTGTTGCCGTGCGGCGTTCGGTACCCGGCGTCCATCGTCCGATGGCCCAGGCGGTCGTCGCGCCGGCGGCCGTGACGGCGCCGCGAGAGACGATTTGGCGCATCAGCGGGGCGTCGAGTGAGGGCGTGGGTCCGGTCAGCACCGCACGACGGTGCAGGCGGCGCGCCTCTTCGGCGGCTTCGGTGGATTCGTACTCGGCTTCGTCGGGTTCGACGTATTGCGACGTGACCGCCACCGCGAGCGCGGGGAACATGTCGGTGAGCAGGTTGACCAGCAACAGCTGACGCGTCCCCACCGGGGCGCGGCCCTGGCCGAAGGCGGTCCCGATGATGGTGAACAACACCTCGCCGACGTTGCCGCCGACCAGGATCGTGACGGCGTCGCGAACCCCGCTCCACATGCTGCGGCCCTCGACCAGAGCGTCCATCAGCACGCCCAGATCCTCGTCGGTCAAAACGATGTCGGCGGCGCCGCGAGCGGCCGACGATCCGCGACCGCTCACCCCGATACCGACGTCGGCCATCCGGATCGCGGCGGCGTCGTTGGCGCCGTCGCCTACCATCGCGGTCACGCGTCCGCAGCGCTGCAGCGCGCCCACGATCTGCACCTTCTGCTCCGGGCTGACCCGGGCGAACACCTGCACATCGGCGACCATCCTGGCGCACGCGTCCTCGTCGAGACCGGCGAGTTCGGCGCCGGTCATCACCCGGGCGTCCTCGGGCAGGCCCAGCTGCCGGGCGATCGCCCGCGCGGTGACGGGGTGGTCGCCGGTGATCAGCACCACGTCGCGGCCGGCGTCCACCAGCTCCTCGATCAACGGGCGAGCCGATGCCCGCGCGGTGTCGGCCAAACCGACGTAGCCGAGCAGTTTGAGGTTCTTCGCCGCGGAGTCCACGGCGTCGGCGTCGGTGTCCTCGTCGTCGGTTTCGTGCTTCCAGCCGCGCTGCGCCACGGCGAGCACCCGCAAACCCTGCTCGGCCAGCCCGTGGACCACCGCCTCGGCGCGCTGTAGGTCGGCTTTCGAGTCGGCGAACTTGCAGCGCGGCAGGATGACCTCGGGGGCCCCCTTGAGGACCAGCATCGGCGCGTCCGCGGGGTGACCGTTGTCGTGGCCCACGGTCCCGATCGCTGCGGCGAAGCCGCGACTCGACTCGAACGGCACCTCCGCGACCATCTCCCAGTCAGAATCGGTGTGGCCGTTCAGCGAACTCGCCGCGGTGAGGATCGCCTCGTCGGTGGCGTGCGCATGTCCTTGGCCATCCTGCGGCTGAGCGGACGCGCGCGCGGCGGCCCGCAGCAGGCCGGCGGATTCCGGGTCGGTCAGTTTCGGGAAGGGGTCGTGCGGGTCGACGTCGTCGGGAACGGCGCACACCACGCGCAGCCGGTTCTCGGTGAGTGTGCCCGTCTTGTCGAAGCAGATGGTGTCGACGCGGCCCAACGCCTCGATGGTGCGCGGCGCGCGGACCAGTGCCCCGCGCGCCGTCAGCCGTTGCGCGGCCGAGAGCTGGGAGAGGGTGGCCACTAGCGGCAGCCCCTCTGGGACCGCGGCCACCGCGATCGCGACGCCGTCGGCGACCGCCTGGCGCAGCGGCGCGCGGCGCAGCAGGGCCAACGCCGACACCGTTGCGCCGCCGGCCAGCGTCAGCGGCAGCACCTTGCTGGTCAGTTCCCGCAGCCGGGCTTGGATCCCGGCTGACGTCTCGACGTCGGCGACCGCCGAGATCGCGCGGTGCGCGGCGGTGCCGACGCCGGTGGCCACGACGATCGCCCGGGCATGTCCGGCGACGATGGTGCTGCCCTCGAACAGCATGCTGGCGCGGTCGGGGTCGTTGACGGCGACGGGATCCACCTGCTTGTCCACCGGAAGCGACTCGCCGGTCAGCAGGGACTCGTCGACCTCGAGGTCGTCGGCCATCAGCAGGCGGGCGTCGGCCGGGACCACTTCGGGCGCGGCCAGATCGATGACGTCGCCGGGCCGCAGCGACTTCGCGGATACCGTGGCTGTGCGGGTCGCGTGCCGGGCGGCCTCGAGCCGGCGGCGGGTCGTCGCGACGGCCGGAACGACCACGCGGCGCACCAGCTGATCCTGCTCGGCGAACAGCTCGGCGGCGGCGGACTCGGCCCGCAGCCGTTGTGCCCCACCGGTTATCGCGTTGACGGTCATGACGCCGGCCACCAGCAGCGCATCGATGTTGCTGCCGACGATCGCCGACGCCGCCGCGCCGACGGCAAGAATGGGAGTCAGCGGATCGGCGAGTTCGGTCCGGGTGGCGGACGCCAGCCGGACCACGTTGTGCAAGGGCTTGCGCAGGGGTTGCAGCGCCGGGCTGTACGACAGGTCGTCGAGGCGGCGTCGCCAAGACGACTCGGTTTCCACGGCCATCGGCCGCGCACCGCCGGCCAGCCGCGAGTACACGATTTCGGGATCCAGTGCGTGCCAGGCGGTCAGCGGTTGGGGAGTGGGGTCGGGCAGCCGAAGCACCCTGGTGGCCGAGAAGGTTCCCGTGACCAGCGCGGTGGCCGCGGCGGCATTGACCGGGTTGAGCCAGCGCCGGAAGCTCACCGGGCTGGTGCTCGTCTCTTCTTCGCCGGTGACGAGCAGCAGACCGGCCAGCGTGGTGCCGCCCTGCGCCAGGTGCACCGCCGATTCGCTGGCCGACCGGGCCACCGGGATCGCCGACAGGATGCGCACCGCGTCGGCCAGGTCGGTGCCGGTGATGATGTCCGCCGTCCACGCCGTCGCGGCGCGCGGATCATCAAGCGCCACACCGATATCGGCAATCGCAAGTGCGGCCAGGGTATCGGTCGAGGCGAAGTCGCGGTGCAGCGCGGTGATCAGCAGCACCGGTCCACGATCGGCTCGCAGCTCACGGACCACGTTCAGGAGCGGCGTGCCGGGCGGATGCGTGGTGCCGACGCTGGCGGTGAGGTCCTCGGTGCCCGCCACGTGGCGCAAAACCACTCGCGCACCGGTGCGGTTCGCGGTCTGGAAGAGCGGAATCGCGTAGGGATCGACCTCCCAGCCCACGTCGACACTGCCGACGCATTCGCCGTCGACGATCAGGTCGGCGCTTTCCAGGCCCTGCGCGGGTGTCGCCGAAGGCCCTTGGGTCCGAACCCATCTCAGCCGCGCCCCGGTTGCGGGCAACTCGTCCGGGTCGGGCTCGGGCGCCTCTTCGCCGTGTAGCAACGCATCGGTCACCTCGTAGACCCGGTCGTCGTCCCAGCCGGGAGCGTCTCCGCGGACACGCAAGACCGCGCGATGATCGCCGCGCAGCGCGGCGCCGTCGATGACGACCACCTTCACCCGGTCCAGGCGGCGCAGGGCGCCCGGGTCGAGAACCAGTTGTCCGGTATTGGCAAGCCCGCGGCCCAATATCGCGGCGAAGGCCTGGCGGCCCATATGGGCGGCCCGGGGCACCCCGGCCTCGATCGCCGCGGCCGCGTCCTCGGTGCCACCGCCGGCGACCAGCGCGCTGACCGCGGCGATCAGCGAGCCGTTGGCCGCCGAATCGACATAGCTTTCCACCGGGCCGGCCATCGAGCCTTTGGCCTTATCCATCGCGGCGTCGATCGTTCCGCCGACGACGACGTGGGAGGCGTCACCGGCCGCGGCCGCGGCCCAGCTGTGCCGGGGCAACTCCGACTTGGCCGAGGAGATGACCGGAACCACCGGAGCCTGCGGCCGGTCGGGGGAGGCCAGCTGCCGCTCGCGGTCGCGCCACACCCGCCGGTGCGCCGACGCCTCGGAGACCTGCAGGGTGCGTTGCGTCAGGTCGAGCATCGGGGTGCCGACCGATTGGGTCAGGCCGTGGGCGGCCGCCGTCGTCGCGGCCAGGGCGATGTCGGTGCCCACCCGGCCCAACCGGGCCTCCAGGATCGAGACCATGCGCGGCTGATGATTGATGAGCGCGGCCGCGGCGCGGGTGGTTTGCGGCGCGGCGGGCAGCCGGGTCACCCATCCGGTGACCGCGGCCCCCATCGCGACGAGATCCATTGCCGCCGCGGTGAGTGGCACCAGAATCGCCAGCGGGTTCCCCGGATCGGCGAACGGCGCGGAGAGCGGTGGCGACTCCGTCTTGGACCACGTGATGTCGGATGCGATCGAGGACACCGTCGCGCGCACCTCGTCCAGAACGACGTCGTTGTCCGCGTCGTCGGACAGTTCGACCACCAGGCGGCCCAGCGACCCCTCGACGTGGGCCTTGGCCACACCCCGGATCCGGCGCACCGGCTCTTCTACGGCGGGCGCGTACTCGTGCCAGCGTGGGAACGGCAGCAACGGATCCAAGTCCAGGTGCACTCGATGCCCGCTGTGCCAGCGCACCGGCGGCAGGATGGCGGCGGAGCCGTCGGGCGAAACGTCCAAGCCGATGGCGCGGCCCGTCGTTTGGGCAACCGACTGAATGACCGGGCCGGCGAGCTCGGCTACCGGATTGGCCAACGTCTGCAGCGCGCCGGCGGCCCCCGCCGCGGTCGACACACCCGCCCGCACCACCTGCGCGGCTCCGCCAGCTACACCAGCGACGACGCCGGAAACGCCGGGAATCTTCACTCGTCACCCTTCAACTTCGTCTACCGCGCCTAATGATCCTGGCGTGTGGCGGACCTGTCCACACGTGGGCCGGGAAGGTAAAACCGTGCGACGACACCGATGACGATGCAGGTCGAGCCTCCCTTAGAGAGCAAGGGTGCGATTACGTCCCTGCTCAGATGTTACCGGGTTGGCGACAAACCAAACGTGTTGAACAAGCGGGGGTCGAGGAAGACGGTGATGCCGGCGATGCCGGTAGCGCCGGTGGTCAGGACATGAATCGAATGTGCCCCCATCGTCCCGTCGGTGCTGCGCCGGTACTCGGCAACGGCTGGTTGCGCATTCGCGGCCGTCGGGATCATCACCATATCGCCGGGCTTGGCCAGGGCGCGCCCGGCGAGGAACCGCAGCACCGCGTCCCGGCCGGTGAACCACACTGGCATGGGCGGCATTTCGAGTTTGACGTCCGCTTGCAGCAGCGCCGTCAGTGCCGCCATGTCCGCGTTTTCGAACGCCGCGCAATACCGGTCGAGCAATTCGCGACGCTCGGCATCCCCGGGCTCGGACCTGCCGTCCTCGTCGGGGGAGATTTCGGCGAGGCGGGCTCGGGCGCGCTGCAGCGAACTGTTGACGGCCGCAGGCGTGGTTTCCAGGAGCTCGGCAACTTCGGCGGCGCTGAACTGCACGACGTCACGCAGAATCAACACCGCGCGTTGCCGCGCCGGAAGCTCCTGGAGGGCCGTCATCACGGCGAGCCGCACGCTCTGCTTGGCGGTGAGGTCGTCTTCCGGGCTCTTGAACATCGAGTCGGGAATGGGCTCGAGCCAGGCGTGCGCGCCGGCCGTCGCATCGAAATCGGTGTCCGGGTCGATTGAGCCGTCCCCCACCCCCATCGGCAGCACGCGACGGGCGCGGTTCTCGAGCGCACGTAGGCAGGCGGTCGTCGCGATCCGATACAGCCATGTCTTCAACGCCGCGCGCTCCTCGAATGCCTCATAGCCGCGCCAGCCCCGCAGATACGTCTCCTGGACCAGATCCTCGGCATCGTGCACCGAGCCCAGCATGCGATAGCAATGCGCGATCAGCTCGGCCCGAAAAGGCGCCGCCTGCTCGACGAAATCCTCCTGCGCCGGCACGACCCTCTCCTCTCGGCTGCGTGAAGAACCTACTCCCTTAGAGACGTCGCGCCGCCGAAATTCATCGGTCCGCACGCGATGAATCCCGATGCCGCTCCGTATCTGAATTAGTGAAGACGCGGCCACGGCCGCACACCACACCGGAGAGTGAGAACGACCATGAACCAGCCCCGCTCCGCCCACGCCGATGGGCTCGTCGGCACCACCGCGATCGTGACCGGAGCCGGCCGCGGCTTCGGCCGTGCCATCGCCTCCGCGTTGGTGGCGGCCGGCGCGCAGGTCGTCGGCGTTGCGCGCACGCAATCACAACTCGAGGAGGTGCGCAGTCAGTTGGGCGACACCTTCATCCCGGTGGTGGCTGACGCCGCCGAGTCTGAGACGGCCCGCCGACTCGTCGACCATTACCGACCGCGCACACTTGTGCTGTGCGCCGGGGCCACGCCGCGGATGACGCCACTACAGGAGCAGACCTGGGAGACGTTCAGTGAGAACTGGAACTCCGACGTGGCGCAGGCATTTCACTGGATTCGCCACGCGCTGCGCCGTCCCCTGGCGCCGGGCAGCTCGGTGATCGTGATGTCCAGCGGCGCCGCGCTGAACGGATCACCGCTGTCCGGGGGCTACGCGGGCGCGAAGGCGACCGTCAGGTTCATCACCAGCTATGCCGCCATCGAAGCGCAACGCGCCGGGCTCGGGATCGGCTTCACCGCCGTGTTGCCGCGGTTGACGCCGGCCACCGACCTCGGCGCGGCCGCCGTGGCGGCCTACGCCGAACGGCAAGGCGTCGACGTCGACTCCTTCCTGCAGGCCGCCGGACCCGCGCTCACCGCCGAACAGGTGGGCAAGTCAGTCCTGGAGATCGCCACCGGCGACGCGGCCGAAGACGGCGCTTACCTACTCAGCTCCACCGGCCTCGCGCCGCTGTCCTGACCACCCGCGCCCGAAAGGTAACAGCGATGAACACACCGCCGATCGTGTCGGCCCAAGAATGGGCGACCGCGCACCAGCAACTGCTGACGAAGGAGAAGGAACTCACCCGAGCCCACGACGCACTCGCGGCCATGCGCCGCCGGATGCCGTGGACGCCCGTGGACTCCGAGTACGCGTTCGAGGGGCCCGAGGGCAAGGTCAGCCTGCGGGGTCTGTTTCAGGGCAGGCGTCAGCTGGTTGTCTACCGCGCCTTCTACGGACCCGACATAGACGGCTGGCCCGAGCACGGCTGCCGGGGCTGCTCGATGATGGCCGATCATGTCGGCAACCTGGCCCACCTGAACGCCCGCGACACCACGCTGGTGTTCGTTTCGCGTGCGCCGCAGGCCGACATCGAACGTCTGAAGGAGCGGATGGACTGGAAAATGCCGTGGTACACCATCGCCGATGAATTCGACACCGACTTCGGCGTCGACGAATGGCACGGCACCAACGCTTTCATCCACGATGGCGACCGGGTGTTTCGCACCTACTTCATCAACAACCGGGGCGACGAGGCGCTGGGAACAACCTGGAGCTTCCTCGACATGACCGCACTCGGGCGCCAGGAAAACTGGGAGGATTCGCCCGAGGGCTATCCGCAGACCGCTCCCTACGAGTGGTGGGACTGGCACGACGCGTACGGCGAGCACGAGCCGTCACGCTGGTTCGGTGAGCCCGACCCGAACGATCCCAGCGACATCCGGCCGCCGCGCGGAGACTAAGTGGCGCAGTAGATTCGGCATTTTCAGCTGCACCTGATTTGATGGTCAAAGGCCCAAAAACACCAATGCGCGGTAGCCGTCGACCGGCTACTCGCGCATATTCCGCTCAGATATTTCGGCTATAAAATGCGGTGGTTCGCCCTGCCGACCTGATACCCGGCAGGAAACGATTTCTCGATGACCTGCAGTTGGTGATCCACCCTGGACTCCAGCTCGAGCACCACGCAGCTATCGCTGAAGGATTTCGATTCGAGAACTATGTACCGCTGACCACAATCGGTGATCGGGTCGCCCGAGTGCAATTTCTCGACCGGCACCGACTCCGGAGTTCCATCTGCCTCCATGCATGACACGTTAGGTCAATTCCGCAAATGAGGGAATACACCGCTACGTCGTGTCGGCGCCCCGCTGCTTGAAGAACACACTGACGTGAGAGATCAACCCGTCGTTGTTCTCCTCGAACAGGATGCATTCGGGCCACGTGGACACAACGCTGTCGATCTCGAATGTCTCGGACAGCTCGGCGAACGACACGCGAGAATCCACGTGCGAGACCCGCTGCACGTGCAACCGATGGCCCTGCAGATTGGTGCATACCTTGCGCAGGTAGGCGACATAGTGCGCCTTACCCTCGACGACATCGCAGAACGGACCCTCCCGGGTCAAGCCTTCCTCGGCGATGGTGTCGGACAGTCCGTCCCAGTCGTGCGTGGCGAGGGACTCCAGGTACCGCTCCACCACTCCGGTGCCGATTTCAGTCGCGTTGGCCATAGCGTCTCCACTCGGTCGATGATGGCCTCGATAATGGCTAGGTCCACCGTAAACCCGGCATTCCCGCCGGACTAGGTTCTCTCCTATGAGCTGGTGGATC
>NZ_DASUHS010000222.1:0-3997 GCF_036273375.1 Mycobacterium sp. | reverse complement strand
GGAAGTCGTTCTGCGGCCGCCGAGTTGGGCCGGCAGCCGCGAGTACCCGTGCAAATTGATCAGGCCCCGCCGCTGTGGGGGAGCGGTGAGGCGCAGATCGGGGAAGGTTTCGAAGAGTGCGCGCAGTGCGGTGGCGCCTTCGATGCGAGCCAGGGCGGCGCCGAGGCAGGCGTGGATGCCGGACGCGAAAGCCAGGTGGTCGCGTGCGTTGGGCCGGGTGATGTCGAATCTGGTTGGCTCTGTGAAGATTTGTGGGTCACGGTTGGCGCCACCGAGGAACAGTGCGACCATGTTGCCGGCCGCGATGTGTGTTCCGGCGATTTCGACGTCGCAATCCGGGGTGCGCGCGGTCATCTGAACTGGGCTGGCGAGCCGCAGGATCTCCTCGACGGCGTTGGGCCACAGGTCCGGATTGTCGTGCAGCAGCGCCAATTGCTCGGGATGGTGCAGCAGTAGGACAATCCCGTTGCCGATCAGATTCACCGTCGTTTCGAAACCCGCGCCGACGATCAGCGCGGCGTTGGCGGTGAGCTCGCGGTCGGTCATGGAGCCGTCGGCGACCATGCGGCCAAACGGATTGTCACTCTGCTGGCCGGCGCGCAGCTTGTGGAAATGCTCCAGCAGGTAGTCATCGGCGCCGCGTAGGCCGTCGATGGCGCCGCGGTAGGTCTTCCAGTCGATCCCGATATCGAGCAACGGAGAGCCGCTGCGGCCCCACTCCAGCATGCGGGGGTAGGAATCGGCCGGCAGGCCAAGGATTTCGGCGATGATGGCGACCGGCAATTGCATCGCGAAGTCGGCGATCAAATCGGGTTGTGGTGTGGCGGTGATGCGTTCGATCAAGTCCATGGTCACCTCGACGACCCGGGTTTCCAGGGAGTCGATGGCGCGCGGGGTGAAACTTTGGGCCACCAGATGCCGATAGCGGGTGTGATCGGGCGGATTCACGATCACCATGGCTGGCGGCTCCACAGGATTGGCCACGCCCGGGTCGGTCTTGGCGATCAGCGCCTTCAGCGGCCCGGGCAACTCCATCTCGGCGGGCGGGGTGACACTAAAGCACTTGTCTCGCAAGATTTGTCGGCATACAGAATGGTCGACGCTCGCCCACACGAACGGGGAACGCACCACCGGTCCGCGCGCCCGGATCTCCTCCATCAACGCGTAGCGGTCTTCGCCCGAGGCGCCGGTGCGCAGCAGCCGGGCCAGCGGGTCGCCGCGGCGCGCCTGGACGGCGAAGTACGCCCGCGGTACGCCGTGCATGGCCGCCCACCGGGCCCTGAGTCCGACTTGCATAACGATTCCTCCCGAAGGGCCATTCAGAGATGCAACATGCGATACAATGAGACTCTCAATGTCTCACACGCTTCGATCGCTACGATACGACGGCGGCGACGAACCGGCAAGGAGGGATCGATGACAACGACTCGAACGGCGGAGTTCGTCCGGCGCCTCACCGAGCCGGACCCGGTCGTTCTTGCCCAGGTCGTCAATCCCGACGAGATCACCGCCCGCATTCTGGGCGCCACGATCGAGCAGGCCGAACTCGTCGGCATGCGCCGGATCACCATGGAAGACGTCGCGCGGCGCAGCGGCGTCGGCCGCGCCACCTTGTACCGCCGCTTTCCGACCAAGGCGGCGCTCATCGATGCCGTCGTGCTCGCCGAAGCGCGGCGCTACCTCGAGGGCAGTGCGCAGGCCCGCGCGCATGCTGAGACATTTGAAGACCGCATGGTCTACAGCACGGTGTTCTCGGTGACGTTCATGCGGGAGCACGCTCTGCTCAAGAAGTTGTTGCGCACCGAGCCCGAAACCATTCTGCCCAGCCTGACCATCGACGCGGGCGCCATCCTCGACTACGCCACCGAGCACACCATGGGACTGTTACGCACCGAGCTCTACGGCACGTCGAAAACCACAGCGGCACAAGAGCGCCACCTGCGCACCGTCTCCGAGCTGCACACCCGCCTGACGCTGTCGTTCATCGTGACCCCGCACACCAGCATCAACCTGGCCACCATCGATGACACCCGCAGCTACGTGCGCAACTATTTGATGCCGATGGTGACCGGGCCGAGTTAGTCAGGGGCACTTCAGGCGCGGTTAGTCACCGGCGCCACTTGCGCTTCTCCGCCGGGCGACACGTCTTTTGCCCGCCTTCGAGCGACAACTCGCGGCGGCGAGACGGCGGATTACGCGTCGTCCGCCGCGAACGCGACGTCGGGGTTGAGGATGCCCGCGGGATCGAAGCTCGCCTTGATGCGGCGCATCAGGTCGACCTTGACCGGGTCCTCGAGCTCGACGAAGTACCGGGCCTTGGCACGGCCCAGACCGTGCTCGCCGGAGATCGCGCCACCCAATTCCATTGCCAGCGCGAAGATGTCGGTCAGCAGCCTCTTTCGTATCGCCGGGTCCGGGCAGAAGATGGCCAGGTGCACGTTGCCGTCACCGGCGTGTCCGCAGCCCGCCGCCGCACCACCGGCCGCCGCCGCCAGACCGCGCGCGCCGGAAAGAAACTTCGGCATCGCGCCGCGCGGCACGACGGCGTCGATGAGGTCGTCGGCGTTGAGCGCCTTGAGCGTCCAGAATGCCTTCTCGCGCGCCTCGATGAGTTTGCGCGCCGAGCCGCCTTCGAGCACATAAGCGTCCACGGCACCGAGTTCAGCGAGCAGTTCACCGGTCTTCTCGACGTCCTCGTCCAACCGGTCCGCGGTCCGATTCTCAAGTGCCACAACCAGATAGGCCTGACAGCTGTCGCGGATGTTATCGGGAACGCCCAGCTCGAGATTCTGGGTATGGACCAGCGCGGCCATCGTCACGTTGTCGATGTATTCCAGGATGTAGGGCGTCAGGCCGCTGGCGAGGATCTTGGGCACTGCCTCCATGACTTGGTCGAAGTCGGAGAATGGTGCGAGCACGGTGGCGCTGTGGTCGAGCCGCGGATGCAGCTTGACGGTCACCTCGGTGGCCAGGGCCAGGGTGCCTTCGGAGCCGACGATGAGCTGGGTCAGGTCGTAGCCGCTGGAGACCTTCGCGATCTTGCCGCCGGTGCGGATGAGCTCGCCGGTGGGCAGCGCCGCCTGCAGCCCGAGCACGTTATTGCGGGCGGTGCCGTACTTGACCGCGCGCATGCCGCCGGCGTTGGTACCGACGTTGCCGCCGACGCTGGACGACAACTCGCCCGGATGCACCATGTACCGCAGCCCCGTGCCGGCGGTGGCGTCGTCCAGTTCGGTGAGCGTCACCCCGGGTTGCACGACCGCTACCTGGTTAGTGACGTCGACCTCCAGCACGACGTTCATGCGCTCGAAGGAGATCAGCAGCCCGTCCGCGCGGGGGATCGCCGCGCCCGACAAGCCCGTGCCCGAGCCGCGGGCCGTCACCGGCACGCGGTTTTCGGTGGCGACCTTGAGCAGGTGCGCGACTTCGTCGGCGGTCGCGGGTTTGGCCAGGTATGCCGGTTTTTGCGGCGGCTTGGTCAGCACCTCGTCGTGCGAATAGTCCTCGGAAATGGCGTCGCCCGTAAGCAGGTTGTGCTCGCCGACGATCTCCGCGAACTGCGCCGTCATGTCGGTCATCGAAGGCCTCACCTTCTTACGTGCCGGACAGTCACTCACTGTATCGGGGGGTGCGGCTCGCGATTGCGGTCTGCCTGCGAGCGCAGACGCCGCTAGTGTGGGGTTGGCGCGGTTGTGCAGGCCGATCCTGTTGGTCAACTGGCCGACGCACCATAGCGGCATTGTCTCGGTGTAGCGACACGCGTGAGGCTGCGCACGTTATGTCGACGCCCAATTCGGGAATTCGCGAGCTGGACTGTCTTGAGAAAGGAATGCTGATTTGACCTTCTCGTCCCGCGGTTCGCGGCTCGGTACCCGGTTCGGGCCGTACGAGCTGCGCTCACTGATCGGCACCGGGACAATGGGCGAGGTCTACCGCGCGTACGACACCGTTAAGGACCGGATGGTCGCCGTCAAGCTGTTAGGTGGCGAGACGGCTG
>NZ_DASUHS010000221.1:0-8753 GCF_036273375.1 Mycobacterium sp. | reverse complement strand
GCCCCGTCGTGCGGGTAGACCCGCAGGACGCCGAAGGACGCGACCAGCGGCACCCACGCGGCCAGGAACACGGTGGCCGAGGCGTCCCTCAGGTAGTTAGCCGACGGCGAGCCGTCGAACGGCTCGGGCCGTTTGCTGTTGTCCTGCATGAACAGCCGCCACATGTTGCAGACCACCACGGTGACGCCGAAGCCGGCCAGTGCGCCCGCGGCGTGGAACGGCCAGGTCAACCAGACGGTGAGCTGGCCCCCGGCCAGCAGCGGGATGACGGGGATGACGTAGCCGGCTTCGCGCAAGCGCCGAACGACTTCGTGGGTGGCCACGACGATGGCCAGGGCGACGATGGGAACCCAGAAGCGCGGCGCGAACACGAGCGTCACGACCAGAACGCCGCCGATGCCGGCCCCCACCGCGATGGCGGCGCGCAGGTCGCGTCCGGCCCGAGATGTCTTCTTGGCCGGCTGCTGGATCGTTTCCTCGGCGGCGGGCGCCGGATTGTCGGGCGGGTCGCCTGCGCCGGGTTCTGGAGTAGCCACTGGCGTGGATTAACTTAGCTGCTGAGCGGTCGTCAGACCTCCAGCAGTTCGCCTTCTTTGTGCTTGACCAGCTCTTCGATCTGGGTGACGTACTGGTGGGTGGTCTTGTCCAGGTCCTTTTCGGCCCGGCCGACGTCGTCCTCTCCGGCCTCGCCGTCCTTGCGGATGCGGTGCAGCTCCTCCATCGCCTTGCGGCGGATGTTGCGCACCGAGACCTTGGCGTCCTCCCCCTTGCCCTTGGCCTGTTTGACCAGCTCTCGGCGGCGTTCCTCGGTGAGCTGCGGCACTGCCACCCGGATCAGGGTGCCATCGTTGGTGGGGTTGACACCGAGGTCGGAGTTGCGAATCGCCGTCTCGATCGCGCCCACCTGGCTGGCTTCGTAGGGCTTGATGACGACGAGGCGCGCTTCGGGCACGTTGATGCTGGCCAGTTGCGTGATGGGTGTGGCAGCGCCGTAGTAGTCAATCACGATCCGCGAGAACATGCCCGGGTTGGCGCGCCCGGTCCGGATGGTCGACAAGTCGTCGCGGGCGACCGCGACAGCCTTTTCCATTTTCTCTTCCGCGTCGAAGAGAGCCTCGTCGATCATGTGCGCCGCTCCTCCTCATTGCTGCGCTGCGCATCCTCGCACGCGCAAGTCATCGCGTCTTCAGTTCAGGTGGTGACCAGAGTCCCGATCCTCTCACCAGCGACCGCTCGCGCGATATTGCCATTGGTCAGCAGGTTGAACACCAGGATCGGCATGCCATTGTCCATGCACAGGCTGAACGCGGTTGCATCGGCCACTCGCAGCCCGCGGTCGATGACCTCACGATGACTGATCGCGGCGATCAATTCGGCATCGGGATGCTGCCGCGGATCCGCGTCGAACACGCCGTCGACGGCCTTGGCCATCAGGACCACCTCGGCGCCGATCTCCAGGGCACGCTGGGCGGCCGTGGTGTCGGTGGAGAAGTACGGCAGTCCCATGCCGGCTCCGAAGATCACCACCCGCCCCTTCTCCAGGTGGCGTACCGCGCGCAGGGGTAGATAGGGCTCGGCGACCTGGCCCATGGTGATCGCGGTCTGGACCCGGGTGACAATGCCTTCCTGCTCCAGGAAGTCTTGCAGCGCCAGGCTATTCATGACGGTGCCCAACATGCCCATGTAGTCCGAACGGGTGCGTTCCATGCCGCGCTGCTGAAGCTGCGCACCCCGAAAGAAGTTGCCACCGCCAATAACGACGGCGACCTGGACACCGCCGCGAACCACCTCGGCGATCTGTCGCGCCACCCGCGCCACGACATCGGGATCCAGGCCGACCTGGCCGCCGCCGAACATCTCCCCGCCGAGCTTGAGCAACACCCGCGAATACCTGGCCCGGCTCAGCGGCTGGCCAGATGCCAGTCCAGTTTCCGGTGCTGACGTCGATACGCCGTTGCTGGGGGTTGCCGCCTCCGGTCTCGGAGCCGCCGAGCCGGCGACTTGGGGCTCCCTGGACTCCGTCATCAGACTCCTCGCATGAGAGTGCCATCCCGGGCGATCTCCATCCGGAACGGCATTTCACATCCTGCCTCATCGCAGCACAATGCGGCCTCGACGGGGTGCATTATGCGCACAGTTGGCGCGCCGGATTAATTTTCGAGTCTCCCGGTACCGGAATACCCCGGCACCTATGGGCTTTCTTCGGGCTCGCGTTTGAGCCACGGTTCGCGTGGGAATCCGGATCTACGCGGCAGAACGATGCGGTCTTAAGCAAAGAGGACCGGCCTCGCCGTATGGGCCGATCGCTCGCGATCGCCGTAGAGCATTGGATCGCTCACAGTACGCCAACGAGGAGGAAGCATTTTTATGGCCGAAGAAAACAAGTCGGGACCTGCCGAAGCTGTGAAAGGCGTCGTCGAGGACGTCAAAGGGAAGGCCAAGGAGGCCGTAGGCGCGGTGGCCGGTCGTGATGACCTCACCCGCGAGGGCCAGGCGCAGCAAGACAAGGCCGAAGCGCAGCGCGACGCGGCGAAGAAGGAAGCCGAAGCGGAAGCCGCGCGCGGCGGCGCCAAGGCGGCTGAGGAGCGCCAGAAAGACAACCAGTAGCACGTTGCAAACGATGGGCCTGGTCCGTGTAAACGGGCCGGGCCCATCGCTTTCTGAGCCGGACCGGCCAGTACTGACCTTGAGGTTGCATAGCTTTGCATAGTTTTCAGCTGGCGGGGGTACCCGCGCCTAGCGCTGTAAGACATCTCCGAGAGGTGCCTACGGACCGGGGGGGAAGCCAGGACGTCGAGAGGTTTGGAGATGCCGTTGGACGTGGTGGTGCTCACCGATGAGGACGACTTCGAATCGGCCCTACCTTTGTTGGCGACGTTTGCGCAGCCGATGCGCCGCACTACCCTGACGGACGACATCGACGGGCAGTGCGCCATGGCCGACATCGCAATCATTGATGCGCGCAGCAATATGGCGATGGCTCAGGTCGTCAGCCACCGACTGACGACCGACAACCCCGGTACCGCACTGGTGGCCCTGGTGGCACCGGCAGACGGTGCCACCGTCGGCGTCGACGGCAATTTCGATGACGTGATGCTGCCCGGAACCGGCGCCGAGGAGTTGCAGGCCCGGTTGCGCCTTGCGATCAGCCGCCGGCGCAGCGCGGTCGACGGCATCCTGAAGTTCGGCGACCTTTTGTTACATCCGGCCAGTTTCACCGCGTCGCTGGACAGCAGCGACCTTGGTTTGACGCTCACCGAGTTCAAATTGCTGAATTTCCTTGTGCAGCATGCTGGTCAGGCGTTCACCCGAACCCGGCTGATGCAAGAGGCGTGGGGCCCCGACAGCACTGGCAAGGTGCGAACCGTCGACGTGCACATTCGGCGACTGCGCGCCAAGCTGGGCACCCGGCACCAGTTCATGGTCGACACGGTCCGGGGAGTCGGCTACCGGGCGGCAACGCCACCGCAACCGGAATGGCTCGTCGCCGACTCGAGGCTGACTCCGATCTGGACCTCGGCCACCACGCCCGCGCGCGTGCTGAGCACCCCGGACGCATCAGAGCCCTAGCGCACCGCTTTCGTCGGCTATCAACCAAACAACGGGAATGCACGCTTGCGCGCGAGCGCATCCATTCCTTCCTGGATGGCGTCTTGCACCTCGCGGTATTTGCGGTCGACGTACTGGTCGTCATCCGCCCGCGCGGGATCGTGGTCAAGTTGCACGGCGGGCATGAACCGGGTTCTGATCTTGGCCGGCAAGGGCAGCTGCGGAAGCGCCGCCGGTGCGATCCCCCACGGCAACGAGACGGCCAACGGAAATACCTTGAGCCGCAAGATACGGTCCAGACGCAGGGTTTTCGACAGCCGGTCGCCACGGATCAGCACAGGCATCGCGTCGGCGCCGCCGACGGTCGAGATCGGCACGATCGGCACGCCGGCGCGAATCGCCATCTTGACGAAGCCGGTCCGTCCCGCCAGGTTGGCCTGATCGCGCTCGGTCCACGGGCGCAGCGAGTCCACTTCCCCACCGGGCCACAGCGCCACGTCACGCCCTTCCGCCAATGCGGTGGCGATCGCGTCGGGGGCGGCCGGCAGCACTCCCATCGACCGGAAGTACCGCCCGAACAAGGGAATGGCCATCAACGCATCGTGAGCGGTGCCGTGCAGGGCACGCTCCTGCCCGAACCGCCGCCACCATTGCAGGCCGACCGTCCACGCATCCCAGACGAAAGGGGCCCCGGAGTGAATCCCCACCAGAAGAGCCGGTGGCTTATCCGGAATGTTCTCCCAGCCGTCGATCTCCATCCGAAACCAGTAGTCCACCAGCACATTCCATAGATATTTCTGTCGCTGCAGTGCGGTTTCGTCCTGGCCCGAGAGGTCCCATCGCGCCGCACGCTCGGCAACCCAGCCGCTCAGCCCGCCGCTCTGTTTGCTGCGTCGTTCTTCCATTGCCGCGCGGGCTTCTTCGGCGTGCCGCTGCGCTTGCGCGCGTACCGGCGCCGGCCTGTGATCCGGGTTACTCATGTCCTGTCGAATACCCGATTCCGGCGCACACGATTCCTCCAGGTGCGAATCTCCCCGCGCCACTCGGCGTGGCGCGGGGAGAATTCACAAACCGGTTTAGGTCTGCGGCGCCGGCGCAGGCGGTGCACCCGGTGCCGGGCTGTTCGGCGCGCCAGGCGCCGAGCCACCCTGCATGTTCGACGTCCACATCAGGATGTCCTGCATCCCGTCGTTGTAGACGACGCCGTTCGGCGGCGCGCCGGTCACGTCGAAGTACAGCGTGCCGGTCGACTCATTGCCCTGGGCGATCGGTGCCGGGTTGAGCCCATTAGGAGCCCCAACCTTGTCGATCACCCGGTAGTTCTGGCCGTTGGGCCCGCGGGCGATGAAATCGTTGACCATCGGAGTCACCAGCCCGCCGTCCGACCTGGCGGTGACGTCGGCCTGGTACAGCGTGCCCTTAGGCGTGTAGCCGGGGATGGCGACGTTGCTGGGCTGCAGGTTGCTCACCGTGTAATTGGTGACCAGCGCCCCGTCGACGAGTTGCTCGCTGGTGCCGAACCCCTGAATATTGGGCGCAGCAGAAGCTGGCGTCGCGAAAATCGTTGCCACTGCTATTCCCCCGGCAGCGGCAGCTGTCGCAACGGCAGTCTTTGTAACCTTCATTGTCCATTTCCTTTCGTGTCGAACAATCGCCCTCCGAAAGGGCATAGAGGTATAACCAGCAAATAGCCAGCCGGTCGCCGCTTTAAACATCTGCACCCACAATGGCCGGTTAGCCGCGGAAATCGGGTTGCATTCTTGAGCAGCATCTTTCGCATCAGTGGATAACAACTGCACCATTACTCACAGCCGGCCACCGCGATTAGGTCGGGTGCTGACGGGTAATCGGAGCGCTAGGGCCTACCTTGCAATCGGCGTGTCAGGGCGGGCCAATCTGAGGCAGCCGCAAGGGGGCAGTCACGTGCAACGCGGAAACTCCAAGCACGGTTCGCGCGAGGACGACGCGGTCAAGGAAGAACTGGAAGGTACTGGTTCGCGGCAACAGGTCCAGTCGTAGCGAGGAATGGCGCGATCCCGAGCCACCGGCCGACGACGACCCGCATGTTCCGACGGCGGGCCCGGTGCCGCGCGAATCGTAAAGCGGTGGACCGGTAGAGCCGAAGGCTCGCCCGGCTCGTCCGGCTTGTGAATCGCAAATAATGACCGGAAAAGGAAATCGCATGGGCTTTGCGGCGCAACAACAATCCGTCCCCGGTGTACAGGCGCAGATGGACCCGATTCCTGATTGTGGTGAAAACAGTTACCAGGGCTCGGGAAAACTGCTGGGCAAAAAGGCGATCATTACGGGCGGCGACAGCGACATCGGCCGTGCGGTCGCGATCGCGTTCGCGCGAGAAGGCGCCGACGTGCTGATCGCTTACCTCAACGAGGATGACGACGCGCGCGAGGTCGCCCGTTACGTCACCAATGCCGGCCGCAAATGCGTACTGGTGCCCGGCGATCTTTCCGACGCCGCGCACTGCCGCGCCGTCGTAGACCGGGCGGTGCAGGAACTGGGCGGCGTGGACATCCTGGTCAACAACTCCGCCTATCAGATGATGCGCAAGAGTCTCGACGAGATCAGCGACGAGGAGTGGGAGTACACCTTCCGGCTCAACATCGGAGCGTATTTCTACCTCGCCAAGGCGGCCGTACCGCACATGAGCCCCGGCTCGTCGATTATCGGCAGCTCGTCGGTCAATTCCGATACGCCCCATCCCACCTTGGCGCCGTATGCGGCGACGAAGGCGGCTATCGCCAATTTTTCGGCCAGCCTAGCCCAGCTATTGGGCGACAAAGGAATTCGGGTCAACAGTGTCCCGGACCGATATGGACGCCTTATTCCGTCCACTATGCCGCCGGACAGCGTGGAATCTTTCGGCGACAACGTGCCGCTGGGACGCGCCGGTCAGCCCGCCGAACTCGCCCCGATCTACGTGCTGCTGGCCTCCGATGACGCGAGTTACATCTCTGGGGCGCGCGTGGCGGTGACTGGCGGACGACCGATTCTCTAGCGAAAACCGTTACAGCGCATCCAATTCGCCGGGCCGCTCACGAGCCCCGGTTCGCACCCAACTGGTCGACGATCGGGCTCCGGGCGGGGATGGCCTTCGCGCTTTCGGCCCGGCTTTGTATCCCGGCGCCTGAACCGCTCCGGCCGCGAGAATGTGGGTCCGGGGCTGTGAGTCGCGACTTCCGCGTTGGCAGCCGTTTCGCCGTGGTACGACACCCTTTCAGCGGCCCCGAACCCGGCGGTTGTGCTTCATGATCGCGTCAACCAACTCCGACTTGTTCATAGTGGACCGGCCGGCAATGTCGAGACGGCGGGCCAGGTGGAGCAGGTGCTTTTTGCTCGCGTTGGCATCGACGCCCTCGGCCGACTGCCCGGTTGGCCGCAGGCCACCGCTCTCGGCCCGCTCATCGGATGGGCCCTTCTCGTCCTTGGGCTCCCAGTGATCGCCGACCTTTTCAAAACTGTGCTTGACAGCGGCGTACGCCACCCGGTGGGCGCGCTCCTCGCTGCCGTACTCGTCGGCGGCCGCGTCATGGGTTTTCGCGAATGTACGTTGGGCCTTGGCGCTGGAACGTTGCAATGTGCTGGGCAATTCGCTCTTTTTGGCCGCGCCGCCTTTCGTCGTCTTCGGCATCGAACCTCCTCGTGTGCCACAAGCGCTGCGGGTAATCGGTCGGTTACCCCGTCGGGGCGGCAACAATCACGGTCTGGACAATGTGCGCGTCGGGCCGGTGGAAATATGTCAATATCGTTGACATGATGCAGGCCGACGATGCTCCGCTGGGTTACCTCCTCTATCGGGTAGGGGCGGTGCTGCGACCAGCGGTTGCCACCGCGTTGGGTCCGCTGGGCCTGACCCTGCCCGAATTCGTTTGCCTGCGCATACTTTCGATGTTCCCGGGAATGTCGAGCGCCGAGCTGTCCCGCCACACCAACGTCACTCCGCAGGCGATGAACACGGTGCTGCGCAAGCTGGAAGAGGTCGGCGCCGTGGCGCGGCCGTCGTCGGTGTCCTCGGGGCGGGCGCTCCCGGCGAATCTGACCGGCCAGGGGCGCGCCCTGCTCAAGCGCGCCGAAGGAGCGGTCCGTGGCGCCGACGCCCGCATCTTGGCCAGACTCACCGATACTCAGCAGCGTGAGTTCAAGAGAATGCTCGAGAAGCTCGGCTCGGACTAGCGGCGATCGCGAGCGCGGCCGCGGCGGGCGCGGCGAAGCCGGGCGAGGCGAAGCCGGGCGAGCGCGGCGAAGCCGGGCGAGGCGAAGCCGGGCGAGCGCGGCGAAGCCGGGCGAAGCGGGTCGCCGCCATCGGGCCAGCCGACCCAAGCGGGTCGCGCCATCAGGTCTGATCAGCCGGCGGCGTGGATGCGCGCCCACGGCTGCGCCTCTTCGAGCTCATAGGCCAACCCGAGCAGCAGCGATTCCTGCCCCATATCGGCCGACAGCATCATGCCCACCGGCATGCCGTGGGCGGACTGACCCAGCGGCAGCGAGATCGCGGGTTCGCCGGTGACGTTGTGCAGCGGGGTAAACGAGACCCAGTCGATCAGCCGGCTGATGACCTGCTGGTAATCGGTGGGGGCCAGGAATCCGATGCGGGGCGTCTCGTCGGCGAGGGTCGGTGTGAGTACTGCGTCGTAGGTACGGAAGAACTGTGCGGTGCGTCGGCGTGCCCGGCGCAGCCGCACGATCGCCATCGGGAGACGGTGAATGTTGCGGCTGGTGTGGCGAAGAAGACCCAGCGTCAGGCTGTCCAGCTTGCTGCGATCGAATGTCTCGCCGAACAGGTGCCGCCCCCCGCGTACCTGGGCCAGCGCCAAAAATCCCCAATACATCACGAAGTCGTCGGCGAAACTGACCGCGACCGGGGGCTCGTCGACATGTTCGACACGGTGGCCCAGTTCCTCGAGCAGGCCCGCGGACTTCAACGTCAGTTCCCGCATCTGCGGACTGCACTCGCGCTGTACCGAACGGGTCAGCACCGCGATCCGCAACCGCTGCCGGCCGGGCGCGGTGACGTCCCCGACCGGTGCCAGCTTAGGGTTACGCCAGATCCGCTCGGCCTCGCGGTAGAAGGCCGCGGTGTCACGGACCGAACGGGTTACTACGCCGTTGACGACGACACCGACCGGCATCCGGCGCAGCGTCGCGTCCAGAGGCAGCCGACCGCGCGACGGTTTGAGTCCGACCAA
>NZ_DASUHS010000220.1:0-4621 GCF_036273375.1 Mycobacterium sp. | reverse complement strand
GACATCCGATCCGACCCGTTCCCCGGCCGGGACAGAATCGGCGTGGGCGTACACCCACGTCCCCGAAGGAGTCCACCTCAGTGCTGACGACATGAGCAGCCACGTCGAGCTCATCTAATCGCTCGTGGAAACGCAACGCTCCCGGTTTTGGAAGCCGCATCCTCGCCCGCACCGTCCAAGCGCCACTCGACTTGCAAGCCGCGGACGCCAACCTGCACGGCGGTGCCGTCAGCGGCGGAACCGCCGGCATTGACCAGCAGCTGATCTTCCGACCGCTGCCAGGCCTGGGCCGCGCCGAGACCCCTCGTTTCCACCAGCCACGCCTCGCCTTTGTGCGGGTCTACCCATAAGACCGTCGTCCCCGAATTCTCCACAACCTTCCAATGACGCAGAATATCTATTACCAACGGCAACCACGAATAACTGACAATTTCCAAGCCTTTACTCAATGCGGCACACATGCTACCAAATAGGTAGCCGAAGAATGCGCTCGGTAAAGCGAGAAATGCATTGTTGGATGTTATTGGCTGTTATTCGGAATGGTTGAGTAAATGCACGGTGGGGTGAAGGTATATCGCGGGACCGCGGCGGCTGCCCGGAACTACCTGGACGCCGACCGATCCCGCGCCGATGATTACTACCTCACCGAGGGCACCGGCATCGCTCGGCGGTTCGTGACCGGTCCCGACGGATCTGTCGTCGAGCTCGCGCCGCTCCCGGGCGATGGGTACGAGGCGTGGGTCGCCGGCGTCGATCCCGAGACCGGTCAACCGCGCGGCCGGTTGCGGGCCGACGCGTCAGCGGTGCGGTTCGTTGAGATCGTGGTGAACGGGCCGAAGTCGTGGTCGCTCGCGGCGGAGTTGCACCCGGAGCTCGCGGCCACGTACGAGGCCGCGCAAGACCGCGCTGCGGGGCAGCTCATCGGCTGGCTCGGTCAGCACGCCACCACCCGGGTCGGGCCGCGCGGGGCGCAGGTCGCCGTCCCGGTCGAGGCGTTGGAGGCGGTGACGGTGCGGCACTACACCTAATGGGCATATGAGCAGCCCAGGTCATCGCCCAGGAACGACCGGGTCGTTGAACCCTTGGTCAAGATCGCGAGACCTACTCTCAATCCAGCTCCGCGCCTTCCCCGCTCCGGCGCCAGTGAGTCCTTGATGAAGACCGGCGCGGAGCGAGCTGGCGCCACCAGCGCCGATGCGGCTGTCGGGTCGAGGCCTTCACTACACCCGTGGCTGTCGAGCCCTTTCGGGAGACCGGCCTCCTCCCGACGCCCGCACCTACTAACAGCGTGTCGCTGCTCGCTACCAGCTTCGTGACTGTTGATCATCTTCGTGGTTCGAGCCACTGGTGCGGATCACTTCTTGCTTCGACGCGAGCGCCGAGCTCCGTGACAGACCGAGGGCCGTGCCGGTGCGCTGGGGTCACGAACGGCTGGTGGGATGTCGGGCCTCGAGCCCTGCCATTAGGGAGCTGCGTACCCGGCCCAGGCTCGCGACCAAGCCACAACGCTTACGAAGAACGGAGGATCGAGATCTTGACAGTGTTCTGCGGTATCGACTGGGCCGAAGACCACCACGACGTGGCCATCATCGACGCCGACGGGAAGCAGGTCGCCAAACGCCGTATAGGCGACGACACGGAGGGATTCGCGCTGCTGCTTGAGTCATTGGCTGAGGCCGGGGACAGCGCCGAAGCCCCGATCCCGGTGGCGATCGAGACCAGCCGCGGGCTGCTCGTCGCGTGCCTGCGTGCCACCGGGCGGAAGGTGTTCGCGATCAACCCGATGGCCGTGTCCCGCTACCGCGACCGGCATTCGGTCGCGGGCAAGAAGTCCGACGCCGGAGATGCCATGGTGCTCGCGCACGTCCTGCGCACCGACCTGGCCGCGCACCGGCCGTTGCCGGCCGACACCGAACTGGTGCAGGCGATCGCCGTGCTGGCCCGCGCGCAACAAGACGCGGTCTGGGAACGGACCTGCGCACACAACAAACTCCGCTCGCTGCTGCGCGAGTACTACCCCGGCATCCTGGCCGCCTTCGCCGACAAACGCGACGGGATACTGCGCCCAGAAGCCCGGGCGGTCCTCGCCGCCGCACCCACCCCCGCCGCCGCAGCAGCGCTGACCAAGCCGCAGCTGCGGGCGCTGCTCAAACGCGCCGGACGGCAGCGCGGCCTCGAGGCCGAGGCCGCCCGCATCCAGGCCGCGCTGCGCACCCCGCAACTGCGGCAGCTGCCCTCGGTGGAGAAGGCCTTCGGGCGGCAAGCCCTAGCGCTGCTGCGGATGCTCGACGCGGCCTGCGCCAACGCCGAAGAGTTAGCCGAGGCCGCGAGCAAGCAGTTTGATCGACACCCGGACGCCGAGATCATCACCAGCCTGCCAGGACTCGGATCCCTCACCGGCGCCCGGGTACTCGCCGAGATCGGCGATGACCGATCCCGCTTCGCCGACGCACGGGCATTGAAGGCCTACGCCGGAGCCGCGCCCGTCACCCGCGCCAGCGGCAAAAGCCTGACCGTCATGCACCGCCGGGTCAAGAACCAACGCCTCGCCAGCGTCGGCTACGTCTGGGCCTTCGCCGCGCTCACCGCCTCACCCGGCGCCCGCGCCCACTACGACCGGCGCAAAGCCGCCGGCGACCGCCACAACGCCGCCCAACGCAACCTGTTCAACCGCATGATCGGCATCCTGCACCACTGCCTGCAAACCAAGACCCTCTACAACGAGCACACCGCGTTCCCCATTACCGACACCAGCAACTCAGCCGCCGCAGCTTGATGGCATGAAGGAGCGGGGCCTCCGCTCCTCGTGGACTCCCGAGTGATCATCGGGGTGCTCACGTCCATCTCGACGAAGGAGGCCCCTGTGAGCGAAGACTACGACGGTCGGCAGTACGTCGGCATGGATCTGCATCGGCGCCGTTCGGTGTTGGTGCGGATGACCGAGGCGGGCGAGCGGCTGGAGACGGTGCGCATCGTCAACGACCGCGAGCAGCTGGCCGCGGTAATGGCCCGCGCCGGAGAAGACCCGGAGGTGGTGCTGGAAGCCACGTATGGCTGGTATTGGGCGGTCGACGCGCTGGCCGAGCTGGGCGGCTGCGTGCATCTGGCCCACCCGCTCGGGGTGAAAGGCTTCTCCTACCGGCGGGTGAAGAACGACGAACGCGACGCCGCGGACCTTGCCGATCTGCTGCGCATGAAGCGGCTGCCCGAAGCATGGATCGCCCCGCCGGCCACCCGGGAGCTGCGGGAGCTGGTGCGGCACCGCGCCAAGCTGGTGCACCTGCGCACCAGCCTGCGCTGCCAGGTGCATGCGGTGCTGGCCAACCACGGGGTCTGTGTGCCGGTCAGCGACCTGTTCGGTGTGCAGGGCAGCATGCTGCTCGAACGGGCTGCGTTGTCTGCGGCGGCCCGCGCCCGGGTCGACTCCTTACTGCAGCTGATAGACACCTTCGACACCCAGATCGACCAGGTCGCCAAGACCACCGCGAGGCAGCTGGCTAACCACTCCGGCTACACCGCGGTGCAAACCCTGCCCGGTGTCGGCCCGATCCTGGCCGCGGTATTCGTCACCGAGATCGGTGACATCACCCGCTTCCCCGCACCCGCCAAGCTGGCCAGCTGGGCCGGACTCACCCCCAGGCATTACGAGTCCGACACCACCGTGCATCGCGGCCGGATCAGCAAGCAGGGCAGCCGGCTGGTCCGCTGGGCCGCGGTCGAGGCCGTCCAGCGAGTCGGCAAACACACTTACATCGGCGGCTACCGCGACCGCATCGCCGCGCGCCGCGGCCGCAACATCGGCAACGTCGCCGCCGCCCGTGAACTGATCGAATGCGTCTACTACGCCCTGCGCGACGGCACCTGCCGACGCGCCCTCACCCCCGCTGCAGCATGAGCCACCCGAAGAACGGACCGAGCGCAGGTCGATTTGTTGTCTGACCCCCGGCCTGGGATTGGTCGGCCCGAACCGCGGCCGGGCGCAGGTCGCGTTTGTGTCTGACCCCCAGCCCACCGGCGTGGTCGCCCACTTGAATGACCCCACCCGGCCGCACCCGTCGAACACCTCCATGCCGCCCCGCGCAGCGAAGGAATGACCGACAGCCACCACCGCTGTCCCAATGCCGAGTGACCTCGGCGATGGAGCCGACACCCACACCCAACGGCTAAACATCACCGTCTGTCCGCCCACACAGCATGCACCCCGCGGCGCCAGCGTCCAGGGCCTTCGGCCGCTACGCGGTCGGCCTACCGGCCGACCCTGGACACCGACGCCTCACGCGGCGCGCCCAAACCACGGCGAACAACGGCCAAACAACGACCAACACAACAACCACAACGGGACTTGACCGGCCCCGCTCCTTCAGGAATGACAACAAAGAGGGCTCGATCTGGGGCACTGGGCGGCAGTTTTGCCGCAGAATGTTATCCGCGCAGATTGATATGTATGGCGGCTCAGGCGTATTGGCCGTCTTGGATGAACGGAATGCCGGTCGCCAAGTCGTAGACGTCGATGCGTGCGGCTATGTAACGATCCCAGCCCGCACAGGTGTCGTCGAACTTGGTCAGGCGCTCGTGCTCAGACTTAGTCACGGTGCAGGAGATCACTGACCGGAGAGTCGCC
>NZ_DASUHS010000219.1:0-17933 GCF_036273375.1 Mycobacterium sp. | reverse complement strand
GCGCACACGTTGTGGAACGCGTGCACCGTGTCGTCCCGGTCGCGGGCGATCACGATCGAGGCGAGGCGTCCGGGCAGATCGCGGGTGAAGTAGGACCCCTTGCGGGGCAGGCGTTCAATCCGTCCCACGCACAACCAGCTTCGCTCGAAGACAGCCTTGCGCTCGGCGGTGAAGAATTCCTCGGAGATCGAGTCCTCATAGCTGACGGGCGCGGTCCCCAGTTCGGGATAGTCGGTGGTGAACTTGCCCCGCCCGGTCGACAGGCGCTGCTGGATACCGGTCACGAGGGGACTTCATCACTACGCTGCCCGCCATTGGGCGTCGAGTTTTTCCAAGGCTGCTGGTCCCAGGCACGGTCCAGCGGTGCCATCTCGCCGCCGAACGGGAAGAAGGCGCGCTGCGCGTAGGTTTCCCGGGCCAGGCCGTGGCCGAGCTCGTCGATGAAGGCCCGCTTGAGCGGGTTGGTGAACAACTGGCGCGAATAACGCAGGGTCAGCGGTGGACGCTTGACCAGTTCGCTGGCGAGTTCCCAGGCCCTGTCCAGCAATTGGTCTTTGGGCAGCACCTCGTTGACCACGCCCCACTCCTTGGCCTCCTGCGCGCCCAGCTTCATACCGGTCAACAGGAAGTAGCGGGCACGAGTGTGGCCGGCCAGGAAGCTCCAGATGACGTGTTGGCCGTCGCCGGGCACCTGGCCGCGCGGAAAGTGCGAGGCGTCCTGAAAGTATGCGTCTTCGGAGGCCAGGACGATGTCGCCGAGCAACGGCACCTCGGAGTGCATGTTGCACGGTCCGTTCACGGCGCTGATCATCGGGACGTCGACGTCGAGCATGTTGCTAATCAAATGGCGTGCATACCATGCCTTTTCGTCGAGTTTCAGCAAGCCGCGGGTGCCGGGCATGAGGAGATAGTCGGGCTCTTCGACCGGGTCGCCGTTGGGCAGGCGTCCCCAGTTGGCGTTGTAGTTCTCGCCGGTTCCGGTGTGGATGAGCACCTTGATTTCGCGGTCACCGGCGATATCGGCGAACACGTCCGACATCTGGTCGTGTGCGCGCCAGTCCCACACCAGGCTGCCGCCGTTGGTGTGGCATTGCATGAATAGGATGCCGTGTTGGTCGAGCTCGAGCCGGTAATTCGCGTACTGATCGTGGTATTCGCTGTATCTGGTTCGCTTTGCCATTGAGCCGTCTCATTCTGCGAGAAACTGTCAGCGCGCTGGTTTGAGCGATCGCCCAAACCGGGTAGCTGACATGCTTGCACCTCCGGTCGCGGTGGTCAAGGCTCACCGTCCGTGCAGGCGGGCCACCACGGGCGCGAAGGATTCGATCTGTGACTGCTGCACCGTCACGTAGTTGACGCCGTGAGTTTCCCGGCGCGAATGCAGCGTCTCGACAACGTGATCCGCCGAACCGATCAGCACATTGGGATGGTTGCGCAACAGGTCGGTGGCGATACCCGTCGACTTCGACAGCCCCGCCAGCACGGTTTCGGGATCGTCGGTGATTTCGGTGAAGTACGGGGAGCTTTCGACGTCCAGGTGGCCGAAGCGCTCACCGGCGGCGGCACGCACGAAGCCGATCCGGCGCTCCGCTACGGCCTGTGGGTCCAGGCCGTCGGCGTCCTGCGCCACAAACGGCACGCTGGAGATGCTGACGATGTCGGCCTCGCGTCCGGCCAGCGTAAGAACGCGCTGTCCGCCCCCGCCGATGATGATCGGCGGATGGGGTTGTTGCACCGGTCGCGGCCGCCCCGCATAACCGTGTACCTCGACGAACTCGCCCGAGAAGTCGAGTTCTTCGCCCCGCCAATGGGCCTTGATGAGCGAGACCACCTCGGCCAGCTTGGTGATTCGCCGGCCCGGCCGGTCGAACTCGAGCCCCATCGCGGCATATTCGACCCCGCTCCAGCCGGCGCCGATGCCGAATTCGAGACGCCCGTCGGAGAGCAGATCGAGTGTCGCCGCTTCCTTCGCCAACACCGCGGGCACGTGGTAGTCGATGCAGAAGACGCGGCAACCGATGCGCAAGGTCTCGGTCCAGGCCGCCGCCGCGGCCATCGCCGCGATGGGTGCCAGGTCTTGGCGTGGGGTGCGCGCCTCTCGTTGCGCGGGCCCGGGCCCCAGATAGTGATCCGCGAGGAAAAGCGTTGTGTACCCGAGGTCTTCGACCTTGCGAACGGTGTCACGCCACTCACGGCCGCCGGCGGCGTTGGTCGTTTGCACCGCGAAGCGGAACGGGGGCCTGTCCATCAACGGACCCTAGATTGCGTGGCATTCGATATTCAAGGCCCGTTACTTGACCACCGTTGACGCGGGGTGATAGGCATGGGAAGCCCATTGGTTGGGCGATCGCTCAGGAAGGTGGGTCGAGGTTGGTCGCGAAGACGGCTGTGGTGACCGGTGGTGCGTCGGGAATCGGCCGCGCCGTCGCCGAACGGTTGCGCAGTGACGGATTTCAGGTGGCCGTCATCGACCTTTCTCCCACCGACGACGACGTCGGGTATGTCGCCGACGTCACCGACCGTGAGCAGGTGGACACCGCCGTATCGGCGATCCGCGAGGCGCTCGGCCCGGTCGTGGTGCTGGTCAACGCGGCCGGCGTCGAGGGCTTCAAGAAGTTCATGGACATGTCCTTCTCGGACTGGACCAAGGTGATCAACGTCAACCTGAACGGTGTCTTCCACGCCATTCAGGCGGTGTTGCCCGACATGATCGAGGCGGGCTGGGGTCGCATCGTCAACATTTCGTCGTCCAGCACGCACTCCGGGCAGCCGTTCATGGCGCACTATGTGGCCGCGAAGTCCGCGGTGAACGGCCTGACTAAATCGCTGGCCCTGGAATACGGCCCGAGCGGCATCACGGTCAACGCCGTACCGCCGGGGTTCGTCGACACACCGATGCTGCGCAGCGCCGAGCGGCGGCACCTGCTGGGCGGCACGGTGGAGGATCACATCCAACGCACCCCGGTACGTCGCGTCGGCAAGCCGGAGGACATCGCCGCGGCATGCGCCTTCTTCATCTCGGAAGAGGCCAGCTACATCACCGGCCAGATCCTCGGCGTAAACGGCGGTCGAAACACCTAGCGAGGCAACATGTACGAGAGGGACCACCTCTTCATCGACGGCAACTGGACGGCACCGCAATCTGAGTCGGTCATCTCGGTGGTGTCGCCGCACAGCGAGGCCGTGATCGGCCACGCGGTCGCCGCGGGACCCGAGGATGTGAACCGCGCCGTCGTCGCGGCGCGCAGGGCTTTCGACACCGGTCCGTGGCCACGGATGCAGCCCGCGGAACGGATCGAGGCGCTCACCCGGCTGGCCGGGATCTACAAGGAGCGCCGAGCCGACATGGCCGCGCTGATCTCGGCCGAGATCGGCGCACCCGTCACGTTCGCCAAAATGGCGCAGGTCCGCCTCCCGCTGACCATGATCTCGGCGTTCTGCGGCATGGCAGCGAATTACCAGTGGCAACACGATCGTCCGGGCCTGTACGGCAAGGACATTCGGATCCGTAAGCTTCCCGTGGGCGTTGTGGCCGCGGTGGTCCCGTGGAACATGCCGCAGTTTCTCACCATGTGCAAGCTCGTGCCGGCCCTGTTGGCCGGATGCTCGGTGGTGCTCAAGCCCGCCCCCGAATCCGTGCTCGATGCGCAGCTGCTTGCCGAACTCGTTGCGGCAGCGGAGCTTCCGCAGGGTGTGTTGAATGTTGTGCCCGGCGGCCGCGATGTCGGTGAACAGCTGGTCGGCCACGCGGGCGTCGACAAGGTCTCGTTCACCGGGTCCACCGCCGCCGGACGGCAGGTGGCGCTGGCGTGCGCTGAGAGCCTGACGCAGGTGAGCCTGGAATTGGGTGGCAAGTCGGCCGCCGTTGTGCTCGACGATGCCGACCCTGCCGCGACTGCCACCGCCATTCAGATGGCCAGCCTCGCCAACAGCGGTCAGGTATGCAATGCGCTGAGCCGGATCCTGGTGCCGGAGGCGCGCGAGGACGAGTTCGTCGACGCGCTGGCAGCCGGCATGCAATCGATGACGGTGGGCGACCCGGCTGATCCCGATACCCAGATCGGGCCGCTGGTGGCCCAACGCCAGCAGGAGCGGGTCCGCGGCTACATCGAATCGGGCAGAAGCGAAGGGGCGCGCCTGGTGACCGGGGGCAGCGAGATGCCCGACGGCCTCGAAACCGGTTGGTACGTAAGGCCGACGCTGTTCAGCGAAGCCACCAATGGCATGCGGATCGCCCGCGAGGAGATCTTCGGTCCGGTCCTGACCGTCATCTCCTACCGGGACGAGGACGAGGCGGTTCGCATCGCCAACGACTCCGAGTACGGGCTGGCGGGATCGGTGTTCACCGCCGACATCGAGCGCGGTTACGGCGTGGCGGCCAGAGTGCGGTCGGGCACCTTCGGCGTCAACGAGGGCTACATCATGGATCCGGCGGCACCGTTCGGCGGGGTCAAGAACAGTGGTTACGGCCGCGAACTCGGTACCGAGGGAATCGACAGTTACACGGTGAGCCAATCCATTTCAGCCGCGGCAACTAATTGACGCCTCGGCCGAGTGGCCCGGATGCCCGACGCGATGATTGGGAACTTCGCGATTGGGGAATGGGGTGGGGCAAATCCATTCATAGATAGGGAACACGCGTGGCCCCCAGCTTCAAGGACGTTATTCAATCCAAGTACTTGCTGTTGACGACATTCACCAAGGATGGGCGCCCGAAACCGACACCGATCTGGGGCGTGCCCGACGGCGACGACGCGCTGTTGGTGATCACCGACGACGGTTCGTGGAAAACCAAGCGAATCAACAACACTCCCAGGGTGACGATTGCCGAGAGCGGGGCGCTGGGCAAGCCCAAGAGCGAAGAGGTCGAAGCCGTGGCCCGGGTGCTACCGAAGGCCGAGACGCGACGCGTCTACAACGCCGTCCTCAAGCGGTACTGGTATCACGCGCCGTGGTTCTACGCGCACTCGATCGTCCGCGGCGGTATCGACAAGGTGCACGTCGGCCTGGAAATCAAGGCCGCCGGCTGAGGCGCACCGCGGCTAGCTGCCTTCGGCGCGCATGGCCTCGAAGGTGTCCGCCACAGTCTCCTTGGGGTCCCGATAGGTGATGCCGAGGTCTCGTTCACTCGGGGAATCGTCCGACGCCGGCATCTGGGTGTAGTACTGCATTCCCGCCCAGGTGAACGGCGTCTCGAAGGGCAGGAAACGGTTCGCCCGATCCAGCACCGCGCCAGCAACGCGCAGGGCGGTGTCCGGGATCGGGACGGCGACCATCGGCGTCCCGGCGACCTCGCCGAGCAGGTCCGCGAGGTCGGCCGCGGGCACCCGATGACCACCGGCGGTGTAGCGGCGTGGCCCGCGCCCGGGCTCGAGCAACGCCGCGTGGAGCGCAGCCAGATCGCGTACGTCGACGATCAGCCACGCGGCGCTGCGCCCGGGGATCGCATGCATCTGCACGGCCGCCCGCACACCCTCGCCGGCCTCACCGAATTGATCGCCGACCGGCGGGCCGAGCACCATGCCCGGATAAGTGATGTTGACCGGCGCACCCGCATCCTGCAGGCCCCGGGCGTAGATCTCCACCTGCGCCTTGGACGTTCCGTATCCATCCGCCCCGCCCACCACCGGCAGGTCCGCCGTCAGCGTCTCCAGGTCCGGATGGAACAGCGCGGTGAAACTGGACACGTGGACGATGGGATCCAGGCCGAGCTCTACGGACTGGCCCAGCACGTTCTGGGCGCCCTGCATGTTGGTGGCGAGCATCGCGGGCGTCTGGCGCGGGTCGGTCGCGACCAGCGCGGCGCTGTGCACGACGGCGTCACATCCCTGCAACGCCTCCCGCACCGCGACACGATCGACGATGTCGGCGACCGCGAAGTCCGAGACGTCGACGCCCAGCTTGGCGACGGTGGTCTGCAGCTTGTCGGGGTTTCGGACCAGAAACCTGACGGCGTGCCCCGCATCGGAGATGGCCTTGGCGGTCCACCCGCCGACGAAACCGGTACCGCCCGTGATCAGAACCCGCATGGGCTCATTCTGCAAGACTCCAAAACCTATAGATGGCTCGAGGCGAAGTTGGCAGCCTGGCTTGTCATGCCGTTAACGGGATACGACGTGTGCGCGGCGAAGTTGTTGCCGTCGGCGTTGCCACAGATCGGGTCGCCCTGCGCGCACAACTCGAGCGTCTTGGGCTGATACAACGGCCCGATTGTCAGCGGCGGTGCGTTGTACTTCCGCAGGAACTGACCTGACGGCGTTCCGAACAAGGTCACGGCGGCGACGTGCTTTGCGACGTCCGGTGGCATCGGCGGGGGCACCGCGGAGGCGGGAACGCCCGGGGGCACGGCGGCCGAGGTGGTGTAGCCCGCCACCGCGGCGCCCTGCGAGTAGCCGCCGAGTACCTCTTTAGTGTTGGGGCAATTCGCCGCCATCGATTCGATGTGCGAACTGGCGTCCCGGATGCCGTCGATGACGGTCAATGGGAAGTCAGGGCTGGAAAAGTCAGTGCTGGCAGGGTAATTGACCGGGTACACGGTCAGTGATTTGCCACCCACCTGTGAGCGCAACGCGTCGACGAATGTCTGACCGATCCCGCCGACACCGGGAGCTTCGCCGGATCCTCGGGCGAAAACGACTTCGACGTCGGGGCACGGCTCGGCCGCCGCGGACGGAACCGATGCGCTCGACAAGAGCGAACCGGCCACCGCAGCCGCGGACAGCATCGAGACCAATGGTCGGCGCGTGGATACCACGGCCGACGCCTTGCGAATGTCCATTACTTTTTGAAGGCGTCCTTCACCTTTTCGCCGGCGTCCTTCAGGCTGGACTTCGCCTGGTCCGCCCTGCCCTCGTCCCGGGTGTCGTGGTCTCCGGTGGCCTTGCCGATGGCCTCTTTGGCCCGGCCGCCCAGGTCCTCGACCTTGTTCTTCACCTTGTCTTCGTTGCTCATGCCGCTGTGGCTACCCAGCATTGAGAGATATCAAAACTCCCGCGCTGTCATCATGGATACGTGAGCACCGCAATCGTGGTGGCAGTGGTGGTGGTGTTGATGCTGCTCGGCATCGGCATGGTGGTCAATCAACTACTGCGGCTGAAGCGCTATTTAGGCGACTCGCCCCCCGAACAAGCCCCCGGTCCGAAACCCGAGCCACCGGAGGGCTGATAGCTTCAAGCTCGTGAACGCTCGAGGCGTCGCGACGCGGTGACGCCGTCGACTCTGCTGGTCACCGACGCTGGCTTGCCGCGCGGTGTGTCCGGTGCTGCCGACCCGCGTTTCGCGAGCGCCATCAAGGTGTTCTCCCAGCTGTTTCCCGGTCGCCGGTTCGGCGGGGGAGCGCTGAGCGTCTACCTCGACGGGGTGGCGGTCGTGGACGTCTGGACCGGGTGGTCGGACCGGGCCGGCACCCAGCGCTGGTCCGCCGACACCGGCGCCATGGTGTTCTCGGCGACCAAAGGCGTCGCGTCGACGGTGATTCACCGGCTCGCCGACCGCGGCCTGCTGTCCTACGATGCGCCCGTCGCCGAATACTGGCCCGAGTTCGGCGCCAATGGGAAGGCCGAGATCACGGTTCGCGACGTCCTGCGACACCGTTCCGGGCTGTCACACCTGCGCGGCGTCAGCAAGACGGAGTTGATGGACCACCTGCTCATGGAGGAGCGGCTGGCGGCGGCGCCGGTCGACCACCTGCGCGGTGTGCAGGCCTACCACGCGCTCACCTACGGGTGGCTGCTGTCCGGCCTGGCCAGGGCGGTGACCGGCAAAGGCATGCGCGAGCTGATCCGCCAGGAGGTGGCCCGTCCGCTCAACACCGACGGGTTGCATCTGGGCCGCCCACCGGAAGGCTCGCCGACCACGCCGGCCCAAATCCTGATACCGCAGGGCAGGCTGCGCGCACCGGTGTTCAACTTCATCGCACCGCGGGTGGCCGGTCTGCCATTCTCCGGTGCGCTGGGCGCGATGTACTTCCCCGGCGTCATCTCCCTGATCAAGGGCGACACCCCGTTTTTGGACGGCGAGATCCCCGCCGCCAACGGCGTCGTCACCGGCCGGGCGCTCGCCAAGATGTTCGGCGTGTTGGCCAACGACGGCCGCATCGACGGAAAGAAGTTCCTGTCCGAGGACCTGGCGCGCGGACTGGCTGGACAGGCGCGGCGCAAGTGGCCCGACGCAAACATGGTGGTGCCCATGCCGTTTCACCTGGGCTATCACGAGTCGCCGGTTCCCGGTTTACTGCGCGGTTTCGGTCACGTCGGTCTGGGCGGAACGCTCGGCTGGGCCGACCCGGAGACCCGCAGCTCCTTCGGGTTCGTCCACAACCGGCTGCTGACGCCGCTGCTGTTCGACATGGGATCCTTTGCGGGCCTTGCCCGTCCGCTGCGCAATGCCATCGAGGCGGTCCGTGACCAGGGCCCGCTCGCGGTGCCGCCGCTGGGGGCCCGCTACGCCAAACCCGCTCGACGAGGGGCGAATGTCCGCGACATCGTGGCGTCGGGCGAGGGCTGATCTGGGCTACCCGACGTACGCGTTGCCGCGCGGCAGTGTCAGTGGAAGATCGGCGTAGGTCGCAATTCCCGGCGCCGCGGCGACGACGGCGGCGATCCCGTTGATGGCGGGCACGGCCGTCATGATGTGGCCGAGGTCCATGAATTCCTCGAGCGTCGTGGCCTCGAAGTACGGCGGCGGCAGGAAGCCGACTTTGGTGGTGACCGTCGGTTGCCCGTCGACCTGAATGACCCAGCCGTCCTGCTCGATCTTCCAATCGGGTTCCAGTGTCTGTCCCTTTTTCCACCGGACATTGAGGTCGATCAGCGTCTTGCCATTGACGATGCCCTGCCAGCTGATGTAGGTCCCCGCGACGTGTCCCGCGGGGATGGTCCAGGAAGCCATGACAAGGTCCTCGGTGGTCTCGGCGAACTCGGCGACACACTTCACCTCGTCCAACTCGACGCCGAGCGCGTCGCCCACCAGCCGGACGGCTTCGCCGAAAATGGCCGTGCCCTTTGCGGCCATCGCCGGCAGGTCGGGGTGGCCGATCGGCTGGCCGAAGCCGACGGGCTTCTCGGTCTCCGGCGAGTCATAGAAGGTGGTATCGGCGGCCTCGTTGACGGTGACCTTGTCGATCCGGTTGCACACCATGGCCGATACGATGGCCAACAGTTCGGCGAAGCCCGGGCTGACACCCGACCCGAAGATCGTGGAACCGCCCTTCTCGCAGGCCTGCAGGATGCGGTCGCGGCCGTCGCCGAGGTTGTGTCCGGTGATGAACGAGGCCGTGGTCACCACGTTGACCCCCGCGGACAGGATGCGGACCAGTTCGTCGACGTTGATCCACATCGGGTTGTAGACCACACAGTCCGGCTTGAGCGCCAGCAGCTCGTCGATGTCGTTGGTGGCCGCAATGCCGAGCGGCGGGATCCCGACGAGTTCGCCGGCGTCGCGCCCGGCCTTCTCCGGCGACCAGGCATAGCAGCCGACCAATTCCAGGGTGGGGTTGGTGACGATCGATTTCAGCGAGCTCTTGCCGACGTTTCCGGTGTTCCACTGAACGACGCGATAGGTGTTTGGCACTCGCTCAGCATAGGGAATGACCGGGGTTCTTAGTAGGCCTAATAGGCAGATTCTGACGCCAATGTTTCGGCGAGGAAGGCGTCCCGCGGCGGCAGGTTCAGCCGCGCCCGCGCCCACCGCCGTACCCGCTCCCGTATCTCGGGAGATTCCGATGTTTCGGCGCCGACGACCACCGATGTCATCGACCAATCGTGGTCCCACGCCGCCGACTCCGTCAGGGCGCCCCGCTGGCTGTCTTTCAGCGGAAGAGTGGCGCGCCCGGTCGCGTCCAGGGTGCCGGTGCCGTCGATGGCGGCCGAGCGCAACCGCACCGCGATGCCGGTCGCCGGGTCCGGGCCGATGACGGCCGCCTGCACGACGGCGACGACCGCCGTGCCGCCGGCCTCGATGCTCCAGTCGACGGTGGTCTCACCGGCGTCGAAGATCGCGGGGGGCACCCCGCTCCAGGCGATGGGCGCGACGCCCCGGGCTATCGCGCCCGCACCGCGGGGACCCGCGCCCGCGCCGGCGGCCAGCGCGTAGTCGTCGCGGCGATCACTCGGCAGCGTCAGGGCCAGGCTCGAATCATCGACGGCCGCAATCAATTCCGACCACCGATCGCCGTCCGCGCCGATTTCGTCGGCGAGTCCGGCACCCGCACGCGCCAAGTCCACGACGCGTGAATCATCGCTGCGGACATGGCTTATCAGCGCGGCGGCATGCGGCTCCAGCAGTTGCGCCACGTCGGAGTCCAGCGTGTCGTCGGGGAAGAAGCTCTGCGCCCCGGCGGTCAGCAACGCAACCTCTGCATCGAGCAGCGCGCGGTCCAGTCCGGCGATGCCGTCCTGCCTGCTGGCCGGCCACCACCGGCGCAGCCAATGCCCGGTGGCCAGCCTGCGCAGCGGGGCGGCCGAGCCTGGCACCAGGTCGACGCCGGTGAGCTCGATGCTGTGCGGCTTGCCGGTTGCGCCGTTCACGGCCGATACCAGCGCGACATGTCCGGCCTCGCCGACGATCCGCCACAACCAGTCCGCGCGCGACACATCGGTGAACGTGATGTGCGGCGCCACGTCGTCGGGGTCGTCCACCGTCCAGGACAGCACCGCGCCGCTGATTTCGAGCAGCGCGACCAGTGGCGTCGCGGCCGCGGCATCGACAGGACCGGTGCTCCAAAGCCCGGAATCAGCAACCAATCTCATCCGGCCACCTGCAATTCCAGCATCGCTTTGATCCGTTGCCGATGGTCGAGGCTCACCGAGCGCGCCACCCCGTCGAGCAGTGCGCGCACGTCGTCGACGTCGGCACAGGGCTCCTGCCAGACGTCGCGCCCGTGCAGCCGGGCCCACAGCCGGCTCAGGTACGGCTGCGCGTAGGCGGCCAGGTCGTCGACCACTTGCCGTTGGCGCGGATGAATCGGCCCGTTCTCGGCCAGATAGCGCCGGGCGTGCAAAACATAGGCTTCCTTGCGAAGGCGCGCCTGGATCTGGGTCGCCAAGTCATAGCGGCAAGAAGCGTTCTGGTCCAGCGGAGCCAGCTGCACCGCGACCTCGATGCCGGCCACCAATGTGGCTTGTTTATCTTCGGCCAGCAGTCCCCACGGCGCGCAGGCCCGGTCGACTTCTTCCTCGCACAGCAAGGGGATTTCGGGCAAAGCGTCGCGATCCAAGGTGCGTCGCAGGGTTGCGCGCACCCGGTCCACGACGCTGCGATCCAGGGGGCGGTCACCATCCGCACTCTGTGAAATCGTTGGGGGACGCTGCGGCGCAATCGAACTCAAGCCCAGCTCGACGATCGACCATGGCAGCCGGGCGGTATCGGTGCGGGCGAGCGCGCCCATGTTGTACGGGGTGAGGTCGGTGATCATCGCCGACCAGACGCGCTGACGCGCCGCCGCCACGCCATGGCTGCCGGCCGCACCCAACACCGTGTCGAGTTCGGCCCGGAACGCATCGATGACGGCCTCGCCCGCCCGCACGTCGCGCCAACTGCGCTCCAGCTGCTCGGCCAGCGTGGCAACCACATCGGCATCTGCGACATAGCGATGCAGGAGCTCGATCGCGGTGCGATCGCGATCCCGGTGGATGTCGCCGAGCACCGCCGCCGCCGTCTCGTAATCCTGCGGCGTCGGTGGACCTTTCGTGACGGCGAGCTCGAAGCAGACCGGAAAGTACAGTTCCTGGGCGTTCCCGGTGCGAATCCGCTGCCGGCGACGCTCCTGTTTGAGCGCCTCGAACCAGGCTGCGGCCGAGCGTAATTCGGAACCGCTGCCGACGATGAGGTCGTGCATGGCCGCTGCCGTCTCGCGCGTCACGACCGGGGCCGAATACGCCGGGTTGGACCGCAGTCGCAGCACCAACGGGTCGATGATGCGTTTGACGGTCCGGCTCAGCGGGCCGCCGTCGTCAGCGCTGAACACCTCGACGCCCGGACCGATGGCGCGCCAGGCCGTTTCGATCACCAACCGCCGCGGGTGGCCCACCGCCTCACCTGCCACGGCGGTCGCCACCTGCGGTTCGGCGCTCATCTGCACAGAATAGGGCCATCGCAAAGTTTGCGGCAGCCATAAAGTTGGGTTCGGTAGCCGGTGTTCGGCAGGACCCTGATCGCATGAACAAGCTGTCGCTGCCGCCCGAATGGCTCAGGTCCCGCCGCCGCCGGGATGCCGGAAACCGCACCGTCGGGGTCGGCACCGTGCGCAAGGTCAATCGTCAGGCCTTCATCGAGGTGGTGGCCGTCTCCGGGGAGACGTTCATCGGCAAGCTGGCCCGATGCGACCGTGGTCTCGACCTATCGGTGCTGCGGCCCGGCCTGCTCGTGCTGGTGGCCTTCGATCCGACTTCACGCGAGGAGCTTTCGCTGCCCGACGATGTGCTGGCCGTCCACGCGGCCTGGGTGGCCTCGCTGTGAGTGCTAGCGGGCGCCGTCCACTGCGAACGTGACCAGGGCGGCCCAATACAGCGGGCTGGCGCTCACATCCCCGGCGCGCCAGCGCCGCAGCTGCGCACGCTGCCAACGATTCACCGCGCACCCGGCCTCCTGCGCGGCATCGTGTGAGGTGTCCACCGCTGCCACCAGGTCGGCCATCGGATCGGCCGGCTCCGAGCCCGGCGCACCGGACAACTCGGTGAATTGCCGATACGCGGCTGATGTCGGCAGCGACCACAAGGTAGCCGTCACCAACTGCGCGCCGCCCAGGATCATTGCCGCCACCAACCCGGTTGCCTCGTCGAATTGATAGTCACCCCCCGATCCGCAGGCGAGCAGCGCCACGCGTGGCGGCATCGGCAACCGAAGGGCCATCAGATCCGAGGCGGTCAGTGGGCGGTGATCGCCGATTGCGTTGGCATCCCCGGGGATATCCGCGGTGTCGGCCAGGTGAAGGGCCGCCCGGTCCGCCCGAGTTCCCCCGTCGTGTTGGTTGTCCGCCGAACTCGCGTGACCAACATAGAACAGCCGGCACGGGGTTTGAGCCAGCAGGTTGGCCAGCCACGCACGGTCCGCATCTTGGCGGCGGAACAGGTCGACCACGGTGTCGGCATGCGGCAGGATGGGTCGCCGGTCGATGAGTTCGGCGAAGTGTTGCGCCACGGGCGTGTGCGGCGAGGGCCTGCCCAGCACCGATCCGAGCGCGGAGTCCGGCCGTTGTCCCGGCACCCGAGGGTCGAGAACCAGCAGCGGTGGCCCGTCGCGCCGCGCGTCCCACCCGGCGGGCGTTCGCGGCGAGTGCACGATGTTGGGCGGCACCGCCATCAGCACGTCGACCAACTCCATCAGCCGATGGCCGTCGGTCAACTCATCGATGTTGGCCAGCTGCCAAGGGATTTGGGCCGCAGCGCGGCCGCTGGCGGTAATCGCGTCCTGGCGCGCACGCACCAGTTCCTCTTTGCTCGGTCCCGATTTCGGAATCGCGAGCAGTGCCCATGGCACCCGGGCCAGCCGGGCGCTGGGCGAGACGAACAGCACCGCCCGGGACGAGTTCACGCATTCGGCCAGCAGCTGCCACCCGGGCGTACCGATCAGCAACACACCGAGGATGTAGGCGACCGCGAGTTCGGTGTCCGGATTGGCCAGTGGTCCCGTGGTCAGCGCGCGCTCGATGGCGTCACGCCGGGTTTCGGTGCCCTGTGGCTCGGGCAGGGCAGCGGTGAGCTCCTGCAGCGCGGCCAGCAGCAGCGGCTCTTCCAGCACCCACGTGACCGTTCTCGACGGCTGGCCGACGACCTGCAGGCTGGCGTACGTCGCGATCCCGAGGTCGGCGTATCGCAGCATCAGGGTCAGCCGGTCGCGCTCGCTCATGGCCACGTGGACCAGGCAGGCTCGGCCGCGGTGACATCGCGCCCGTAACGCTGCAATGCCAGTGCACGATAGTGACTCAGGATCGGCGCAGCCCCGGGCTGCATCTGCAAGGGCGGCAACGGTCCCAGCCTGGTCAACGACCCGCCGCCCGCTACGGATGGGCCGGCGGCGGCCAGCGCGACGGGCTCCGCGTCGGCGTCGATGGGCACCGACGCGATGGCCGTCGAAGCCCATTCGCCGATTCGCGGTCGTTGCAGCCTCTCGAAAGTCCCTCGCGCGCTGTGGTATTCGACGAGCTCACTGATCAGCGCGGTGTTCTCCCACTCCCAGGCCACGGCGAAGGCGCCGGCCAGGATGGGCGCCGCAATGCCGGTGGCCCAGCGAGCCCTCGCGTCGGCGTCGGCGATCGAATACCGCACCGAGTCGACCGCCAGGGCGGCCGGCACCTTGAGCTCGGCTGCCTGCTCGAGCTTGGTCATCCCGCGCCGATACTCCGGTGTGCCGACCTCGCCGCGCAGAATGCCGAGCCCCTCGGCCTGGCGTGCCTCGGTTTCGGCCAGCGTCTCGTCGGGATCACCCGAGCTGTCGAAACCGAGATCCGCCAAAGCATCCGCGCGCCAGACCGTTCCGAGATGATTGTCGAGTTGGGCGTACTGCAGCCAGCTGCTGCGCGGCGAGGAGTCCAGCAGTTCCCGGGCCTGCGCGATCAGTTCGACCGCGTCGGAGAAGTGGCTCCAGAAGATGGCGATCCAGCTGCGCTGCAACAGGATGCGGTGCAGATGCAGTGGCTTTCCCAATTCCCGCCAGTGCCGTTCGGCGTGTTCCCAGCATTCGTCGGCAGCCTCCAGGGCGCCGGCTCCCAGTCGGGTGAGTCCCATGTACAGCCAGCACCGGGCGACGTCGTGGGCCCGGTGATGGCGGGCGATGACGGGATAGGCCTGGTCGACCAGTTCTTTGGTGCCGGCATGGTCGTTGGCCGCCCAGCGCGCCGCGGCGCGCTCCAGTTGCGCTCTGGCCGTGGCCAATTCCCAACCATAGGTTTGCGCGCGTGCTTCGGCGCGGCGCAGCCACGGCTCGGCTTCCGGCAACCGGCCGGTTTCCACACAGAACCTGCCGTACCCGGTCGCGGCGGTGACCCACAGGTAGTCGGCCCGCAAACCGCTGCCGCTAGCGTGCTCGAGGCCATCAAGAACCTTTTCCCACAGTGGAACTGATCGCACATGCAGGTCGTCGTCACACCACGCGACGGCGCACAGGACGTACGCGTGGGTGCACAGGTACCGGTGCTCGTCGTCGAGGTCACCGGGCCCGGAGCCGGAGTCGTTGTCGCACAAGGACGCCAGCTCCGCCGCCGCACCTTCGTGGTCACCGCGCGCCGCGGCCAGACCCGTCTGCAGGAACTGGGCGCGCCACGAGTACAGGTAGATCATCCGCGTGATCTCGGTGTCGGACAACTCCACCCGTTCGACGGCGGTGCCAGCGGCCATGTCGGCGTAGATCGTTACGCAGTCCTGGATGCGGCGGACGGATTCGCGGACCCCGTCGTAGGCCCCGCGGGCAAGGTAGATCTCGCCAAGCTGCGCAAGGGCTTCCAGCATGAGGTCGTCCCGGTCGTGGCGCTCGATCCGGGGAATCAACGAGAGCAGCAGATCGCGCGCCCCGGTCTCATCAGCGGCAAACGCCATACGACGCGCCTTCTCCAGTTCGTCCGGGATCGACACGGCTGCATCATAAGTCCGGGGGCGGTGTCAGGTTGCGCAAACCGCGAGCGGCGGACGCGTGAGTGAGGCACGTCCGCCGCTCGAGGGCCGCAACCGATCAGCCGCAAGACACCTTGATGTTGAAGTCCTTGGTGATCATTCCCGCCATCGGGTTCTTCATGTCGGCACCCTGCGCCTGACCGGTGATGGTGTAGGTCTTGCCATCGACCACGACGTTGGCCGAACCCACCTTCGCGCCCATGTTGTCGCTGACCGCCAGGGCGTTGCCGTCGACAACGAGGGCCAGCGACTGGACCTTCGGGCTGGCCTCGTCGGTCATCACCACGGCCAGCGCCTGCTGGGCGCCGCCCGTGGAGCCGCTGCCGATGTTGATCTTGCCGCCGGTCCGCACACAGGTCACCGACGCGGGGTTCACGCCCGCCAGGTCGGTACCGCCAACCTTGACCTGCGCGTTGGTGCCCGTGGCGACGCTGGGCGTCGTGCTCGACGCGGGCGCGGCGGTGTGGCCGCCGGCCGAGCACCCCACCAGGGCCGCTGAAGCCGCGGCGCAACCCAGGGTCCCAATCGCAGCTGCGAGAAGACGTTTCACTTGTACTTCCTTCCTTCGTGCGCCGCCCCGATGGCGTCGTCCTGGCGCAAGTACAGAACGCTCCGGTTGCTACCGATCCCAAACTTCGCGGGGCCGAGCCGGTAGGCTGCGTCGATGTCGGAGCCGGCGAAGGGAGTAACGCGATGCTCAGCGTGAAATGGCTGGAAAAGCCTGATTCTCACGACTTTCCGGCGGCGGCGGACTACCTCACCATGCTCGCGGGCGGGCAGACCGTGAAGAAGGTGATCAAAAAGCTGAAATCCGGGACCGTGACGCACAGGATGGCCAAAGACATTCTGCGGGCGGCGCAGCTGAGCCTGCTGCCGGTGGACAATCCCCATGTCGCCGCGGACCTCACCAAGATCGAAAAGGGCCTACCGTTGTCGCCCATCCTGCTGGTGCGGGGCGACTTCATGACGGGGGTTGCGTTGCAGATCGCCGACGGCTACCACCGTGTCTGCGCGAGCTATCACACCGACGAGAACACGCCCATTCCCGTGGTCCTCGCGGCCGTCGGCCGCTGATCGGAGGAATGATCATGATCGACATCAGCACCGTGAAAACCGTACGGGTGCTGACCCTGTCGTCGGGTTCAGTCAACGCGCAGGATGTCGAGCTGCTCGAAGAGCTGGTTTCGGCGGTGCGCGAGCTGGCGGGTTCGGGCGCCGGCGCGCTGGTTGTCACCGGTGCCGGCCGCGCCTTCAGCGCCGGCGTCGACCTCAACCGCGTGGTGCAGGGCGGCACGGGCTACACCGATCGGCTGGTCCCAGCACTGTCCGCGGCGTTCGAGGCGATATTCGGCTATCCGGGGCCAACCGTCGCCGCGATCAACGGCGCCGCCATCGCGGGCGGCTGCGTGCTCGCGTGCGCCTGCGACCGCCGCTTGATCAGCCCCGAGGCGCAGATCGGCGCGGCCGAGGTGCGCGTCGGGGTACCGTTCCCCGTCGCCGCGTTGGAAGTCATGCGCTACGCCTGCGGGATGCACGCCGATGAGGTGCTGCTGGGCGGCCGCAACTATCGGGGCGCGGAGGCCATGGCTCGCGGACTGGCCCACCGCGTCGTCGCCGACGAGCTCATCGAGGCCGCGGTGGCGGAGGCGTCGGACCTGGGCAGTATCCCGGCCGACGCCTACCGGCAGACGAAGACCCAGTTGCACGCCCCGACGATGGCGCGGATCCTTGAGGCCCGCGGCGTCGACGACGAGGTTCGCCGGATGTGGGGCACGGACGAGACTTTGCGACGCATCGCCGCCTACGTGGAGCGGCTGCGGCGCCGCTGACTAGTCTTCGTCGGCGTTTTCGTCCAGCGCGACGCCGGCCCGAGTGCTCCTGCGTCGCATCCGATGCGACCCCTTGCCGGTCGGGCGTCGGTTGCGCAACCTGGCCTTCGACTCGTCGCCCTCGTCGCCGGCTGCCTCGGACGTCTCTGTGGTGTCTTCGACGGGCGCCGCCTCGGTCGGCGGCTCCGCTGCCGCCTCAGAGTCGGCGGTTTCTGTGGTGACTTCACTGGGGGCCGCCGCCGGCTCAGCCAGCTCAGCGTCCTCGGTCTCTTCGGCTTCTGCGGCGTCGGTCTCCGCCTCGTCCGTCGCGTCCTCGTCGGCTTCGGCTTCTTCGGCGTCGGCCTCGTCGCCCTTCTTGCGCCGCACGCGACGCTCCTTGGGCTTTTTCGCCTTGATCGGTTTGGGCGGCGGTGGGGGCAGCTCGGCGACGAAGGAGAGATAGAACGCGAAAATGCCGAGCAACGCGATCGCGGCGGCCGCGCCGTAGATCCCGAACAAC
>NZ_DASUHS010000218.1:0-42100 GCF_036273375.1 Mycobacterium sp. | reverse complement strand
CCGATGTCTGCCTCGTGTGCGGCTATCTAACGCTCGACCTCGATCTGTGCCATTTCTGCCGTTGCCCAGTAGCGGAGACACTCGAGGGCCAAGTCCGCCAGACCTTTAACGCCCGCAACAGCGCCAGGCGGTCGCGGCGATCCTGCAGTGTGAAGGCGGCGAGTTAACCGAATTTGGGCAACAGCCAGCCGGTTAGCCTTCACTCGATTGGGGTTCAGCGATCCCAGTATTCTGGTCGGGTGCGGCTGAGCCGAGCAGAGCGCGAGCGGGTATTCGCGGCGGTGGCCGACGAACGGCGATCAATCGCCAACTTGATCGACGCCCTCAACCACAACCAGCTTGCCACGGCAAGCCTTTGCGCTGGATGGGATGTCAAAACCGTTGCCGCGCATTTGATCAGCGACTTCGCCGACGGATTCTGGGGCTTCCTGGCCAGCGGCATTCGTCACGGCAGCATCGATCGGGGAATCGATGAGCTGGCCCGTCGCCGTGCGCAAGCATCAGCCACCGAGATCGCCGAGACGTTACGTAGTCGAGCCGACCACAGGCTCAGTCCACCGGTGACCGGCCCGCTATCGGGCCTCACCGACGTGTTGGTTCATGGTGCAGACATACGGATACCCCTGGGAATTCCGCATCGGCCGGATCCGACGCATGTCGCCCGGGTACTAGATTTCTTGACCAGTCCGACCCAACTCGGCTTTTTCCCTCGCCGACGATTGCGCGGCATCGCACTACACGACGAGGACACCGGACGAACATGGGGCGATGGCGAAACGATCCATGGTTCGGGAGTGGCGGTGATGTTGGCAGTATGCGGACGCGCCGTCGCTTTCGACCGACTCGCCGGCCCAGGGTTACCTCTACTGCAGTCCCGCCTCAGCTGATCCGCGGCTGGGCAAGGTGGCGTCATCAGGGGGACTGACCACCAAAGTCAGAAGTCCCAGTCCTCGTCCTCGGTATTGACGGCCTTGCCGATCACGTAGGACGACCCCGAGCCGGAGAAGAAGTCGTGGTTCTCGTCGGCGTTGGGTGAGAGCGCCGAGAGAATCGCCGGGTTGACGTCCGTCTCGTCACGCGGGAACAGCGCCTCGTAACCGAGGTTCATCAGCGCCTTGTTCGCGTTGTAGCGCAGGAACTTCTTGACGTCCTCGGTCAGCCCGACCTCGTCGTAGAGGTCCTGGGTGTATTCCACCTCGTTGTCGTAGAGCTCGAAGAGCAGCTCGTAGGTGTAGTCCTTGAGCTCCTCCTTGCGCGCGTCGTCGACCAGCGCCAGGCCGCGTTGGAATTTGTAGCCGATGTAGTAACCGTGCACGGCCTCGTCGCGGATGATCAGCCGGATCATGTCGGCGGTGTTGGTCAGCTTGGCGCGGCTCGACCAGTACATCGGCAGGTAGAAGCCGGAGTAGAACAGGAAGCTCTCCAGCAGGGTCGACGCGACCTTGCGCTTGAGTGGCTCGTCGCCCTTGTAATACTGCATGACGATCTCGGCCTTGCGCTGCAGGTTGGGGTTCTCCTCCGACCAGCGGAACGCGTCGTCGATCTCGGCCGTCGAGCACAGCGTGGAGAAGATGTTGCTGTAGCTGCGCGCGTGCACGGACTCCATGAAGGCGATGTTGGTGTAGACCGCTTCTTCGTGCGGGGTCAGCGCGTCCGGAATGAGGCTGACCGCCCCGACAGTGCCCTGGATGGTGTCCAGCAGCGTCAGGCCGGTGAATACCCGCATGGTCATCTGCTTTTCGTGGGCGGTCAGGGTGCCCCACGACGGCAGGTCGTTGGAGACCGGCACCTTCTCGGGCAGCCAGAAGTTGCCGGTGAGCCGGTCCCAGACCTCGGCGTCCTTTTCGTCCTGCAGCCGGTTCCAGTTGATCGCCGAAACGCGGTCGATCAGCTTCATGTTTTCGCTCACCAGAACCCCACTTCACACACCGTTTCGCCGGATGGATCTCAGGCTCCCGACACTACCCCTGGGGTGTGACAACCCAGCGGAACACAAGAACTTGTGTTTACGTGTCGGGTCACCTCCGGTATGAGCTCGGCGGCGCGGCCGGGTTGGTCCCAATGGGAAAAATGGCCACCATCGGCATATCGCCCATCGCCGTCCGGATACCCGGCGACCGGTGGACCGAATTCGCGCGCTGAAGTGGTTGCGCGTTAATCACTTCGGAGCGTATGCGGTGGCTTTGAAGCTGGACCGAAGGCTCAGTAGGCCCTGTTCACAATCCTTCAATGCATGTACCATTTGGTACATGATTTCTGAAGACGGCGTCGACATCGACGCACCGCCTCAACTCGTCTGGGATGTCTTCACCGACGTCGAGCACTGGCCGGAGTGGACCGCCTCGGTGACGTCGCTGGTCGGGCTGGACGCCGCGGCTCTCGCCGTCGGCAGACGGTTCGCGATCAAGCAGCCCGGCATGTCGAAGCTGGTCTGGAAGGTCACCGAGATCGACCCCGGTAGGTCGTGGACCTGGGTGCAGAGCTCTCCCGGGGTGCGGGTGACCGCTCGTCACGACGTCATCGCGCAGCCCGGCGGCCGCACGCTGGTGCGCCAGCGACTCGACCAGCGCGGCGTGCTGGGCGCCCTAGTCGGGCGGCTGATGGTCAAGAAGACCAAGCGCTTCCTCGACCTGGAAGCCCAAGGCCTCAAGGCCCGCTCCGAGCAGCTCAGCCGCGCCGATGGCGCGCACTCCTGACACTGAGCGGCGCCGCCGGCTCCTCGATTCACTCGTCGCTGAGTTCGCCACCGGCGGCATCGGCGACCGATCGCTGCGTGAGGTGGCCGCCGCGGTCGGCACCAGCCACCGGATGCTTCTGCACCACTTCGGCTCTCGAGAAGATCTGCTCGTGGCGATCGTCGAGGAGGTCGAGCGCCGCCAGATGGGGCTGCTGGCCGAACTGCCCTCCGACCCCGCCGAGGGTTTTGTCGCGATGTGGGCCGACCTCCGCCGACCCGAACTGCGCGAATCCGAGCGTCTCTTCTTCGAGTGCTACGCCCGCGCCGCGCAGGGCGAAAAGCCCTTCGCCCGAATGATTCCCGGTGCCGTGAACGGCTGGCTGACCGAGGTCGAGGCATTGGCCAATCCCGCCGAGGCCCCGGCCGACGCCGCCTGGGCGCGGCTCGGGCTGGCCGTCGTACGCGGCCTGCTGCTGGATCTGGTGGCCACCGATGACGACGCCGGTGTGGACGCGGCCGCGCACGCCTTCGCCGAACTCCTCAGGGGCCGGCCATGATTCGTACGGCTGCGGTCAGGAGGTGGCTGCGGCCTTGCCCATGTTCACGCCGTGGAACTGATATTCGTCCGGCTTGACCGAGCGGGTCGCCCGCCAGTACTCCCAGGTGTAGCCGCCCCAGAGCACCGTGTTCTTGCCGTGCTCGTCCAGATACCAGCTGCTGCAGCCGCCGCTGTTCCACACCGAGGGGCCCAGCCTGCGTTGCAGCTCGTCGTTGAACTTGTCTTGGGCGGCGCGGGTCGGGGCCAGCGCCTGTGCGCCCAGCTTGTCGCAGGTCGCGATCGCGTCTGCGACGTAACGGATCTGGGATTCGATCATGAACACCACCGAGTTGTGTCCCAGCCCGGTGTTGGGTCCCAGCAGGAAGAACAGGTTGGGCACGTCGGCGATGGTGATCCCGCGGTGCGCGCCGATGCCCTCGCGGTTCCATCGGTCCACCAGGTCCTCGCCGTGCAGCCCTTTGATTTGGACGTAGGTGTAGGAGTCGGTGACGTGGAAGCCGGTGGCATACACGATCACATCGGCCTGGCGGTGTGTGCCGTCGGCGGTGACGATGCCGTCGGCGGTGATTCGCGCAATGTGGTCGGTGACCAGTTCGGTCTTGGGGTCGGCGACCGCGCCGTAATAGGTGGAGGAGTTAAGGATTCGCTTGCACCCGATGCGGTAGTTCGGGATCAGCTTGCGCCGCAGCTCCTTGTCCTTGACCGCCCGGCGAATGTTGTATTTGCAGTAGGACTCGATGAACTTGAGCAGGTTCGGTCGCTTGGTCATGCCGAAGGCCAGGGCTTCCTGGCCCCAGTAGATCGCCAGCCGGACCATCGCGCGCAGGCCGGGCACGTTCTCCATGGCCCGACGCACCGTCGGCGGGATCTCGGGGTTGGAGCGCGGGACCACCCACGGCGGAGTGCGTTGATAGAGCTGAAGTTCGGCGACCTGTCCGACGATCTCCGGCACGATCTGGATCGCGCTCGCGCCGGTTCCGATTACCGCCACTCGCTTGCCGGTCAGGTCGACGCTGTGGTCCCACTCCGCGGAATGGAAAGCGGGGCCGCGAAATTCGTCGCGTCCCTCGATGTCGGGCATGGACGGGATGTGGAGCGCGCCGGCACCCGAGATCAGGAACTGCGCGACATACTCACGCCCGTCGGCGGTGAACACGTGCCAGCGGTTCTCGTCATCGTCCCAGTGGGCACGATCGACCAGCGAGTTGAACTCGACATAGCGGCGCAGCCCGTATTTCTCGGTGACCCCTTGGAGGTAGTCCCAAATCTCGGGCTGGAAGGAGAACGGGTTCTTCCAGTCCGGCTTGGGCTCGAACGAGAACGAGTACAGGTGCGACGGGATGTCGCATGCGCACCCGGGGTAGCTGTTGTCTCGCCAGGTGCCGCCGATGTCGTCGGCCTTTTCCAGGATGACGAAGCCGATGCCCTGCTTCTGCAGCGCGATCGCCATCCCCAGGCCGGAGAATCCGGTCCCGATGATGACGGCGCGCGTGTGCACCGGCTTCTGGGCGGTGGCCCCCGGGATTGGTTCGGTTTGTGTCACGACGTCGGTCACGGTGGATCGGTCTTTCTATTTAGGCCTGTCGGGTCGGCGTTAGCCGGCGTACTCGGCTGCGACCCTCGGCTGACGCAGATACCCAGTACCCAGGGTATCGGTTTGGGACGAGTGTTATCGATGGCCGCGGCGCTTGTCAACGCCGCGCCTCGCTCAGCTCGCGGCCGGGTTGCCGGCCACCATGTCGTGAATTGGCAGCTTAGGATTCATCGTGATGCCCAGCGCCTCGGCGGTGCCTACGATCACCCCCATCATGATGGTCGTCAGGTGCGCAACGAACTGCTCACGCGACATCAGCCGCGGGCTTTCCGGCTCGGGACCCAGCCACCACTCGGTGGCCGACGCGGCACAGCCGAATGCCGCGTGCCCGGCCAGTTCGACCGCCGCGTGGTCGAGCTCCATCTCGCGCAGCTCGTTGTCGAACATGTCGGCCACGGCCAGGGTGATTCCGCGTCCTTCGTTCAGGACCTGCGAGGTGGCCGCCGACCGGCCCTGGATGAACACGCGCAGCACGTTGGGGTGTTTGTCGACCAGGATCACGTACTCCTCGACGCTGCGCCGGATCACCTCGCGGGCAGAGTCGGTTTTCAGGTCGATGGACGGGAGGATCGCCGCCCACAGCATGTCGCGCAGCCGCTCCCCGATCGCCTCGAACAGGTCGGACTTGTCGTGGAAATGCCGGTAGATCTTCGGTTTGGCGGTGCCGGCCTCCTCGGCGATTTCTCGCACGGACAGCTCGGGCCCGAGGCGGTCGATCGCGCGGAAGGCCGCGTCGACGATTTCGTTGCGCACTTTCTTGCGGTGCTCGCGCCAGCGTTCGCTGCGCGCGTCGACCTTGGCCCCAGGCTTGACGCTGGGGTGGGGCCGGGGAATTCTCACCACGTCACGCACTTTACCTCGTCGCGGCTTCTGACCTGGGCAGACTGCCCGATCAGCCCAATGATTAGAGCATGCAGGACACGCAGCCCTCGACCTCTGTTCCCTCCAAAGCCATCTGACGCAACCGGATGTAATAAAGCGTCTTGATTCCCTTGCGCCACGCGTAGATCTGCGCCTTGTTCACGTCGCGGGTGGTAGCGGTGTCCTTGAAGAACAGCGTCAGCGACAGTCCCTGGTCCACGTGCTGGGTAGCCGCGGCGTAGGTGTCGATGATCTTTTCGTAGCCGATCTCGTAGGCGTCCTGGTAATACTCCAGGTTGTCGTTTGTCAGATACGGCGCCGGGTAGTAGACCCGCCCAATCTTGCCTTCCTTGCGGATCTCGATCTTGCTCGCCACCGGGTGGATCGAGCTGGTCGAGTTGTTGATGTAGCTGATCGAGCCGGTCGGCGGAACCGCCTGCAGGTTCTGGTTGTAGACGCCGTGCTGCTGCACCGACTCTTTCAGCCGCTGCCAATCCTCTTGCGTCGGAATGCGAATGCCCGCCTCGGCAAAGATCTCGCGGATCCGCGGAGTGGCCGGCTCCCACAGCTGCTCGGTGTACTTGTCGAAGAATTCACCCGAGGCGTACTTCGACTTCTCGAAGCCGCCAAACTTGCTTCCCCGCTCGATCGCGATGCGATTGGACGCGCGCAGCGCGTGATAGAGCACGGTGTAGAAGTAGATGTTGGTGAAGTCGACGCCTTCTTCGGAGCCGTACAGGATGCGCTCGCGGGCCAGGTAGCCGTGCAGATTCATCTGGCCGAGCCCGATCGCGTGGGACTCGTTGTTGCCCTGCTCGATTGAGGGCACCGACCAGATATGGGTCTGATCGCTCACCGCGGTCAGCGCGCGGATCGCGACCTCGATGGTCTGCGCGAAGTCGGGCGAGTCCATCGCCTTGGCGATGTTCAGCGAGCCCAGGTTGCACGAAATGTCCTTGCCCACTTTGGCGTAGGTCAGGTCCTCGTTGAACAGCGACGGCGTGGACACCTGCAGGATCTCCGAGCACAGGTTCGAGTGCGTGATCTTGCCGTCGATCGGGTTGGCCCGGTTCACCGTGTCCTCGTACATGATGTACGGGTAACCGGACTCGAACTGCAGCTCGGCCAGCGTCTGGAAGAACTCGCGCGCCTTGATCTTCGTCTTGCGAATGCGGGCGTCGTCGACCATTTCGTAGTACTTCTCGGTGACCGAGATGTCGGCGAACGGCAGGCCGTAGACCCGCTCTACGTCGTAGGGCGAGAACAGGTACATGTCCTCGTTCTTCTTGGCCAGCTCGAAGGTGATGTCGGGGATCACCACGCCCAGGCTCAGCGTCTTGATGCGGACCTTCTCGTCGGCGTTCTCGCGCTTGGTGTCCAGGAATCGGTAAATGTCGGGGTGATGCGCGTGCAGGTACACCGCGCCCGCTCCCTGCCGGGCCCCGAGCTGGTTGGCGTAGGAGAACGAGTCCTCGAGCAGCTTCATGATCGGGATGACACCCGAGGACTGGTTCTCGATGTTCTTGATCGGGGCGCCGTGCTCGCGGATGTTGCTGAGCAGCAACGCGACTCCCCCGCCACGCTTGGACAGCTGCAGCGCGGAGTTGATGGACCGCCCGATCGACTCCATGTTGTCCTCGATGCGCAGCAAGAAGCAGCTCACCGGCTCTCCGCGCTGCTTCTTGCCCGAGTTCAGGAACGTCGGGGTGGCCGGCTGGAATCGCCCGTCAATGATCTCGTCGACGAGCTTCTCGGCCAGGACGGTGTCACCGGTGGCCAGGGTCAGCGCGACCATGACCACGCGGTCCTCGAAGCGCTCCAGGTAACGCTTCCCGTCGAACGTCTTCAGCGTGTAGGAGGTGTAGTACTTGAACGCGCCCAGGAACGTCGGGAACCGGAACCTTTTGGCGTACGCGCGGTCCAGCAGCGTCTTGACGAAGTTACGGCTGTACTGATCGAGAACCTCGCGCTCGTAATAGTTCTCCTTGATCAGGTAGTCGAGCTTCTCGTCCTGATTGTGGAAGAACACCGTGTTCTGGTTGACGTGCTGCAGGAAGTATTGATGCGCAGCCTCGCGGTCCCTGTCGAACTGAATCTTGCCGTCCGCGTCGTAGAGATTCAGCATCGCGTTGAGCGCGTGATAGTCCGTTTCCCCCGGCAACGCGTGGGCTCCGGTGGTTACAGGCTCTGCAGCGACGGTTGGTGACACGTCTGTTCCTTCCAAAAATTGGCTAAGCCCGCGCGGACGGCATCCACGTCGTCCTGGGTCCCCATTAGTTCGAAGCGGTAGAGGTACGGAACGCCGCACTTGCGCGAGATCACGTTGCCCGCATAGGCGAATTCGGCGCCGAAGTTGTTGTTGCCCGCGGCGATGACGCCGCGGATCAACGACCGGTTGTGCTCATTGTTCAAAAAGGCGATGACTTGCTTGGGGACGTAGCCGCCGGCGTTGAGGTCGGGAGTGGCATGCCCGCCGCCGTAGGTGGGCAGGACGAGGACGTAGGGCTGGTCGACCTCGATGCGGCCATGCAGCGGTATCCGTGTGGCGGGAATCCCCAGCTTCTCTACGAAGCGGTGGGTGTTCTCCGACACCGAGGAGAAATAGACCAGTGGCGATGGCAAGCGCGGCGCAGCCGGGCGAAGCGGGTCGCCACTCATCCAATCTGGGTTGCGCGATGGCACCGCAACCTCCTTACCTAACGTCTCGCCTTACGCGCTCAGTTCCGCCGCGGACAGCGCCTTGATGCGGTCGGGGCGGAAACCCGACCAGTGGTCGTTGCCTGCCACCACCACGGGAGCCTGCAGGTATCCCAGGGCCATCACGTAGTCACGCGCCTCGGTGTCCAGCGAGATGTCGACCTTCTCGTAGGCGATGCCTTGCTTGTCCAGCGCTTTGTAGGTGGCGCTGCACTGCACACATGCCGGCTTGGTGTACACGGTGATGCTCATAGAATGCCGCTCCTTTGCGGAAGAGGGGATCCAACGGACTGGCAACTACTTTTGGACTGCGTCTTTGCTATGTTCAGCGATCCGTCAGGCCCCCTGATTCCCGTCCTGCGGCGGTCAAGGTCGAACGACCTGTGGGCGCCGATTTCGGGGGGTTCACCGAGTCTGGCTTGCTTGGTGGTCCTGGGATCTGCCGGTGCTCGAACACTACACCTAGTGGGTGACAAGATACCCAGATACAAGATGTTCTGAATAACAATTTTGGAATTCCCTGGTCGTGAGGCTGGTCGCGAACAAATCTGGGCACCCGCTCGGCGTGTCGCAGATCACACGCCGAGGCGTGGGCGTCTCTATATATCGGTATAGCAGCGGCCACCGACATCACCACCGACCGCGCCGGGTCCGCCCGCAGCTAGCAAAGCCGCCAGACGGAGCGGGCGGCTTCTGCTATTCGGTTATGCCAACCTCGCTGGTCGTCCGGCGAGCGGCTTGTCGACTTCTGCAATCAGCCGACCTCGGCGGCCAGCTTGCCGACCACATCACGCACGTTCGCCGAGAGTTCGGCGTGCTCTGCGGGCGCCTTGCCCTCGAGTATTTTGAACGGCACCGACAGTTTGATCGCCTCCACGACCCGCGCGCCGGCGATGCCGAAGGACTTGCGGGTGTCGTCGTGCGCCCACACCCCGCCATACCGACCGAAGGATCCGCCGATGACCGCCAGTGGCTTGCCCTTCAGCGCGCTGTCGCCGAACGGTCGGGACAACCAGTCGATCGCGTTCTTGATGACGGGCGGGTAGCTGCCGTTGTACTCCGGCGTCACTACCAGGGCGGCGTCGGCGTCGGCCGCCGCGGCGCGCAGCGCGGCCACCGGGCCCAGCGGCGGCGCGTCGGCGTTCATCGCGTCGTCGATCTCCTCGTTATAGAACGGCAGCTGACCGAGCTCTTCGAAGATCGTGACGGTCACGTCGTCGGCGGCGACCGCCCCCGCCAACTCGGCGATCTGGCGGTTGATCGACGCCGCCCGCAGGCTTCCCACTAACGCCAAAATTTTGATTGCCACTGCTGAGGTTTCCCTTCGGTCGTTGCGTACATCCTCCCACCAGCTAACCGGACTACAGTCCGCTTTATTCCGGCGGCGCTAAAGTGCAGGAGTGAGCGAGCGGTCGGGCGAGTTGCACATGTTCGCGCCCCAGGTGGTGCACCAGGAAAGGGGCGACGCGGCGCGCAACCGCGCCCTGCTCCTCCAGGCTGCCCGAAACCTGGTCGCCGAGCGCGGCGCCGACGCCGTCACCACCGACGACATCGCCGCGGCCGCCGGAGTCGGCAAAGGCACGCTGTTCCGCCGCTTCGGCAGCCGGGCCGGCCTGATGATGGTGCTGCTGGACGAGGACGAGCAAGCCGTTCAGCAGGCGTTCCTGTTCGGCCCGCCACCCCTGGGCCCCGGCGCCCCGCCGACCGATCGGCTGGTCGCCTTCGGCCGGGAGCGGATCCGGTTCGCTCACGACCATTGCGAACTGCTGTCCGCGGCCAACCGCGGCCCACAAAACCGGCACAACGCACCGGCCATGGTGCTGCGCACGCACGTGCGGGTGTTGCTCAAGGCGGCCGGATCCACCGGCGACCTCGACGCCCAAACCGACGCGTTGCTCGCGCTGCTTGACGTCGACTACGTCGAGCACCAACTGGCCGAGGGCGGTCACACCCTGGCGACATTGGGCGACGCGTGGGAAAGCCTGGCGCGCAAGCTCTGCGGGCGGTGAACGCCGTGCCCGCCGCGGCACCGGCTTGGGTTTTGCATGTGGACCTCGACCAGTTCCTGGCGTCTGTCGAGTTGCGCCGGCATCCCGAATTGGGCGGGCTGCCGGTCATTGTCGGCGGCAGTGGCGATCCTGACGAACCGCGCAAGGTCGTCACGTGCGCCTCTTATGAGGCCCGCGAGTTCGGCGTGCGTGCGGGCATGCCGCTGCGTGCCGCCGCCCGTCGCTGCCCCGAGGCGACCTTCCTCCCCTCGGACCCGGCCGCCTACGACGCGGCGTCCGATCAGGTGATGGGGCTGCTGCGCGACCTCGGGCATCCGGTCGAAGTCTGGGGCTGGGACGAGGCCTATGTTGCGGTGGCCGCCCAGGATCCGAGCGAGGTCGCACAGCAGATCCGCAGCGTCATCTCCTCGGAAACAGGGCTGTCCTGCTCGGTCGGTATCAGCGACAACAAACAGCGCGCCAAGGTCGCCACCGGCTTCGCGAAACCGGGCGGCATTTTTATGCTCACCGACGCGAACTGGATGCCCCTGATGGCTGATCGTCCGGTCGACGCGCTATGGAGCGTGGGCTCCAAGACCGCGAAAAAGCTTGCAGATATTGAGATTACGACGGTATGGCAACTAGCCCACTGCGATGCGGAGTTGCTGACGGCCAAGTTCGGTCCGCGCACCGGGCTGTGGCTGCTGCTGTTGGCCAAGGGCGGCGGCGACAGCCAGGTCAGCGCCGAGCCGTGGGTACCGCGCTCGCGCAGCCACGTCGTGACCTTTCCGCGCGATCTCACCGATCGGTCCGAAATAGACGCGGCAGTAATGGATTTGGCCGAGCGGGCGCTGACGGATGTGCGGGCGGCGGCCCGAGTCGTGATCCGGGTGGCGGTCACCGTGCGAACGGCAAACTTCTACACGCGCACCAAGATTCGCAAGCTCGATGCGCCCAGCACCGATCGCGAGGTCATCGTGGCCGCGGCCCTTCGCGTTCTCGACCTATTCGAGCTCGACCGGCCGGTCCGCCTGCTCGGGGTGCGTCTCGAGCTGGTCATGCCGAACTAGCGCCGGCGGGCCGTGCTGATTGCCCGCCTCCCCCTCAGGCCGCTGCACGGCCTGCATCGTCGGCGGGCCGGGCCGCAGCGCGCGGGTGAAGATCAGGTTCACCTGACGCATCGCCACGCTATAGGGCCACCACGCAAGCCTTTTGAACGCGTATAAGGCGCGGATGTCGACCGACGTGTAAATCAGGTATCGGTTCTTGGCCACCCCGGCCAGGATTTTGTCGGCGGCCTTCTCCGGCGAGACCGCATGGCCGGCGAACCGCTTCACCCACCGGTCGACGTTGGGGTCTTCCCGGTCCACGCCGGCGATTTCGACAGTGCTCACCAGCGGGGTGTTCACCGCGCCCGGCACCACGACCGAGACCCCGATACGGTGCCGGGCCAGGTCGAAGCGCAGCACCTCCGACAGGCCACGCAATCCGTACTTGCTGGCGCTGTAGGCGGCATGCCAAGGCAGGGCCACCAGCCCGGCCGCGGAGGACACGTTGACCAGATGGCCGCCGCGCTTGGCCGCCACCATCGGCGGCACGAAGGTCTCGATGACGTGGATCGGACCCATCAGGTTGATGGCGATCATCTTGCTCCACTGCTCATGGGTCAGCCGGTCGACGGTGCCCCACGCGGATACGCCGGCGATGTTGAGGACGACGTCCATGCTTGGATGCGCGGCGTGGACATCGGCGGCGAACGCGGCCACCTGGTCGTGGTTGGCGATGTCGAGCGCCCGATGCTCGGGAACCTCGGCGCCCAGCGCGCGCGCGTCGGCCACGGTCTGTTCGAGGCCGTCGCTGTCGCGGTCAGTCAGATATAGCTCGGCGCCCTGCGCGGCCAGCCGCAAAGCCGTGGCGCGGCCGATACCGCTCGCCGCTCCGGTGACAAGGCACCGCTTTCCCGCGAAAGACCGCCCGGATCCCCTCTGCGCCATGGCCGTGACGATACCGGCGGGAACACCGCCCTAGCGACGGCCGGCCCACAGCGCGTGCAGCCACAACTGCTCGAGGAGGCGCACCCGTCGGTCACGGTCGCTGTCGCGCCCGGTCAGGATCGGGTCCCCGGTCAGCATCAGCGCGGTGGTGCCGGCCAGGGTGCGGATCAGCGTCGGCAGGTCGTCGCTGATCGGACTGGCCGTCCCGGCCTTCATCTCGGCCTCGACAATCCCGACGATCTGGCCCAGCACCACCTCGAACTGCTGATCCAGCATGTCGCGAATCTCGACGTCGGTGTTGCGGGCCTCGTTGCACGCGGTCACGACGGGGTCGTTGTGTGCGTAGACGGCCGCGGCGCTGCCGACCATCCGCTTGGCGAACTGCTCGGGTGACTCGCCGGCCTGTCGGGGGGCGAAGTACTCGGTGAGTTCCTCGAGTTCTTCGGCGGCCTCGGCCATGAGCTGTGCCAGCACCGCGTACTTGGAGTCGAAGTAGAAGTAGAAGCCGGATCGCGCCACCCCGGCCCGCAGGCTTATGGTGCTGACCGACAATTCGGCAAATGGCTTTTCCTGCAGCAGTTCACGCACAGCCTGCACGATCGCCTGGCGTTGCTTGTCGCCACGCCGTCGTGCGCCCGGCTCTGGAGCGGCGGGGTGGCTGGTCACTCCCTGACCTTGCACCACGCCGCGCAAAAAGCAAACTTGACAGCCGTCAAGTTTTTCAGCGAAGGTTATGAATCAGTGACGGCCGTCACCCGGAGGGCACGCAAAGGAGCGTTTATGACCGCCACCATCAGCACCCCGCAATACCTGCTGGATCAGGCGCGGCGCCGGTTCACACCGTCCATCAACAACTTTCCCGGCATGGGGATGGTCGAGCGCAAGCTGCTGAACACCGATTTCCCGGAGCGCAAACTCGCCGAGCCACCACCGGGCAGCGGGCTCAAAGCGGTCATCGGCGACGCGGGCCTGCCGGTCATCGGGCACATCATCGAGATGCTGCGCGGCGGCCCCGACTACCTGCTGCACATGTATCAGACCAAGGGTCCGGTGGTCTTCGGGGACTCGCCCGTCTTGCCGGGCGTCGCCGCCCTGGGCCCGGACGCCGCCCAGGTCGTCTACTCCAACCGCAACAAGGACTACTCCCAGCAGGGATGGGTGCCGGTAATCGGGCCGTTCTTCAACCGCGGCCTGATGCTGCTGGACTTCGAAGAGCACATGTTCCACCGGCGGATCATGCAGGAGGCCTTCATCCGGTCCCGCTTGGTCAGCTATGTCGAGCAGATGGACCAGGTGGTCTCACAGACCATCGCCAACGACTGGGTGGCGAATGACTCACGGTTCCTGCTCTACCCGGCCATGAAGGAATTGACGCTCGACATCGCGTCGATGGTGTTCATGGGCCATGAGCCGGGCACCGACCACCAGCTGGTGACCAAGGTCAACAAGGCGTTTGCGGTCACCACGCGCGCGGGAAACGCGATCATCCGCACTTCCGTGCCGCCGTTCACGTGGTGGCGGGGTCTCAAGGCGCGCGAGTTGCTGGAAAACTACTTCCGCGAGCGGGTCAAGGAGCAGCGCGCGAACCCCGGTACGGACCTGTTGTCGGTGTTGTGCCAGACCGAAGACGAGGATGGCAACAAGTTCTCCGACGACGACATCGTCAACCACATGATCTTCCTGATGATGGCCGCGCACGACACTTCCACCTCGACGGTGACCACAATGGCCTACCACCTGGCTTCCCATCCGGAGTGGCAGCAGCGCTGCCGCGAGGAATCGGATCGGCTGGGCGACGGGCCACTCGACATCGATTCGCTGGAGAAGCTGGAGACGCTGGATCTGGTGATGAACGAGTCGATCCGCATCGTGACGCCGGTGCAGTGGGCCATGCGCCAGACGGTGCGCGACACCGACCTGCTGGGCTACTTCATCCCCAAGGGCACCAACGTCATCGCCTACCCCGGCATGAATCACCGGCTGCCCGAATTGTGGACCGACCCGCTGAAATTCGACCCCGAGCGGTTCACCGAGCCGCGCAACGAGCACAAGCGGCACCGCTACGCGTTCACGCCGTTCGGCGGCGGCGCGCACAAGTGCATTGGGATGACGTTCGGGCAGTTGGAGATCAAGACGATCCTGCACCGCCTGCTGCGCAGGTATCGGCTGGAGCCGCCCCGGCCGGGCTACCAGTGCGAGTGGGATTACGGCGGCATGCCGGTGCCGAAAGACGGCATGCCCATTGTGTTGCGCCCGCTGTAGAACGTCCACGAGCGCATACGCTTCATTCGACAGCGAATAGCAGGCTGGCGCAGGCGATCACAAACCGGACGTCGCCGGGCCTAAGGGCCCTATTGCTTCGTCTTAACCGGCCGGCCCCGGAGCGGGCTCGAACCGTAGATACGCCTGAATCGTCGTACCGGTCCTGGTGGTGTGGGTTCGCACCAAGTCCGAGATGGCGTTGACCAGATACAGGCCGCGACTCGCGGGGGCGCGCGGGCCGGGGTTCAGGCGCCCCACCATTGGGTCGTCGAGTCGTCCGGTGTCGCGTGCCTCGCAGACCAGATGCCCGTCGTCTTGCCAGAAGGCCAGCCGGCAGGCGCCCCCTGTGTACATCAGGCTGTTGGTGGCCAGCTCCGTGGCGACCAGCTGTAGATCTTCGATGCTCTCCTGGGACAGCCCCATCCAGCCCGCGTAGTCGACGGCGAAGGATCGCGCAGGGCGAAGGTCAGCCGACTTGCGAACCATGTATGTAACGGCCCCGGGTCCGGCGGCCAGCGGCTGGTTGCAGCGTTCCAATACGTCGCTGGGAGCGTAGTCCCAGCTGCGCTGCAGCGCACCGGATTCCCACAGCAGCGGATGTGTCGCACGCGCATCCGACAGCACGCCGTCGTGGAGCCGGTCCGCGTCGTAGAGGCACAGGCTGGTCGCCGGGTAGCCGTCCATGGCCTCGTTGACGAGGGCTTCGTGCTCCATGCAGGCGACGAACTCCTCGTCGGTGCGGCCGGGCCACGCGAGTTGGCTGACGATCCGGACTCGCTGGTCCGGGTACTCGTCGATGAACTCGCCCTGCATCGCCATGAACCGGCTCGGGTTGCGGGCCGCCTCGGTGATATCAACCATGCGCACGTGGGCCGGTGGATCGCCGCCCGCGTACAACCCGTCATGCAGCAGCGCCAGCGTCTCGGGAGGCACGGCAAGCAGCACCGCCTCGTCCAGCACCAAGCCGTCGCCGACGAAACGGATTGCCAAATCCAAAAACTCCTGCTGAGAGTGATAAATCGATGCGGAGTGGACGAAACCGTATTGCCTGGTTTCGTTACCCGCCCTCACTTCAGCGCTCTCGCTTTCGATCACTTACGCCAACCCCCTGCTGGGTCGGCTGACGCCTTCCCCCTTTTCCAGTACCCAAGACGGCCCTGTGCTATACCGCGCAACCGATTACATTTAGGTTTGCCTCACTCAGGGGACCATTTCGATGACTCGCGATCGCGCTGTCACAGCCACCACGAGGCGGCCGCGTCGAGATGACGGCGGAGGCGATAACAGGCGACGCTCTCGTCGGCGGCCTCGAGCGCCTCGACGATCCGCAGGTGAGCGTGGTGCACGGCCAGCACGTCCGACCAGGTCGGCAGCGCCTGCCCGGTGCTGGACCAGTGCCGGCGGAACAGCTCGACGATGATCCGGAGGAACAGATCCAGCAGCGCGTTGCCAGCGAGTTGCGCCAGGCCGACGTGGAAGTTGAACTCTTCCGAGATCGCCTGCCGCACGTCCTCGGCCGTCGGTCGGGAGTTTTCCGGCAGCCCGGACCGATGGGTGGCCACGAACGCCGCCACCTCGGACTCGGCCAAACGCTTGACGACCTTGGCCACGTTGTCGATCTCGATGGCGTCGCGGACGCATCGCAGGTCTTCACGGCTCGGGCCGCGGTACTGCAGGTACAAGGCGATCGTGTCGATGCTGGCCTGTGCCGCGGGTTGGGCGATGACCAGTCCGCCGCCGGGTCCGCGGCGCATGTGGGCTATCGAGTGATATTCGAGCAGCCGCACCGCCTCGCGAAGCACCGCGCGGCTCACCCGGTAGCGCTCCAGCAGGGCCGTCTCGGTGCCGAAGACCGAACCCACATGCCAGCCGCTGGCGGCGATGTCGTCACCGATGGTGGTGGCCAGCATCTCGGCCAGTTTGCCGGGCGCCTCGGAATCGAGCCGCCGGCGCCTCTCACGCCCCCGGCTCCCGTCGCCCGCGTGATGGTGCTGCAGCCAGCCGGTGACGACTTCGACGTGTCGCTCGGAGAGCGTCTTGGCGCGCGCAGAATCGCCTGCCGTGACGGCGGCGACGATTGCGGAGTGGTGCGCGTGCAGATGGTCGACCGCCTCCATGGCCTCGGTTTCCGAATCCGTTCGCGACGCCAGGGCGTAGCGGGTGGTAAGCCGCATCAGGACAGTGATAAACAATTGCAGCACCGGGTTTTTGGATTGCTCGGCGAGCGCGATGTGGAACTCGTCGCGCGGCGCCGGTAGGCCAGGCTTCCATTGCTGCTCAGCGTGCAGCACCTCGCGCAGCCGCGCGATGCCGGCCTCATCGATGCGCTCGGCGGCGAGCGAGGCCGCCAGCGGCTCGAGTACCAGGCGCGCGTTAAGCAAGTCGGCCGGCGTCGTACCCAGATATTCGAGATAGATGACCACGGCGCGGGTGGCGGGCCCCGCATCGGGCTCGCAGATGTACAACCCGCCGTTGGGGCCGCGGCGCATCCGCGCGACCTGATGGTGTTCGACCAGGCGAACGGCCTCCCGCAGCACCGACCGGCTTACCCCGAAACGCCGCTGCAGAGCCTGTTCGGAGCCCAGCGATTCGCCGACCGCCCAGCCGCGGCGGACGATATCGGCTTCGATGTCGCGGGCGAGGATCGAAGCGAGTTTGTTCGCCTGGCCGGTCCTTGGCTCCTCAGTCATCCGAGCTCGATCGCGCTCTTGGTCAACAGGTCAGCAGCATGCACCCCGCGACGGGCCCACCGCCGACGGAGACGACACCCACCTCGGGGCGACGCGACACCTGCCGCTCCCCCGCGTCACCGCGCAACTGCAGGCACCCTTCGTGCAGCGCCCAGTAGCCGTGCATCCGCCCCGCCGAAAGTTGGCCGCCGTAGGTGTTCAGCGGCAGGTGCCCGTCGCGGGCGATCCGCGCACCGCCCTCGACGAACGGGCCGCCCTCGCCGTCGCCGCAGACCCCGAGCGCTTCCAGCCACGCCAGGGTGAGGTAGGTGAATCCGTCGTACAACTGAGCGACTTGGAGGTCGGCGGGCTTCAACGTTGTGCGCGACCACATCTGCGCCGCGGCATCCGACATCGCCATCTTCGGGTAGTCCGCGCGGTGAAACCACCCGCCGGCTCCGTCGGACCCGCCGATCGCCTCCACCTTCACCGCGCGGTGCGGGCAGTCGGCGGCGTGCTCCGCGTGCGACACCACCACCGCGATCGAGCCGTCGATCGGGACGTCGCAGTCCAGCAGCCCGAGTGGGGTGGACACCAGCCGCGCGCCCAGGTAGTCACCCATCGTCATCGGATCCCGGTACACCGCACGGGGATTCAACGCCGCGTTGCGCCTGCCGTTGAGCGCGATCCAGCCCAGCTGTTCTTTGCTGGTCCCGTACAGGTCCATGTGGCGACGGCAGTTGAGCGCCAGCCAGTTGGCGGCCGAATAGGCATGTGCCGCAACCAGATCGTTGACGTCGTCCATCGCACCGACGGTGGGCTTCGGCTCACCTTCGGGTGTCTCGAACATCCGCGCCAGCGGCGGCGCCGGCGCATTCTCTTCCTGCTTGACCGGGACCGTTCCACCGAGCATTTGTATCGTCCGGTACACCACCACGTGGCGGGCGCGCCGTTCGGCGACCGCGCGGCAGGCCGACATCACCGGCGAAAGCAGGCCGCCGGTGCCGAAGCCCGACCCACAGTCCGCGGCCTCGATGCGCAGCTGGGCGTTGACGTCCGCCGCGGGTGTGTCACCCAGGGTGGCGATGCCATCGATATCGGTCGGGATCAGCCCGGCGTCCTCGATGGCGCCGCGCACCGCCTCCATGGTGAGCTCCAGGCCCGGGATGCCGGTGCGGCGGCCGATTCGTGAGATCCCGATTCCGGACAAGATCGCGTCTTTTTCGAAATGCGTCATGTACACCGCCCGTCAGACCACACCGCATCGTCGCATCGAATCAATTGAGTGTACTGTATTCGTCGTGTCAGACGGGCCGCTGCTCATCGAGTACTGCGACGACTGCGCGCGCTGGGTACATCCGGCCAGCGGCCAATGCCGCGAGTGCGGAAGCACACTGGACGCACGAGAAGTTTCCGGGCGGGGCACCGTGTTCACCTATACGGTCAACCACCACCCGTACAACCCGGAGATCCCCACCCCGTACGTCATTGCCATCGTCGAGCTTGCCGAACAGAGCGGGCTGCGGGTCGCCGCCAATATCGTTGACTGCGAGCCGGATTCGGTGAGCTGCGGCATGCCCGTCGCTCTGCGACCGGAACGCGGCGGCGGCGGCGCGGCGCAGTTCGCGCCGGCCTGACCCCCGCGGACTAGTTGATCAGCGGGTCACGCGGCATGCCGAGAATCCGCTCGGCGATCTGATTGCGCGTCACTTCCGACGTGCCGCCGGCGATCGCCATGCCGCGGGCCCCCATCATCAGCCGGCCGGCCAGGGCGCCGGGACCGTCGGTCAGCGCGACCTCCGGACCCAGCAGCGCACCCATGATCGCGGCGCCCTCCACCATGTGCTCGGCCAGCTTGAGCTTGGTGACGTTGCCCTCCGGGCCGGGACCCGCGCCTTCGACGCTGCGCGCGGCGCGCCGCAGGTTCAGCAACCGCAGCGCGGTTTCCTCGGCCAGATACAGCCCCACTCGAACTCGCCCGCCCGCCAACCGATCCGGGCGCTGCTCGGTGAGCTGCAGGAGTTGGTCGGCCAGCCCCTCGTAGAATGATCCGCTGCCGCCGATGCTGACCCGCTCGTTGCCCAGCGTTGCGCGCGCGACGGTCCACCCGGAGTTGGGCGTCCCGACGACGTCCTCGTCGGGAACGAATAGGTCGTTGAAGAAGACCTCGTTGAAGTCCGAGCCGCCGGTGATCTGCCGCAACGGGCGCACCTCGACCTCGGGCGCCTTCATGTCGACGATCACCGTGGTGATGCCGGCGTGCTTCGGGGCGTCGGGGTCGGTACGCACCGTGGCGAGGCCGCGCGCGCAGTAGTGCGCCCCACTGGTCCACACCTTCTGGCCGTTGATCTTCCAGCCGCCGTCCACCCGGGTGGCGCGCGTCTTGATGGACGCGGCGTCCGAGCCGGCGTCAGGCTCGGAGAAAAGCTGGCACCAAATCTCGTCCTTGCGCAGCGCCTTCTCCACGAATCGTTCGATCTGCCAAGGCGTTCCGTGCTGGATCAGCGTCAGGATCACCCAGCCGGTGATCCCGTAGTCGGGCCGCTTGATGCCGGCCGCACGGAACTCCTCCTCGATCACGAGCTGCGCGACGGCGTCGGCCGCGCGTCCCCACGGCTTGGGCCAGTGCGGCATCACGTAGCCGGTTTCGATCAACTTGTCGCGCTGGGCCTCTTTACCCAGGGTGGCGATCTCGGCGGCGTCGGCGCGGATGTCGGTGCGCAGTTCTTCGGCTTCCGGCGGCAGGTCGAGGCTGTTCTCGCGGGCGGCGCCGGCGGCGGTGCGCTCGAAAACGTCGGTGGCCGGCGCGTCGCCGCCGAACAGTGCCGCGCTCACCACCGCCCGGCGCAGATGCAGATGCGCGTCGTGTTCCCAAGTGAAGCCGATGCCGCCGTGCACCTGGATGTTGAGTTCGGCATTGCGGACATAGGCCGGGAAGGCCAGTGCCCCGGCCACCGCGGCGACCAGCCGGAATTGCTCCTCGTCCTCGGCCGCCGCGCGGGCGGCGTCCCAGACCGCCGCGATCCCGGACTCCGCGCCCACCAACATGTTCGCGCAGTGATGCTTGACCGCCTGAAAAGTGGCGATGGTGCGCCCGAATTGCTGGCGCACCTTTGCGTAGTCGACGGCGGTGTCGACGCAGTCCGACGCCCCGCCCACCGCCTCGGCGGCCAGCAACGTGCGGGCGCGCGCCAACGCCGATTCACGTGCCCCCGTGAGGACGTCGTCATCGGACACCCGCACGTTCTGCAGGCGGACGCGTCCGGATCGGCGCGTCGGATCGAAGTTCTCCGGCACCTCGACCGAAACACCCTCGCGGCCACGTTCGACCACCAGCACGTCGTCTCCCGCGGCGATCAGCAGCAGCTCGGCCAGCCCGGCGCCCAGGACGATACCGGCCTCACCGTCGACAACGCCGTCATTGACCCGCAGCTGGCCGTCCAGCCCGACGCCCGCGGTGACGGTTCCATCGATCAGGCCGGACAGCAGCCGCGACTTCTGTTCGGCGGTACCATCTTTGGCGATCACCGCGGACGCGATCACGGTGGGTACGAAGGGCCCGGGCGCTACCGCGCGACCGAGTTCCTCGATCACCACGACAAGTTCGGGCAACCCGAATCCCGAGCCGCCGTATTCCTCGTCGACGTGCAGGCCGAGCCATCCCAGCTCGACCAGGTTCTGCCAGAACCCGGGGCGTGGCTCGTCGGAGGCGTCGAGCAGCGATCGCGCCGCCCAGCGCGCCTTCTGCGAGGTCAAGAACCCGCGGGCTACCGCGGCGAGTTCACGATGGTCGTCGGTTATTGCGATACCCATGAGGGCCCTCCTCGCGCCGCGTGCCAGCCGGGTTCGATTGTCCCGCTCCCCGCGGACCGCCGGGCGATCCGCATCGTCGGGGCTGAAGCTGGGTGGCCTGCCCCGCTTCGAGGGGAAGCGGGGCGGCTGCCTAAAGAGTGTACTTAATGCGGGAAGGGCCCCAACCGGGGGCGTCTACTTGGGCGCGAACCGCTGCCCGGCGTCCAGTCGCAGGCATTGGCCGTTGAGCATCGGGTTGTCGACGATGGCGGCGGCCAGCTTCGCGTACTCCTCGGGACGGCCGAGGCGCTTGGGGAACGCCGCGTCCTTGGTCAGCTGCGTGGCGAACTCGTCGGGGATGCCCTGGGTCAATCCCGTGGCGAACAGGCTCGGGGCGATTCCCAGCACCCGGATGCCCACCGAGCCCAGGTCGCGGGCCATCGTCAGGCACATCCCGGCGATCCCGGCCTTGGCGGCGGTGTAGGCGACCTGCCCGATCTGGCCCTCGAAGGCCGCGATGGAGGCGGTGTTGATGATGACGCCGCGTTCCCCGGTATCGGGGTCTTCGGGCTCGTTCTTGGCCATGTGCGCGGCGGCCAGCCGGCTGATGTTGAAGGTGGCGATCAGGTTCAGGTCGATCACGGACTGGAAGGATTCGAGGTCGTGCGGACCCGATTTGGTCAGCGTTCGCTTGGCGATACCGCCTCCCGCGGTGGTGATCACGACATGCAGCCCGCCGAGCTTGTCGACCGCGGCTTGCAACGTCTCCTCGGTGCCGGTGAAGTCGGTGACGTCAACCGGGTAGAAGGTACCCCCGACGCCCTCGGCAACGGTCTTACCGTCGGAGCCCTCGCGGTCGAGGATGGCAACATCCGCACCGCGTTCGTGCAGCAGCTCGGCGCTGGCACGACCCATTCCCGATGCGCCGCCGATGACGACGACCTTCTTCCCGCTGATCTCCATCCGGACGTCTCCTTTGTGGTTGTCAGAAGCCCTGCGATCTGTAACGTTACGTAGGCACGCTAGCGTGTCGGCTCTTCAGGCCTGTCACCGAGCCATGCCAAGCTGGCAACCGTGCTCCTGCTCGATGTGGCAACGGCGTCTGACGACGTCGGGAGCACGTCGTCGCGGCTGACCAAAGTCGCCCGCATCGCCGACCTGCTGACCCATGCCGCACCCGATGCCGCGGTGGTCGCCATCGTCGTGTCGTGGCTTTCCGGTGAGTTGCGTCAGCGCCAGATCGGCGTCGGGTGGGCGGCGCTGCGCTCTCGACCGCCGGCGGCCTCCCACGCATCGCTGACCGTCGCCGGCGTCGATGCCACCCTCTCCGACATCGGCGCCGTGTCGGGCAAGGGCGCCCAGGCGCGCCGCGCCGCGTTCCTGAGCACCCTGTTCGCCGCCGCCAGCGACACCGAGCAGACTTTTCTGTTGCGGCTCCTCGGCGGCGAACTACGCCAGGGTGCACTGGCCGGGATCATGGCTGACGCCGTGGCGAAGGCCGCAGGCATCCCGGCCGCCGCGGTGCAGCGCGCCGCGATGCTGGGCGGGGACCTGCCGGCAGTGGCGGCGGCAACCCTCTCCGGTCCGTTGTCCGTCTCATCCTCAGCGCTGGACGCGTTCACCCTGCGGGTCGGCCGGCCGGTTGGCCCGATGCTGGCGCAGACCGCGACCAGCGTGGCCGATGCGATTGAACGCCACGGGGGGCGGGCGATTTTCGAAGCCAAGCTGGACGGGGCGCGGGTACAGATTCACCGCGCCGGTGACGAGGTCACCGTCTACACCAGAAGCCTGGACGACGTCACCGCCCGGCTGCCCGAGGTGGTGGAGGCGACGCTGGCACTGCCGGTCGACAACCTCATCGCCGACGGCGAGGCCATCGCGCTGCGACCCGACAACCGGCCGCATCGCTTTCAGGTCACCGCCTCACGATTCGGCCGCTCCGTCGACATCGCCGCGGCCCTTGCCACGCAACGGCTTTCGGTGTTCTTCTTCGACATCCTGCATCGGGACGGCGTCGATCTGCTCGACGCGCCCGCCACCGAGAGGCTGGCCGCCCTCGACGCATTGGTGCCGCCGGCGCAGCGGGTCGATCGGCTGCTCACCGCCGACCCGGCGGAGGCGGGCGCCTTCCTGGACGCGACTCTGGCCGCCGGTCACGAGGGTGTGATGGCCAAGGCGCCCGACGCGCCGTACCAGGCGGGCCGCCGCGGAGCCGGCTGGCTGAAGGTCAAGCCGGTGCACACACTGGATCTGGTGGTCCTCGCGGTGGAGTGGGGATCGGGGCGCCGCCGCGGCAAACTCTCCAATATCCACCTGGGCGCGCGCGACCCGGCCAGCGACGAATTCATCATGGTGGGAAAGACTTTCAAGGGCATGACCGACGCCATGCTGGACTGGCAGACCGCCCGGTTCAGCGAACTCGCCATCGGCGGAACGGACGATTACGTCGTCCAAGTGCGGCCCGAGCAGGTGGTCGAAATCGCGCTTGATGGCGTGCAGAAGTCGTCGCGCTACCCCGGCGGACTGGCGCTGCGGTTCGCCCGCGTGGTGCGCTATCGCGACGACAAGAGCCCCACCGAAGCCGACACGATCGACGCCGTTCGCGCGCTGTACTGAACCCGGCTTTCTGGACAGGCGCAGTTAATGCTGCGCGCGTAGGGTTTCCGCCGTGGCAGTCAAAGAGCACGACGAAGACGTCAGCTACATCCATACCGACGAAGACCTGCCACCCGTCGCCATCATCGACCGCTCCCCTATCACCGCGCGACACAAGATCGTGTTCGCGGTCATTGCGGTGCTCGGCGCCGTCGCCTGGGCGGTCATCGCGTTCGCCCGGGGTGAGACGGTCAACGCGGTGTGGATTGTCGTCGCGGCGATCTGCACCTACCTGATCGGATTCCGGTTCTATGCCCGGCTGATCGAATTGAAGATCGTCCGGCCGCGCGACGATCGCGCCACTCCCGCCGAAATTTTCGACGACGGCACCGACTACGTGCCGACCGACCGTCGGGTGCTGTTCGGCCATCACTTCGCCGCCATCGCCGGGGCCGGTCCGCTCGTCGGTCCGGTGCTGGCCACCCAGATGGGCTATCTGCCCTGCAGCATCTGGATCATCTTCGGCGCAGTATTCGCCGGCGCCGTGCAGGACTATCTGGTCCTGTGGATCTCCACCCGGCGGCGCGGACGTTCGCTCGGCCAGATGGCCCGCGACGAGCTAGGTGCGACCGGCGGGGCTGCCGCGATGGTCGGCATCCTCGTCATCATGGTGATGGTCCTCGCGGTGCTGGCACTGGTGGTCGTGCGAGGACTCGCCCAGAGCCCCTGGGGCGTGTTCTCCATTGCCATGACTATCCCGATCGCCATCTTCATGGGCTGCTACCTGCGGTTCCTGCGTCCCGGGCGAGTAGGTGAAGTTTCACTCATCGGTTTCGCGTTGCTGATGCTCGCCGTGGTCTCCGGCAACTGGGTCAGCGAAACCTCTTGGGGCGCATCCTGGTTGAACTTGTCGGCGGTCACGGTCTCCTGGCTGATCATCAGCTACGGCTTCGTGGCGTCGGCGCTGCCGGTGTGGCTGCTGCTGGCACCGCGTGACTACCTGTCGACGTTCATGAAGGTCGGCGCCATCGCGCTGCTCGCGCTCGGTATCTTCCTCGCGCATCCACCCATCCAGGCGCCGGCGGTCTCGCGGTTCGCCCACAGCGGCGACGGGCCGGTGTTCCCCGGCTCCCTGTTTCCCTTCCTGTTCATCACGATCGCGTGTGGCGCGCTGTCCGGATTTCACGCGCTGATCTCGTCGGGGACGACGCCCAAGCTGCTGGAGAAGGAAAGCCAGATGCGCTTCATCGGCTACGGCGGCATGCTGACCGAGTCGTTCGTCGCCGTCATGGCGCTGGTCAGTGCGGCCATCCTCGACCAGCACGTGTACTTCGCGCTCAACGCCCCGGCCGCGCAGACCGGCGGCACCGCTGCCACCGCGGCGCACTACGTCAACGGCCTCGGGTTGTCGGGCGGCCCGGCGACCGCGGACCAACTGAACCAGGCCGCCGCCGGCGTCGGAGAAAAGTCGATCGTGTCGCGCACCGGCGGCGCCCCGACGCTGGCGGTGGGCATGTCCGAGGTGTTGAACCGGGCCTTCGGCGGCGCCGGTCTCAAGGCGTTCTGGTACCACTTCGCGATCATGTTCGAGGCGCTGTTCATCCTGACCGCCGTCGACGCAGGCACCAGGGTCGCTCGGTTCATGCTCTCCGACGCGCTGGGCAACCTGGGCGGGCCGCTGGCCAAGCTGCAAAACCCGAGTTGGCGTCCGGGCGTTTGGGGTTGCAGTTTGGCCGTGGTGGCCGCGTGGGGCGGCATCCTGCTGATGGGCGTGAGCGACCCACTCGGCGGAATCAACACGCTGTTCCCGCTGTTCGGTATCGCCAACCAGCTGCTCGCGGCGATCGCGCTGACCGTCATCACCGTGATCGTCGTCAAGAAGGACCTGCTGAAATGGGCTTGGGTTCCCGGGGTGCCGTTGCTGGGGGATCTGGTGGTCACGCTGACCGCGTCGTGGCAGAAAATCTTCTCCGCGGATTCCGCCGTCGGCTATTGGACGCAGCACTCGAAGTACCTGGCGGCCAAGCAAGCGGGCAAGACGGCGTTCGGTTCGGCCAAGAATGCGCATCAGCTCGACGAGGTCATCAGGAACACCTTCATCCAGGGCACGCTGTCGATCCTGTTCGCGGTGGCCGTCGTCATCGTGGTGATCGCCGGGGTCGTGGTCGCGCTCGGGGCAATTCGCGGTCCGGCCAGTAAGTTGAGCCGACCCTTGACGGAGGACGACCCGGTGCCGTCGAAGCGGTTCGCGCCCGCGGGCATGATTCCCACGGCCGCGGAGCGCGGGGTGCAGCGGCAATGGGACGAGCCGCCGACGTCGGCTGCTGGGATCGTTGGCGCTCAGGAGCGTTGACCGCTCGCTGTTCATACCTGCCGAAGTGCAGTAGCCAATCGCGCACAAATAGGTAGTCGACTACGCGTGCCAACGGGGGATCGCCGACCGTACGTTGAGTCCATCACCGGCCGACCTACCAGGTCAACGGGGCCGCAACGCGAAGAAGGTGGACGAAATGCTGGTCACGCCAACGGGACTCCGGACCGCATCCGATACCGTCAACGAGCCCATTGCGCAACCGTCCTCGGCGGCGCCCTCGGCAGAAGCGGCACCCGCAGAGGTGCTGATCACTACCCAGCAGGTCCTCTTCGGCACCGCCGTTGCCCAGGGGACGCGCCGCGCCCCGCTCGGCAGCCGGATCGCAGCCGCGCTGCGGCGGATGGCCGCGGATGCGAATCGGCCACGGCACCCATACCTGAGGCATTACGCCTACATCGAGGACGCCCGGATGGCACGCGAAATGGGAAGGCTGTGAACGCAATCATCAGCGTCGCCTGCACCGGGTTGATGATGCTGCTCGCAATGGGGACCTACAACCTGCAGTGGTGGCTCGAGCGCAACGACTACGAGCGCCATTTCGAGGACTGACCGACCGCGGAGGGCACGCCACGCGAAAAGGTCGTGCCGAAGTCTGCGGCGCGGTCCTAAACTTGCGCGATGAGAGTCGGTATCGACTTTGGCACCACCCACACCGTCGTCGCGGCCGTCGACCGAGGCAACTATCCCGTCGTCTCGTTCGAGGGCGTGGATGGGTGGCCGTCGCTGATCGCCGCCAGTGCCGCCGGGGAATTGCGCTTCGGCACGGAGGCCGCCGCCGTCCGCCATGAACCGGATTGGTCGGTGCTGCGCTCGTTCAAACGCTTACTCAACGACGCGGGACCCCGAACCGAGGTCACCCTGGCCGGCCGTGATTATCGCCTGGCCGACCTTCTCACCGGCTTTTTGGCCCAGCTGAAAGCCGATCTGCAGCGGCACTCGAACGTCGCCCCGGCCCCGGGCGAACCCATCGAAGCCGCGATCAGCGTGCCGGCCAACGCCTCGAGCGCCCAGCGCCTGCTGACCCTGGATGCCTACGTGGCGGCCGGTTTTCACGTCGTCGCGCTGCTCAACGAGCCGTCCGGCGCGAGCCTGGAATACGCCCACCGGTACCGATCCACCCTCACCGCCAAACGCGAATACGTCCTCATCTACGACCTGGGTGGCGGCACCTTCGACGCGTCGCTGCTGAAAATGACCGGGCACGCGAACGAGGTCGTCATCAGCGAGGGCATCCAGCACCTCGGGGGTGACGACTTCGACGAGGCGATCGTCGAGCTGGTGCTGGCCGGCGCGAACCTGGCCGGCCTCGACGCCGCCCAGCGCGACCTGCTCGCCGAGGAGTGCGCCACCCGCAAGGAGGGGGTCGGGCCGCAGACGCGCCGGTTCCTGGTGGACCTGTCCGCGGTCGACCGGCCCCCGTTCTCCTGCCCCATCGACGACGTCTACTCGGTGTGCGCACCGCTGGTCGACCAGACGATGCGGTTGCTCAATCGGGTCCTGCATGATCCGGCGCGGGGCCGCAAGGATGTGGACTGGTCGGAGGTGGCGGGCATCTACGTCGTCGGCGGGGCCGGGGGTTTTCCGCTGGTGTCCCGGATGCTGCGTAGCACCTTCGGCGAGAAGCGGGTGAAACGCTCCCCGCACCCCTTCGCCGCCACGGCCATCGGGCTTGCCGTTTTTCTGGACAAGGAGTCCGGTTTCGCGCTGTCCGAACGTTTCTCGAGAAATTTCGGCGTTTTCCGGGAGGCCGAGGCCGGCGCCGGGGTCGTCTTCGACCCGATCGTGTGCAAGGACGTTTCGCTTCCGGCCGACGGGCAATCCCCGCTAGTGGTGAAACGAAAATATCGAGCGGCACACAACATCGGGCACTTCCGGTTCGTGGAGTGCAGTCGCCTGGTCAACGGCCGGCCCGACGGCGACGTCACGCCGTATGACCCGGTGCTGTTCCCGTTCGACCCGGCCCTGCACGACCGCGACGACCTGGGGCGTCAGCCGGTCGGCCGTTGGATGGACGGTCCCGATGTCGAGGAGCGCTACGTGATCGCCTCTAGCGGTGCGGTGGAAGTGACGTTGACGACGCAGCCGGCCGGGTTTGAACGCACCTTCCGCCTCGAGCGGTGCGCGTCCGCGAGTTGACGAGCCATTCCGCGATGCGGCTATACGACGTGATGCGAACAACTTTCGCGGCACGGGAATTCACCGACGATCCGTTGCCCGACGACGTGCTGGAGCGCATCTTCGACAACGCCCGGTTCGCTCCCAGCGGCGGCAACAGGCAGGGTGCCCACGTCACCGTGGTGCGCGACGAAACGATCCGCCGCCAGCTGGCCGAACTCGGCAAGCCCGCCGCTCGCCGCTACTTCGCCCAGTTGCAGGCGGACGAAAACCCCTGGAATTCGATTCATTCCAGCGGCGTGTCGCAAGACGTCATCGACGCGACCGAGATCCCCGAAACCTTCGTCGCACCGATCGCCAAAGCGCCTGTGGTTCTTGTCGTTTCGGTGGACCTGGCGGTTGTCGCCGCCATCGATCAAAATCTGGACCGCGTGGGCATCGCGGGCGGAGCATCGGTCTACCCGTTGATCTGGAACATCTTGCTCGCCGCGCGTAGCGAGGGCTACGGCGGCACCATCACGACGATGGCCATTGCGGCCGAAGAACACGTCCGCCAATTGCTGGGCATTCCAGAAATGCACGCGGTGGCCGCGGTCGTGCCGCTCGGAAAACCGGTGCGGCAGCTGACCAAACTGCGCCGCCGGCCGGTCACAGAGTTCATTACTCGTGATCGGTTCGACGGTCCGGCCTTTGCCGGGTGAGCGGTCGACAAAGCCGATAACGTCGAACCATGACCGATTTCGATCTGGACGATTTGTCGACCCCCGAACACGGATACACCGTCGACGACCGGGATGATGAGGACCCGGTCCTGCTCGACCGCGAGGGCAAGCACATGGAGCACCTCAATCCGCGTAACGCGCGGGTGGTGGCGCTGGAGAAGCCAACCGAACGCGAACAGACTCACTGGTACTTCCAGCGCTACGTAAGCCACCTGCCGGCCGGGGGCGAGATCGTGTTGTTCGACCGATGAAGTGGTGGGCGAGCCGGATCCGCAGATCGTGGGCCGGGCGTTGACCGACTGAAGTGAAGGGAACGTTCATGTCCACATGGCTCATCACCGGGTGCTCGACTGGACTCGGTCGCGCGCTCGCTCAGGCCGTCATCGGCGCCGGCCATAACGCCGTCGTCACCGCGCGTGACGCCGCCGCGGTCACCGACCTTGCCGAGTCGGCACCCGAGCGTGTGCTCGCGGTCGCCCTCGACGTCACCGACCCGGCGCAGGTCGCCTCGGCCGTGCAGCAGGCACAGGAACGGTTCGACCGCGTCGACGTCCTGGTCAACAACGCCGGCTACGGCTATCGCGCCGCGGTGGAGGAAGGTGATGACGCCGAGGTCCGCGCGCTGTTCGAGACACACTTCTTCGGCACCGTCGCCATGATCAAGGCCGTACTCCCCGACATGCGGGCACGTCGCAGCGGCGCCATCGTGAACATCTCGTCGATCGGGGCCCAGCTGACCCCGGTGGGGTCGGGCTACTACTCGGCGGCCAAGGCCGCGATCGAAGGCATCAGCGGCGCCCTTCGCGGTGAGCTTGCCCCACTGGGCATTTCGGTGACCATCGTCGAGCCCGGCGCGTTTCGGACCGACTTCGCCGGACGTTCCCTGGTCCAATCGGCCACCGTCATCGAGGACTATGCCGCGACCGCCGGACAGCGTCGCAAGGAGAACGACACCATGCACGGCAATCAGCCCGGCGACCCCGCCAAGGCGGGCAACGCGATCATCGCGGCCGTCGAATCGCCTGAGCCGCCGGCGTTCTTGTTGCTCGGGCCCGACGCGCTGGCCGCCTACCGCTACAGAGCGGACGCGCGGGCGGCCGAGATCTCGCAGTGGGAAGAGCTGACCAGTAGCACCGACTTCGCCTGAGCCGTAGCCCTCCGGTCACACCGCGGCAGAACAGTGTCGAGTGCCCGCCCTTCAGCGACAACTCCACCACTCCCCGTCGGCGTTGTCGCTGAAAGGCGGGCAAACACTTCCCACCCGATACCGGGGGCTGGCGAGGCGCTTGTGACCAGAGAAAACGCAACCCGGCACCACTCACCGCCGACCGAGAACAGCTTCGCCAATTCGGAGAAGGCAGTTCTCCGCAGTCGAGAGACAGATTACGATCGCTGGTGACCTGTGCCGGTGCCACCGGACCGAGTCCCGCCGAACCACAACGATCGGAGTCCATCATCGACGCCTGGATTCTCGACGCGGTCCGCACGCCCCGCGGGCGCGGGCGCCCCGACGGCGGACTGCACGGCGTGCATCCGCAAGCCCTGCTCGCGCGGTGTTTCACCGCGCTGGCCGAGCGGGTTGGCTTCGATCCGGCCGACGTCGACGACGTGATCGCCGGCAACGGCATTCTCAGCGGAGACCATGGCGACGACATCGCGCGCCTGTCGGTGCTGCTGGCCGGCTGGCCCGAGAGCGTTCCCGGGATGACGCTGAGCCGATTCTGCGGGTCGGGCCAACAGGCGGTGACCGTTGCGGCGTCGGGCATTGCCGCGGGCAGCGAGGATCTGGTGATCGCCGGTGGCGTCGAGTCGATGTCGCGCTGGGACGTCACGGCGGGCGTCCCGACCATCGACGGCAGCAACCCGGATCTCCGCGCGTTGTATCCGACTGTTCCGCAGGGCATTTCGGCCGACCTCATCGCAACCCTGGAGGGCTTCAGCCGCGAGACGGTCGACGCCTACGCCGCGCAGAGCCAAAGCCGCGCCAGCGCGGCCATCGAGCAGGGACGCTTCGAACATTCGCTGGTCGACGTGCCGACACCGGACGGTTGCATCGAACGCGACGAGCATCCCCGCCCCGGCACCACCACCGAGTCGCTGGCCCATCTCAAACCGGCCTTCGCTTCGATGGGCGCCGCGTGTGCCGATGGTGAGCGGCGCACCTTCGACGAGATATGCCTGCAGCGCTATCCCGGCATCGACCGCATCGATCACGTGCACCATGCGGGCAATTCCTCCGGGGTCGTCGACGGCGCCGCCGCGGTGGCGCTGGCCTCCTCGAACTGGATGCACACCCATCGGGTGGCGCCGCGTGCGCAGATCCGGGCCACTGCGGCCCTCGGCAGCGAACCGATCATCATGCTCACCGCTCCCGGACCCGCGGCTCAACGATGCCTCGAGCGGGCCGGCATGACCGTGGCCGACATCGATCTTTGGGAGGTCAACGAGGCCTTCGCCGCCATCCCGCTCAAGACGATGCGCGATCTCGACATCGACCCGGAGGTGGTCAACGTCAATGGCGGTGCGATCGCGCTCGGGCACCCCATCGGCGCCACCGGAGCCATGCTGATCGGCACCGTGCTGGACGAGCTCGAACGTCGTGATCTGACAACGGGACTGGTGACCATGTGCACCGGCGGCGGGATGGGCACGGCAACGATCATCGAGCGGGTGTGACCATGCCCGAGACCGTGGAGTTTGAGCGGCCCCGCGACGGGGTCGTGCTTCTGCGGCTCAATCGCCCGCAGCGGCTCAACGCCATCAACGAGGCAATGCAGACCGAATTGCAAGCCGCGCTCAATGATTTGGCGGCCGACCTCGCGGTGCACGCCGTCGTGCTGACCGGTGCCGGACGCGGGTTCTGCGCGGGCATCGACATGCGTGACTTCGGGCCCTCGATGTTGGACGCGAGCGCGCCCGCACTGGACCGGATGCGCTTTCAGGAAAGGATGGCCGCCCTCGCCGAAGCGGTGCGAGCGTTGCCGCAGCCTGTCATCGCCGCCGTCAACGGCCCCTGCGTGGGGGCCGGGCTCGCGCTGTGCCTGGCCGCCGACATCCGAATCTGCTCGGCGGCAGCCTCTTTCGGTAATGCCGCCATCCTGCTCGGGCTCTCCGGCGCCGAGATGGGCATGAGTTACCACCTGCCACGCATCGTCGGCACCAGCGTTGCCGCCGACTGGATGCTCACCGGGCGCACCGTGTCGGCCACCGAGGCGGACCGGCGCGGTCTGGTCAGCGACGTCATCGAGCCGGATGGGTTGGCCGATCGCGCGGTGGAACTTGCGTCGCTGATCGCGAGCCATGCCCCGCTCGGCGCGCAACTGACCAAGCGCGCCCTTCAGGTCAACACCGACGCCGCGACCCTGGCGTCGGCGATGGAACTGGAAAACCGCAATCAGGTGATTTCCCACGCGACCGACGAGGCGGCCGAACGACGCAAGAAGTGGTCTTCATGACCGGCCCTGCGCGGCGTGCGCATCATCATGATGGGCGGATTGGGGCCGCACCGTTTTGCGGAATGCTGTTGGGAGATCTAGGCGCCGACATCATCCGCATCGATGCGCTGCCGGGTGTGGACGGCCCGCTGCCCGTCGACCACACGGTCCGCCGCAGCCAGCGTTCACTCGCCGCAGACGTCAAGCATCCGCGGGGCCGGGACCTTGTTCATCGGCTGGCCGCCGAGGCCGACGCCTTCGTCGACGTGTACCGGCCCGGGCGATCACACCCGCGCGGTGCTGCGCGGGCTCGGCCTGGACGCCGACGCCATCACCGCGCTCGAGGACGCCGGCGTGGTGGCCCAAAGCAGCTCAGAGTGACCAAACCAGAGAGGACGACGTATGTCGTGGGACTTCTCCACCGACCCGGAGTGGGCAGAACAACTGCAGTGGGTCGAAGGCTTCGTGCGCGGAGAGTGCGAGCCAATCGACCTGATTGTCAAGGAATCTCACGACCTCAATGACCCAGTGCGGCAGGCGCTGATCCCGCCGCTGCAGGAGATCGTGAAAAGGCGCGGGCTGTGGGCGACCCACCTGGGCCCGCACCTGGGCGGTCCGGGCTTTGGGCAGGTGAAGTTGGCGCTGCTCAACGAGATCCTGGGGCGCTCGGAGTGCGCGCCGATCGTCTTCGGCTCGCAGGCTCCCGATTCCGGCAATAGCGAAATTTTGGCGCACTACGGCACACCCGAGCTCAAGGAGCGCTACCTGGAGCCGCTGTTGGACAACCGCATCATTTCGTGTTTCTCGATGACCGAGCCGCAGGGCGGGGCCGACCCGAAGGTGTTTCGCACCACCGCGGTGCAAGACGGCGATCATTGGGTCATCAACGGGGAGAAGTGGTTTTCGTCGTTCGCCTCGATGGCGTCGTTCATCATCGTGATGGCGATGACCGATCCCGAGGCGCCGCCCTACGAGCGCTACTCGATGTTCGTCGTTCCCGGCGGCACCCCCGGCATCCACGTGCTGCGCGACGTCGGGTTGGGTTACCAGCCGACCGGCGGTGGGCGTGAGGGTTACGTCCGTTACGAAAACGTCCGCGTGCCGGCCGATCACATGTTGGGCCCGCGCGGCGGGGCCTTCGTCGTCGCGCAGACCCGCTTGGGCGGCGGGCGAATTCACCACGCGATGCGCACCGTGGGCCTGGTCCGCCGGATCTACGACATGATCTGCGAGCGGGCGGTGTCGCGCTACACGCAGGGGGAGGTGCTGGCCAACAAGCAACTCGTGCAGGAGATGGTCGCCGACTCGTGGATGGAGATCGAGGCGTTCCGGCTGCTGACCCTTCAAACAGCCTGGAAGATCGACCAATTCAACGACTACAAGGCAGTGCGGGCCGACATCTCGGCGGTGAAGGCGATGATGCAGAAGGTCCTGCATGACGTGTCGTCGCGCGCGCTTCAGGTGCACGGGTCGTTGGGCACCACCCACGAGATGCCGTTCGTGCAGTACCTGGTGGAGTCGTTCGTGCTCGGACTGGCCGATGGTCCGACCGAGGTGCACAAGGTCACGCTGGCGCGGCTGTTGCTGAAAGAGCGTGAACCCGCGCCCGACCTGTTTCCCACCGAACACCTGCTGCGGTTGCGCGCGGCCGCGGAGGCCAAGTTCGCCGCCAAGCTGGCGGGCATCCCCAGGGCTGGTCGCGAACCCGATCAAACGGCTGTGGTGACGCCGACGTAGGACAAGACCACGTCCGATTCGTCGGTCACCCGAGTCAGCACCGCATAGGAGCGGATGAACGACTGGCCCACGCATCCGTCGATCTTGACGTGGAAGTTGCTGATCATCACCCAGGGATTTGCACAGTTCCCGGCCACGTTGACGAACCCGATCGACGATGACGAAAACGGCTCGTCGAGCGACTGGGGCAGCGTCGGAATGGTTTGCGAAAACATTTCAGCCCACTGCGGCTGATTACGTACCCCGCTGATCCAGCATCGACCGGGCGCGCGCCAGCAACCTCGGCAAAGTGGCTGCCATGCCTTCCAATTCGGCTCGCGGCGAAGCTCGTCGGCGATTGTGCTTGACGATCAGCGACCAGGTCGCCGCCGACTTGAAGCACGCCAACGCCGTGAACCACGCCAAATAGGTGACCTCGCAACCTAACTCAGACCCGTACAGCTCCGCGAGCTCGTTGATCGGCGGCACCGAACCGTCGGGCGCGGCAACCCGCCGGTAGGTATTCGGGTCGCAGTTGATCAGGAACCAGCCTGCGTCGATGCGGGGGTCGCCTATCGACCAGATCTCCCAGTCGATGACCGCGTTGATATGCGATCCGGCTACGAGCAGGTTGCCCAGCCGGAAATCACCGTGCACCACGCGCGGCGTCATCGCGCTCGGTGCGCAACCCAGCAGCGCGTCGCGCACTTTCGGCCAGTCGGGCGCCAGCGCCGGGTCGACGGTCCGCAGCGTGTCGGCCCACCGGTGGACTTCGGCGACCGGGTCGACCGCCGGTTCATCGCCCAGCCCGAGGTCCGTTGGCGCGAGTCTGTGCAGCGCGGCCATGGCGCGGCACGCATTCCGATACCGATCGCCGAGACTCGGCACAGCCGCGCAATCGTCGAACAGCGGTTCCACACACTCACCTTCGACGTACGTCATCACGTAGAGCGGTGGCGTGCCGGGCGGATCCCCCGCGTCCTCCCACAGCACCGTCGGCACCGGAACACTGCTCTTCTCAAGCGCTTTGATGATACGAGCCTGGCGCAGCACGTCGCGATGCGCAACCGGTTCGACACCTGGCGGAGCGACTTTGATCACCACGCGTTGGCCATCCCTGGTCCCCGCGAAGGTGAGGCCGGATGCTCCCCCGGACAGCGCAGCAATGTCGGCGACGCCGGCGCCGTCGAGTCGCCTGCGCAGCTCGGTGTGATCTATCTCGGCCATTCAGCCCGCCGGCGCGGTCCAGCCGACCTCGGCGAGGAAAGGCTGGGTGTGTGCGATGCGCCCGGTCAGGGTCTTCGGGTCACCCGTGCACAACCGGAATGCCGTCTCGGTGATCAGCGCGATGTCCTCGGTGTCGGTCTTGGCCAGATCCAGGGTGCCGGCGCCGGGCGTGGCCACGGGATTGGACGGGGCGGCGGCGTTGACCGCGATTCCGTCGTCATACAGCTCGGCCGCAAGGCTTTTCGTCAATCGATTGAGTGCAGCCTTGGCCGTGCCGTAGATGCCGAAGCCGGCGGTCCGGTCGAACTCCGAGAAGGGTGGTCCGGGCGGCAGGTCGCCGCCCACTGAGGTCAGGTTCAAGATCCACCCGCGTCTACGCTCGCGCATCGCGGGTATTGCCAGCTGGCACAGCTGCAGCGGCCCGAGCACGTGCATCTCCATCATCAGCCGGGCCCGCCGTTCGGGAAACCCGTCGAGCGGCCGCAGGAACGTCACAGCGGCGTTGTTGACCAGGATGTCGGGTGCGCCGACCGCGTCGGCCACTTGGGCGAAAAGCCGTTCCCGGTCTTCGGATTGGGACAGATCGGCTTGGACGGCAATCGCTTTCCCGCCCGCGCCGACGATCTCGTCGCGGGTCTGGCTCAGCGAGCCCTGATACTTCGGATCGGGGTCCATCGTGCGGGCGGTCAACGCCACCGTGGCTCCGCGTTCGGCCAGCCGCGCGGCGATTGCCCGGCCCAGGCCCCGGCTGCTTCCGGTGACCAGAGCCACCATTCCGTCGCAGCGTTGTGCGCTCATCGTGAACCTCTCCGAACCCGTCCGTCGTTGGAAACGGCTTCTCCGTATCAGAGAATGCCATTATCGCGGGTCGAGGGGAAGCAGGGGCCCGACGCGCTTCGAGTCGGTCGTCAGCGCCGAAGTCGCGACGGGCGTGTCGTTCGGTGTAAAGCGTCGAGCGAGTAGGCGCCGCCGCCGGAGAAGACCAGCAGGAAAAAGGCGAAGCAGAAGAGGATCGCCAAAGCTCCGCCATTGCCTGCGGGTGGATCGGCGACGGGCCAGAGCGCCGTGGGTTGATGAATCGAGAAGTAAGCGACCGCCATCTCCCCGGAGGCCACGAACGCGGCCGCGCGGGTGAACAACCCGGCGGCGATGAGCAGGCCCGCGATGATTTCGATCAGCGCGGCATACCAACCGGGCCAGGATCCGAACTCGACGACAACCGGCGAGCGGACGGGCCAATCGAAAAGGCTCCTCGAACCGTACGCGGCAAAGAGCAGACCGTAGACGAGGCGAAACAAGCTCAGCACCGCCGGGGCGCGACGGGCCAGGCGACCGTCGAGACCTTTCATCACGCTCGCTAGGTTACGGTCGCGACCCAGGCGAGCAGGCGCCGCCACAGCCGATGCCGGCTCGATGCCATGTTGTGGCAGTGCGCGCTATCGGCAAGCACGACGGTGGTGATGTCGGGGCTGCTCCGGTAGAGGGCCGCCTCGGCGCGGGGATCCGGAGAGACGTCGACCACGCCGTAGCCGACGAACACCGGGATGTGGATCCGCGCCGCGTGCTCGGCGACGACGCCGGGGATCATCGCGGTGCCGAACACGCGGGGTACGACCGATTTGGCGGTGACGGAGTCGGCGGCGACGACATCGGCGGCCACGTCGGCGAGGTGAAACCAGCTCAGCAGGTGCTCACGTGGCCCCTCGAAATACGGCTGCGGAAGAGCGGACAGGATTTCGGCGGCAAGCTCGGCGCGGCCTTCGGGAGTGGCACAGCGCGCGATGGTCGCCGCATCCAGGTTCAGTGGCGCGACGTGTTGATTGGTGCAACCCAGCACCGCCAGCCCGGCGTAACCGGGAAACAGCGCTTGTTGAGTGATGGCGAGGTACCCGCCCAGCGAATGCGCCACGGCGACCGGCGGCGCGTGGATGCCGATCGAGTCGGGCAGCGCCTCGACGGCACGCGCCAGCGTGGCACCGATATCGCTGAAGTCGAAATCGCATGCGGGCTGCGAACTTTCGCCGGTGCCCAAGGGATCTATCGTCACGACGGGGTAGCCGTTCTCGGTGGCGAAGCCGGCAAAGCTGTACCCGTGATGGCCGGGGATGTCGAGGTCCCAGTATTCGCGGCTGTAGGTGCCGCCCGGTAGGCAGACCAGCACCGCGGGTGCCTGTTCGCCGCCGCGGGCAGGGTAGTACGTCGCCGCCAGTGACGCCCGTTCCCCGATCACCTCGCTGACGTCGAACTCCACGGGATGCGCGGCACGCGTCATACGGCGCAACCCTTCGTCAGTGAAGACGACGTCCATTCGACGCCCTGTCATGTAAATACGTACGTGTACCTGGATATGCAAGGAGGCGTTTTGACCTATCTCTTTCTCCTCGGCGCCATATTCGCAGAGGTGATAGCGACCAGCTTGCTGAAGAGCACCGAAGGCTTCACCCGACTGTGGCCGACGGTGGTGTGCCTGATCGGTTATGCCGTCTCCTTCGCGCTGCTGGCGGTGTCGATTTCGCGCGGTATGCAAACCGACGTCGCCTACGCGTTGTGGTCGGCGATCGGTACCGCCCTGATCGTGCTGATCGCCGTGGTGTTCCTGGGCTCGCCGATATCGATTTCGAAGGTCGTCGGTGTCGGGCTGATCATCGCTGGGGTGGTGACGCTGAATCTGACCGGCGCGCACTGACCGCAACCGGCGCCGCCGTGCACCCCGAACTATCCTGAATACCGCACGCAGCGGCAAGGTCTCGTCGGATCGCGCCACCACCGCCACCTGCCTGCAGCAGATCCGCCGGAAACGGGCTAGGGTGGGCGCTCACGCTGAGCGCAATTGGACGTCGCGCGGCCCCGCCGCAAGGATCAACGAAACGACGGCAGGAGAGATGTGACTCTACGCTTCCGCAGCCTTGCCCTGGCTCCGCTGACCATGGTGCTGGCGCTGCTGCTCGCTCCATCCGCCTCCGCCGACACCTACACAGACCAGCTGGTGAGCAGGTTCGACGCCCAGACGCACGTGGTGGTTGACCCAGGGGCCAGACCGCCGCTGCAGAATCCCGACGAGCTGAACCAGCAGATCCTCACCAGCTCGTGGACGTGGAGTTCGGGCCCCGCGGTCTGGGTGGCGGCGGTGTCACCCGCCCAAAGCGGTGTGACCACGGCCGACGCCGTTCATGCCGCCATGCTGAGCCGCAACGCCGCGTTCAGCGGGGTCATCCTGGTCATCGACTCCCGTGGCTACCACGTACGCGCCTACAACGTGCCCAAAACCATTGCGGACAACGTCGATCAATTCATGAATCAGTCGGCGAAAGATCACCGCAACGACCCGTACGCCGCGACGAGCGCCTTCGTCGGCAAGCTGGCGAGCGCCAACGCGGTCTCCCGCGGGCCGGTGACCACCTCTCCCGTCGCGCACGAAAAGCACGACGAGTGGGCCTGGCTGAAGGTGACGCTGGTCATAGTCGGCATCGCGCTGGCCATGGCAGGCCTGCTTTGGTTCGCCGTGCGCCGAAATCGCAGACACCGCAAGGACACCGAGGCGCGTGAGGAGATCAAGCAGGAGCTGATCGCGGCGGCTGCCAGCGTCAGTGACCTCGACAACGCGGTGCTGACCGATAGCAGCGCCGATGTCAGCGCCGAGTCGTTGAAAGCAAACTCCAGCCTGTACGACGCCCGAAAGGCTTACGAGAAAGGCGATTACGGCTCCGCGCGGGCGCATCTGCGAGTGGTGGAGTCCACGATCGCCAAAGCCAACCGCAAGCTGGACCCACGGCAACCCACTGCCGACGTTGCCGCCGTGACTTCGGTGCCGGCCGACGACCGCAAGCAGGCCACGGTGCGCACCAAGAACCCCGACACCGGTGAGTCGGTGACGATCAACAACAACAACTACAGCACCACTGCGCAGCCGGGCTACCCCTATTACTACGGCGGTGGCTACCACAACGGGATGTTCTTCTACCCCGGCTATTACCCGTACGCGTTTTGGGGTCCGGGCTGGACGTGGGCGCTGGCCGACGTGCTGTTGATGGATGCGCTACTGGATGACCATTGGGGCGGCAGCTACGAGCACGGCTTCGAGGCCGGCCGCGACTCCGCCTTCGCCGACGCCAACAGCGACGGCTATGACGGCGGACAGGGAGCCGGTTACGACAGCCCACCGGCAGGCGTGGGGTTCACGGGCGGCTACCAGGACTCCGGTGGCGCCGACATTGGATTCGCGGGCGGCGACGCCGCATACTCCGGCGGCGGCGATGTTGGCTTTGGCGGCGGGTGGGACTCCGGGGGCAGTTGGGATTCCAGCGGCTCCGATTTCGGTGGCGGATCGGACTTCGGCGGCGGGTCTGATTCCGGCGGTGGCGGCGACTTCGGATTTTGATCGTCCGGGATGTGATCAAGGACCAGCACCCGGAAAGCACTGCCGCCCGGTCGCAATCGTTGGGGTAGCGTTCTCCGCGAGCCTTCGGTAATCCCACGGCGAAGCAAGGACTGGAGAATGAGTTCGTCTTTATATGGCCTGCTGACCGCACTTTCCCTTGTCCTGGCCGTGGCGTTGGCCGCCGTCGCCGCGCTTTACGTAAATCGCTTGGCGCGCCGAACGACTGCTCCGGTCAGCGAAGAAATCGGGAGTGCCAAAGCGGTTTTGCATAAGGTACGCAAAGGCGAACCGATGTCGCAGGACGAGTTGGACTACGCGAAGCAAGTCGTTGGCGACCGTGGTTCGTTGATGACCCTCTGCATCCCGGGGGCTTTGTTCATGTTGGGCTGCTTCTTCGTCTTCGGCAGTCTGTACCACCTGCATGGGGCGACGCCCTCCGAGCGGACATTCCTCGGACTGATCCCCATGTTGACCTCGACGAACCTGGCCATTCAGATCCGCCGCAGCGCACGCTTGCGGCGGCGGCTGAAGAAAGTGTCCTGACGGAAGACAAGTCCGGGCATCCTGTGCGGTCACGAGCGGCCGGATGGACCGGCGAGTGTTCGGGTTGCGGTGTTCCTGACCTTTGCACCATGATGTGTCAATTGAGCACATGACCGTCTACTATTTGACGGGCAAGAGGGCGAGCGGGGGCACTAACACGATGTCCGTACCGGGTCGCGAGAGGTGAGCGAATGAGCCCTCGTTCAGTCGGGCGGACCGTCCTCTCGCGAATCTGGATGCCGTTGGTCGCCGTTGTTGCAATCGGTGTGGGTCTGCTGTGCATGTACAAAGTGCATCAGTTCTCCGAACCCGAGCCGGTCATCACCGTCAATGGTCCGCAGGCACCCGAGGAGTTCAATCTCAAACGAATCACCTATGAGGTGTTCGGCTCCGCCGGGCAAGGCGGGAAGCTCGTTTACGTCGACATCGACGGCCATCCGCATCAGGTTGATATCACGACCCTGCCGTGGTCCCACACGGAGACCACCACGCTCACGGTGGCATCCGGCAGCATCTCGGTGCATGTTCATGGCGGTCAGGTGGGTTGCCGGATGCTGGTGGACGGCATCATCCGCGACGAACAGACGGGCGACCATCAGGACGCCGACGTCCAGTGCAGGGTGAAGTCGGCATGAGCGAGCATCGCCTCGACGAGCCCCGGGTCAAACGTCCCTTCATCCCCAAGATGGTCCGCGCCCTCGCCATACCGATCATCTTCTTCTGGGGTCTTCTCGCGGTCACCACGAATACCTTTATGCCCCAAGTGGAACGCGTCGCGGAGGAACTCGCCGGGCCGATGGTCCCGCACTACGCACCCTCGCAGCGGGCGCTGCTGCACATCGGCGAGAAGTTCCACGAATCCAACTCGACCAACTTGACCATGGTCGTGTTCGAGGCGAACCGGCAACTGGGCGACCAGGATCACCGGTACTACGACGATTTGATGCACCGCCTCCAGAACGACACCAAGCACGTGCAATACGTGATGGATTTGTGGGGCAAGCCGTTCACCGCGGCCGGGGCGCAGAGCGTCGATGGCAAGTGCACCTATGTGCTGTTGCGTCTTGCCGGCGACATCGGCCAGATTCAGGCCAACCAGTCCGTGGACGCCGTGCGCGACATCATCAAGAAGGACACGCCTCCACCAGGCCTTAAGGTGTACGTCAGCGGCGCGGCACCGCTGGCGTCCGACACCCTCGCTATCGCCAATGCCAGCCTGAACAACGTCACGATCGTCACGATCATCCTCATCGTCGTGATGCTGTTGCTGGTGTACCGCACCCCAGCCACGCTGTTGGTGCCCTTGCTCGGCGTCCTCATCGAGATGCTTGTCGCGAAGGGCATTGTCTCGACCCTCGGGCATTACGGGTACATCGAACTCTCGTCGTTCGCGGTGAACATCGTCATCGCGTTGACCCTGGGGGCGGGAACGGATTACGGCATTTTCCTGATGGGCCGATATCACGAGGCGCGGCAGGCGGGGGAAAGCCGGGAGGACAGCTTCTACATCGCCTACAAGGGCGTAACGCCGATCATCATCGGCTCCGGGCTGACGATCGCCGGTGCCTGTTACTGCTTGACGTTCGCACGTCTGAACTACTTCCACACCATGGGGCCGGCGGTCGCGATCACCATGCTGTTCACCATCGCGGCGGCGATGACGCTGGGTCCGGCGGTCTTGACCGTCGGCAGCCTGTTCGGAATGTTCGACCCCAGAACCAGCGCCAAAGGGTATCTGTATCGGCGTATCGGTGCGAGCGTCGTGCGCTGGCCGGTGCCGATCCTAGTGGCCAGCTCCGCCGTCGTCATGCTCGGCGCGATCTTCGTGCCGACCTACCGGCAGAACTACGACGATCGGCAGTACCAGCCGGCCAATGCGCCCGCGAATCTTGGTTTTCAGGCT
>NZ_DASUHS010000217.1:0-2762 GCF_036273375.1 Mycobacterium sp. | reverse complement strand
CAGGCCGCCGTGCAGGGCGCCGCAGCCGTGCTGCGCGGCGAACAACCACTCGCAGTGGCAACGCCATGACCATCAAGGTCGGGGTGATCGGTGTCGGGGTGATGGGCGCAGAGCACGCCCGCAGGCTGACCCGGGTCATTGGGGGAGCCTCTGTCTGCGGGGTTACCGACTTCGCCGGCGACCGCGCGGAGGCGTTGGCCGCCGAGCTTGGCGCACGTGTGTTCGGCTCCGCCGAGGAGCTCATCGACGCCGATGACGTTGACGCGGTTGTCATCGCGTCCCGCGACGCCGATCACTCCGCTCAGGTGATGTCGTGCCTGGCGCACCGCAAGCCGGTGTTGTGCGAGAAGCCGCTTGCGCCCACCGTCGCCGAATGCCGGGCGGTCGTCGACGCGCAGACCGCGCTGGCCCTGCCACACCCGCTGGTATCGGTCGGTTTCATGCGCCGCTTCGACCCCGGCTACACCGAACTCGCCGCGGTGGTACGCAGCGGCGCGGTCGGAGAACCACTGCTGGTGCGCTGTTCGCACCGCAACGTAGCCGGCTACCCCGGCGGAGACTCAGCCGAAACGATCACCAACACCGCCATCCACGAAATCGACATCACCCGATGGCTTTTCGGATCGGAGATCGTCGAGGTGAGCTGGCACGCCGGCAAGTCCACCCGTGCCGACCCGCACCGCCAGGACCCCCAACTGCTGTTGCTGCGCAACGAGAACGGCACTCTGACCGTCCTCGATGTGTTCGTCAACGCCCGCTACGGCTACGACGTGCGATGCGAGGTCGTCGGCGACACCGGCGCAACCAGCCTGGCCGCCACGCCGCTGACAAGACTCGATCAGGCACTGCAATCCCGCACCGCCTATCCAGAAGACTGGTTGCCCCGCTTCGCCGAGGCCTACCGCCTGGAGCTACAGGCATGGATCGACAGCCTGGCCGCCAACCAGCCGTCTCCGCTGGCCACCGCTGAGGATGGCCTTGCCGCCACCGCGGTGGCCGCCGCCCTCATCGAATCGATGAACGACCACGGCGCCTGCACCAGCGTGAAGCAACCGTAAGCGCGGGCTCCGAAACCCGCGCGGCGGTGTGGAGCTCGACGATGGGCTTGCCGAGGTGGTAGGCACCGATCTCGAAGACACCCTCGACAACCGACTTCCCGGCGGAGAAGGGGTTTTCGACGTGCCGGGGTTCATCAACGCGGTACTGGCGATCGGCTGGGATGGCCCGTGGGGGTATCGAGCACAATTCCGGCGACTTTCGCCGCCTGCCGGTGCGCGACGCCCTCACCCGGGCCCGAGACGCGGCACTGCACTGCTTCGATCTGGCAGCCCAACGTCGCAACGCGGATCCCACCCGCGGCTAGCGGTACCCGGGTCACGCCATGTTGTGCGGGGTCACCACGCGAACGGCCGACATCGACGGGGTGACTCGGCTCATTCCGCCGTGGCTCTGAATGATCATCCGCCCGGCGATGTTGGCGTCGGCGCGCAGGTCGTGATGCAGCACGGCTGAGATCTTGCGGGCGCGTAGCAACATCCGGTTGTCCTCGTCGAGGTCGTGGGCGATGAACACCCGGTAGCTGCGGCCGCGCCGCTCAAACGCGCGGATGGTGGCGACGTTGCCGCCGCCAATGGAATACACCGCACCAATGGTGGGGTCGCGGTCAAGCGCGTCGAGAACCAGCTGTTCGATCGTCGCGTCAAGCCCCTCGCTTTCGGCGATCTCCACCACCGCCCGCCCCTTCCCGCCCAGGGCACGGCGCATCTCACCGCGAAACCCCATCTCCCGCTCTTCTTCTCCGCGAAAGGCGTTGCTGCTCAACGTGACCAGCACACTGGCCGGCGAGTCACCCAGCCACTCGTCGATCAGATAGGCCGCGGTCGCGCCCGCGTCACGGTTGTCGACACCCACATAGCCGACGCGACTGCTGCGGGGTACATCGGTGACAAAGGTGACCACGGGGATGCCCTCGGCGGTGAGCCGGTCGATCGCCTCGGCCACCAGGTCGGTGTCGGGGGCCTTCACGATCACCCCGTGCGAGCCGCGGGCTCCGATCTTGTCCAGGGTCTCCACCATCGCCGGCACCGATCCGGTTTCGCGGAAATGGAAGCGGCTGCGGACCACCGCAGGCGCCAGCGCGGGCAGCTCGGCCTCGACCGCCTCCTGGAATGCGCTCGAAAACCGTTCCGGCGCTTGCATGACGACATCAACCAGATACTTGCGCCCGGCCAACCGCAGTTGGGAGCGCTGCTTGTCGAGGTCACCGATGGCCTGCTCGACTTCGCGCCGGGTGGACTCACGCACATTGGCTCTGTTGTGCAGCACCCGATCCACCGTCGCCTCGCTCAACCCGGCCTGCTGAGCGATCTGACGGACCTTGTAGCGATGGGACACGCAGTACTCCTTGATGTGAAATTGATGGCATTCCTGCCTTGATTGAGGTCAAGATCACAGCAACACTAACTTGACGCACCGCGAAGTACCAGTCCCAAAGGAGTACATGGATGACTGCACATCCGGCCTCGGTGTCCGAAGCCGAGCTACCACCGTTAACAGATGGCCCGTACCGCAAGCGGATCGGCCTCATCTCGATCGTCGCCTGCCTCGGTGGCCTGTTGTTCGGCTATGACACCGGCGTGTCCAACGGTGCCGAAGGCCCGATGGCCAAGGAGCTCGGGCTGTCCCTGCTACAGCTGGGCGTCGTCATCAGCTCGCTGATCTTCGCCGCCGCGGTGGGTGCCCTGATCGGCGGCCAGATCTCC
>NZ_DASUHS010000216.1:0-2839 GCF_036273375.1 Mycobacterium sp. | reverse complement strand
CAGCTACCCCTCGCCGAGGCGGTCCATCGCGTCCCAGAACCGACGGTGATCCACCGCGGCCCGGTTCGGCCGCACCCACCGCGGGGTTGCGGTCAGGACATGCGGTGAAGCTACTGCTATCCAGGAGGGACTGCGGCGGTTATCGCGGACCGGCCTGAACGCCGACCTTCGAGGCGCTGAAAGTGCTTGCCGCGCAGACTGATCAGCGGTTAGACGGGATTAGACGCGGGCGAGTTCGCCGCCTTCCACCCTGCTCAGCCGCCACTCACCGTCGCCGAGCAGTTCCAAATGCTCCTCGTGATGCTGGCCGACAGTGCTGCGGTGGGTGACACTGACCAGGACGGTGTCCGGGAGCTCGGTGCGCACCATGTCGTACAGCATGAACTCCAAGCCCTCGTCGAGCGCGGATGTCGCCTCGTCGAGGAATGCCACCTTGGGTTTGGTCAACAGGATGCGCGCGAACGCGATGCGCTGCTGCTCGCCGGGCGAGAGCACCTTGGCCCAGTCGGCCACTTCGGAGAGACGCTTTGAGCACTGCGGCAGCGCCACCTTGGTCAGCACACGGTGCAGTTCCTCGTCGGGAAACTCGCCGGGTTCCTTGGGGTAGGACACCGCCGCGCGCAGGTCACCGAGCGGTACATACGGCATCTGCGACAGGAACATCGTCTCGTTGGCGCCGCCGGGGCAGCGCAAGGTGCCTGTGGTGTACGGCCACAGCTGGGCCAGGCTGCGCAGCAGCGTGGTCTTACCGACGCCCGACTTGCCGGTGATGATCAACGTGTCGCCAAGGTTCAGGCGCAGATCCAGCGGCCGGATCAACTGCTCGCCGGCCGGCGTACGCACCTCGACGTCGTCGAGTTCGACCAGGCAGTCCCTGCTGGGCGTGACGGTCAGCGACGGCAGCGCGCGACCCTCCTCGTTGGCCGTCACCAGCCCGTGCAAGCGGATGATCGACGCGCGCCAGCCGGCGAAGCTGTCATAGGCGTTACGGAAGAACGACAGTCCGTTCTGGATGTTGCCGAACGCCGTCGCGGTCTGCGTGACGTCGCCGAACTTGATCTGCCCGGCGAACAGCCGGGGCGCCTGGATCAGCCACGGCGGCAGGACGATGATCTGGCTGATTGAAAAGTTCCAGCCGAAGAAGCGGATGATGCGGTTGATGTAGCGCTTGTAGTTCGACACCACCGGTTGGAATCGCCGATGCAGCTGCAACCGCTCCGCGGCTTCGCCGCGGTAGAAGGCCACCGATTCCGCGGCATCCCGCAACCGCACCAGGGCGTAACGGAACGCGGCGTTGTACTTCTCGTTGTTGAAGCTCAGCCAGATGATCGGGCGGCCGATCCAGAATGCGACGATGGACGCGAGGAGGACGTACGCGAAACCGGTCCAGAACATCGCCCTGGGCATGGTGACGCCGAACAGCGTCAAGTTCCCGGACAGGTGCCACAGGATCGCGGTGAACGAGATCACCGAGACGACGGCGTCGATCGCGCCGAACAGCAGCGTGCTTCCGGTGGTGTTGTTCGGGGTGTTGGGCAGCGGCCCGACTCCGGCGGTGAAGATGTCGATATCGGACTGGATGCGCTGGTCAGGGTTGTCGATCCGCTCGTCGATGAAGCGCCCGCGGTAATACGCCTGGCCGGTCAACCAGTCACCGGTCAGCCGGTCGGTGAGCCAGACCCGCCAGGCCAGCATGAACCGCTGCATCATGAACAGGTCGAGCATGACGCGGGCGACGTGCACGGTGGCCAGGATCGAGAAGATGCCCAGCGAGGTATAAAAGCCGTGCTTGCCAGACTCTTTGACCGCTTCGTCGCCTGCGCCGATGCCGGTGAACGCGGCCTGCGCCGCCGACATCATGTCATTGCCCTGATAGCTGAACAACACGTTGAGGCGCACCCCGACGATCACCGACAGCAGCAGTGCCGCCAGCCACAGCCACACCTTCACGCTGTGCGGGCCGGTGAAGTAGGCGCCGGTGATGCGCCAGAACTGCCGGCCCCACGTCGTATAGCGCGCAATCAGCACCAGCACCACCAGGGTGCACACCGCGGCGATCGCCCACGCCCTGGCGATCCAGATCGCCGAATCGAACAGCGCGCGCCCCCAGTCGATCGAGAACGTAAACAGATCGTTCACCAGTGACTTCTCCTACCCTGGGGTTCTCCCGTATTGCGCAACTCTGCGGCGAAGCTACCGCAGCGACCGCCCGCGACGACGCCGCGCAGCTTTCAGCGAACGTCGCCTTCAGGTGGCGCACCAGCTCGTCGCTGTCGACGACGCCGCGCGCGGCGATATCGAGGTAGCCGTCGGGACGAATGACGAACACGGACGTGTCAGAGACATCGTAGTTGCGCGCGAAGTCACCATCGGCGTCGCGGATCAGGGGCAGCACGGTACCTGCCACGTCCGCGTCCGGTGCCGCGACCAGGTAGACGTCCATCTGCCCGTGCGCGGCCTGCACCACAGCATCGGCGGCCGCTTCCAGGCCCGCGACGTCGTCCGCGCCGGCGGCGTTGCCGGCATAGAGCAGGGTGGTGTGATCGCGGCCCAGCAGGGTGTACAACCGCATGGGGTCGCTGACCGCCTGGCGGGCAGCCCCCTGGCGTCGGGCGCGCGGCCGCCTCCGTCGGACCCGACGATCGGGCTGTCCGCGTAGGAGATCAGCAGTTGCGCCTCTCGACGGATGACGAAGCTGGGATCCGTTGAGTCCGAACCGATTCCCTCGCGGACACTGCGACTCCGCCCTGACTCTGTACGCAGATATCGCCTCGAAATGGGATGGACCGCACTCGTTGCGGGTAACCGTGCCCGACATGCTCGATTGGCGAATCGAGCT
>NZ_DASUHS010000215.1:0-2721 GCF_036273375.1 Mycobacterium sp. | reverse complement strand
CCCCTCACCGGTGCCGAACCCATCCAGCGACACCGAGAAGTTGTGCACCCGGACCTGCGACACGATGACCTCCTGACCAGTTGCTTCACAGCGACCGGGACCGGTTGCCGCGGCCCACCACCAGTGAGAACGATCCACTGGGCCCAAAGTCATCGCCAGCACCTGGCCGCTGAGCATCATACCTGCGGATCACCGGGCGTTTCTGCCCACGGTACGTAACCGGCCCTGGACTCAGATAAGGCGCGCATCGCCGATCGGCGCGGCTACGGGCACGCCGTGGGGCCATCCTTCGTGCGCGCAGAACTGGCCGATCGGGCGCCGCACAGCCAGTCGCAACGCGCACTCATGCCGAATTGAGGACGTTGCGCTAGTAGATGCTTATGCGCAGGTCAGCATCATCATTCGCCGTCGGCCACCCGGAGCACTGGATCACCGCGCAGGAACACATTGATCTCAGACTCACCGACCTCAGCGTGCAGGTTGACTCGCTCAGGGACCAGCTGGCACAGATGCAGCACATCCTGAAGGAAGTCGAGTAAGCCCCGGCGCCACCGGGCAGGCTCCCCATTCAAAGGTAGTCTCCCGGCGTTACGGCGTGAGATCCCACAGCGACGACTGGCTCCTGAGCTATTCGGCTTCCACTACATTCCGCCAGGTCAAACTGTCAATGGCGGCTGTCGTAATAGGTGCGCCCATGCCACGAACGATATGGGAAGGCCTTCACCTCCCAACTCCTGCACAGGCGTCCGCAGGCCCTCAGATACGGCCGACGGCATTCAACGGGGGTCATCGGGGCCGCTTGAGCCCGGCACCCAGCGCCGAACCGTTCCCGCCACGGTGCGGACGGGGTTACCATTCGTGTGGGTAGAGATTTGGCCCGACGACGTGGTTGACATGCGGCCCCGAGACGTCGTGGGTGAAGTGCGCTCCATACCACACGACCACGTCCTGGTTAACGAGCGGTTCCCCATTCTTGTACTTGTCGATCTGTATCTCGGTGCCGGTGATCGGGTAGTCGTCGATCTCTCCCGGGTGGTAACGCAGGAACCAAAGGTCGCCCTTGGCGTAGGGGTCGCCGGCTGCTGTCCCGTCGCCCGGTCCCGGGACGATCGTATAACCTCTGCCCGACGAGGCGTTCTCGACTCGCCATTGCCGGTTGTGCGAGGGAGAACGCAGGCGCATGATCTCGTACAGCTTCGTGTGCCAGTTCGTCCCCGGGATGATTGGCGGGTTGTTGAATTCGCGGATCAGGTTGTCTCCGGCAGTTTCGATGTCGAAGTCCAGCCTCCAGTAAACGTGATGGTGGTGCCGGTTGCAGACGCAGGAACTGGAAGTTGCGTCGAATCCAAACCGGGGGCGGATCGTTCCGTTTGAGTGCAGCCGCCACTCGCTTATATAGCGGTACCAGCCCGCCTGCATCTCGCTGACCAGGACAACCTCTTGGCCCGCTACGTAGATCGCAACACCGAGAAATGTCCCGACGTCTGAACCGGTGTCCAGGATGGTCTTCGCCGGTGTCGGGCAAAGCAGGAATCCTGGGGCGACGGTGTTGCCGTTTGCCTGCAGCATCCCTTCTTGCCACTGCCAATCACGGTAGGGACCACATGCATTGCCGTCGTAAAGGACATTCAGGATGGGGACGTGTGCCTGGTACAGGACCCTCCGGCCACGATAGTCGAGGTAGCGCAGCTCAACGCCGGAGCCCCATTGACCGGACGAAGCTGAGGGCCGCACGGCGAGGAACCGCCAGAGCACGGTCCCACCCTGCACGACGGTGATCCATACTTGGCCGGCGACACCGCGGCCGGTCGTCGGCTGTCCTGCCGAAACCGGAGCGCCGCATGTCCCCGCGTCCGCCCGGGCCGTTGCCGGGGCGCCCTCATCGTAGCGATCGACACGCCGCTGGATCATGTTTACGCCGACGATCTCGTGACGGCCGTACCGGTTCTCCTCGGTTGGCAGGAGGCCTACCGCCAGCGTCCGTTCGATCCGTCCGTCGGGGAGCTCCGCCTCGATCAGCGGTGGCATCGCCGGATAAGGCTGCATGAGGTGGTCATGCAACGCGGAACGGAACACGGGATCCTGCGCCAAGATCTCGACCGCGGCATCGAACTCCTCGGCGGTTGGGAGGGGCTGCGCCGCGCTTTCCGTTACCGTCAGCCGCTCTTGATCCGCGAACCGCCCGTCAGCTACGACCGACCGGTTGTTGGTGTAGTCGTAGTAGGTCACGCGGTAAGCGTCGGGTCGCTGTGGCTTCTCAAGCTTTCGCGATGGCTCGACGAGTTCGAACGCCAGCAGCCGGTGCTCGGTTTCTTGCAGTCGATCCTGAACTTCCGGGCGTTCCTCCAGGGCATCACGGACACGATCGATGGCCCCCTGTTTTGGGCCAAATACTTCGGTCTCGATGCTGAGCTCATCTGAGCCCGCTGGGTCCGCATCACGGTAATCGCTGGCCATCGCTTCCTCCTCGAGAAGACCTATTGGTTGTGCTGCCGTTACCTTGTCCGCCTGAGCCGATCAGCCCTATTCAATACGTTCTTCCAACGTTGACCGAGTGAAAGACTGGCTCGGCGAACTCATTTCTCCGCCCCGCGGATACCACCGCCACTTCTTGAGGTCATTCGGCAGGTTCACCGGGCGGCGGGTCCCCTCACCACGCTCGAGCCATTGCCGGATCGCTGACAGCGACCGCAGACCCTCGGAGGAGTGCCCCAGGGCGCT
>NZ_DASUHS010000214.1:0-7960 GCF_036273375.1 Mycobacterium sp. | reverse complement strand
CGATGCAACACTAGTGTTGAAAAAATATCGATCCATCTCAGACGTCGCTGGCGAGCCACTCCCCTTGCCCGTCAGTATGAGCCAACGATCATGTTGACAGGAGCCATGAGCAGACATACGTTCGAGGGTGTTCAGCAGCTCGGACCGTCGGAGTAAGTAGGTGAGCATGCCCGGACTCAGATTGACCGCGCATAACCGGATCGCCGAGGTGGTCATCGACCGACCTCCCGTCAATGCGCTGTCCCGCGAGACCTACAGAGAGATAAAGCAGGTCTTCGACAGCTTCCGCGACAGGGACGACATCTCGGTCGTAGTGTTCACCGGTGCCGGGGATCGAGTCTTTTGCGGCGGACGCGACATACATGACCTCCAGGTCGAACGATCCGAGCCTGGCTCAGCGAACGTCGGCGACCCAGCGTATTTGGGGAGGGAGGCGTTCTTTGCGGTACGGCACTGCGCGGTGCCGGTTATCTGCGCCGTCAACGGGGCGGCGGTGGGCGCGGGCGTGGCCTTGGCCGCGGTGAGCGACATCGTTCTGGCGGTGGAGTCCGCGACCTTCGCCCTGGCGGAGATCGACGTCGGCGTCTTGGGGGCGGCGTCCTTTGCCCAGTGGATGGTCGGCCCGGGCAAGGCCCGGCGGATGTTCTATACGGGCGAGCGAGTGTCGGCCGCCGAGATGTATCGCCTCGGCGGTGTCGAGGCAGTCGTTAGCCGTGCCGACCTCTTGACCGAGGCCCATGCGTTGGCCAGCGTGATCGCGGCCAAGGACCCGGTCGCTATCCGCATGGCGAAGGCGTCGGTAGTCCGCACTGACACACTGCCGCTAGAGACGGCATATCGCACCGAGCAGGACTACACCCGTCACCTGTCTGCGTACGCGAACTCGGCCGATGCCATCGCCCGGTTCGTGAACAAGCGGTAGCACCTTCATCTCACGATTCCGGGGTACCGCTGGGTACCGGGATATCCTTGGTCGTCAGCCCGTCCGTGAGGGGCGAAGTGCGTGACCTGTCCCGTCGCAAGTGCGCTTTTCGGCCTATGACCTGGATGAGGCCGACGAGTCCCTTGGGGGCCTTGATCATGAAGATCACGATGAGCGCCCCGTAGACGACCTCGGCGTAGCTGCTAGCGTCCTGACTGGCGTTTGACGAACTCGTAAACGTGTTGATGATGTCTGGGACGAAGATCGGCATGGTGATTATGACAACGGCACCGATCAACGGTCCGGCCTGGCTGTCGAGGCCACCGATCAGGATCATTGCGATCACCGAGATAGACAGCGAAAGCGTGAAGCTGTCGTAGGTGACCGACTCGGTAAAGTGGGCTGTCAATCCGCCCTGGATGCCGATGATAGCCGAGGTGATCACGAACAGGCTGAGTTTGTAACGCGATACCGGAATGCCCATTATCGACGCCGCGATCTCGTGATCCCGGATCATGCGCCAGGCGCGTCCGCTGCGGCCGCTGCGCAGCCACGAGAAAAGGATGATCGTCGCGGCAAGCACGCCGAGCAGCAGCCAGGCCCAACTCGCCGACTGCTGTGAGATAGTACCGGTGAATACGGGCTTCAGGAAGAAGCCCGCCGCGCCGACGGTATCGTTCTGGTACTGCTGCCCAACGAAGTCAGCCAGGTAGAACGCGGCGAGGGTAGCCAGCGCCAGGTACATGCCGCGTATTCGCAAGGCTGGCAAGCCCACCATGAAACCGAACACGGCACATGCCAACCCGCCGATGATCACGTCAAACGGGAAGGGTACGCCGGCGCGAGATGCCCACACCGCCGCAAAGGCACCACCGGCGAGAAACGCGACATTTCCAATGGAAACCTGGCCACCGGTTCCCATCAGCAAGTCAAGTGCCATGGCGCCGATTGCAGACAGCAGAATCGTGTCAACGATGTAGATAGAGTACGACGACCCGGCCGCAGTGACGAAGGCGACCACGATGAAAGCGACAGCGATGATAAGGTACCTCTGCTTGATGAGGTTTCGCCAGTCGAAGGCACGCCTCGGAGCAGCGCTGCCGGTGCCCGTTATCGCGCTAGTCATGACTTAAACCCTCCTGACGCTTCGCGTGCCTGCGATGCCCTGCGGCAGGAATAGCATGACGACGAGAAGGACAAGATAGGTGACAACTGTGACATACTCTCCGCCAATGTACGCTGCGACGAAACCCCCAACTAGGCCGATACCGAAGCCGCCGATGAGGGAACCAGGGATACTGTCAAGGCCGCCGAGTAGTGCGGCGGGAAATGCGAGCAGAGCTAGGCCCTCGATTCCTTGGTTGACCGAGTTCACACTGCCGTAGGCGATGCCTGCGACGCCCGCAAGCACGCACGCCAAGGCCCACGATCCGAGATAAACCCAGTGGACGTTGATGCCGCCCTGGCTGGCCAGCAACGAATTCTGGCCGGCGGCCCGAATCCGAACTCCCAATGAGGTAAATCGAAAGACGAGCACGAGTGCGACCGTCAGGATGACGGCGAATGCGCTGATCTCCAGCGACGCGACACTGAATGTTGCTCCGAAGATCCTCGTTGAGCCATTCGAAAGTCCCGGAATCGTGATTGTGTACTGCGTCTCCGGGAAAACGATGCCGATGACGCCGTCAGCAACTGCAGCGAACCCCAGTGTGGCAATGACGGCTACGAAGTGCGGTCGGCCGATCGTGGAGCGCAAGACAAAGCGAAACAGCATCGCGCCGAGCGCGCCCACGATGCCCAAGCTGATCAACGCGAGGAGGGCGAAGGGGAGACCTGAATGGCTCTGCAGTCGCCCTACGATTAGCGCGGCCAACAGCATGAAGCTGCCATGCGCGAAGTTGAACGTCTCCGTCGCGCGAAAGATGATGACGATGCCAAGCGTCACGAGCGAGTACACCGCGCCGAGCGAGAGGCCGCCGATGATCGCTGCCGTCAACTCAGACATCTGTGGTCGCCACCTTCTGCTCGCGCACGGACACCTCGCCCGTCATGGTCGCCCTGAACTGCTCAGAGGCGAGGACTTCGCTGGTCGGGCCCTGCAGCGCAACCGAGCCGGAGGCTAGGCCGAGCACTCGGTGGGCGACGGCACGAACAAGGTCCATGTGATGCTCGACGATCATCATCGGGATCTGAAACTCCTTGTTGATCATCAAGAGCATGTTCTCGATACGTGCGCGTTCGGCTCGACCGAGTCCAGAGGACGGCTCGTCAAGCAGCAAGACCCTTGGCCGGGAGATCGTGGCGCGAACAATGTCGACCATCTTGCGCGGGCCGTAGGCGAGCCGCCCTGCCTCGACGTCGGCTAGGTCGGCGAGCCTGAACAGGCCAAGCAGCTCTTTCGCATTCGCGCGAGCCTTGCGTTCGGCCTTGCCAACCTTGAGTCGATGGATGACCTGATCCGCTAGCGAATACCCGATTGTCGCGTGCGCACCGCATAGGACGTTCTCCAGGACACTGAGCGAATCGATCAGCCTCGGATCCTGAAAACTGCGTCCCACCCCGCAATGCGCAATCTTGGTTGGGTGGGCGTTCGTTACGTCCTTACCGTAGTGTCGGACCTCGCCGCTGGCCTTTGGCACGAGGCCACAGATCGCGTTCAGCAGCGTGGTCTTGCCGGCACCGTTAGGCCCGATGATCGCTACGATATGGTCGGCGTTGACCGACGCCGAAACGTCGGTCAACGCCCGCAGACCACCAAAGGCAACGCTTAGGGCACGGACTTCGATCGCGCTGGCGTGCAGCGTGTCATGTTGGGTGCCGCCCGGATTCCACTCGTGATCTTCGTTCACGTCCGTACCCTTAACTTCCAGGTCTATCCGCTAACCGTTCCCGGAGCCGATCCCGACATTGATCGGATCACTTTCCGAGAACTGGCGTGTGGCTGGGTCGTAGCTGCGGAACCGGACCGTGCTTACGGCGGCGTGGTCAGATCCGCTGAACGTCACCGGCCCGTAAGAGACACCGTTCGGAACGGTGAAGTTGGAAACACGCTCCAACGCGCCGTTTAGCGCAGTGCTCGAGCAACTGCCACCGCACAGCTTGAGCGCATCGGCGAGCATGTACACGGTCACCCAGCCGGACATTGAGAAGATCGAGCCCGACATTTCAGTCTTCTTGCCATGGGAATCCGCAATGGCGAGAACGCGAGGCAGTTCGGACGGGTAGGGATCGGCAGTCATGGCATAGTAATTGGCCGAGCCGATCTGCTGGAGGGTGCCCTGTCCGGCTCCCGAGGGAATGCCGACCTGCAGTGCTCCCACGCCCGCGGCCGTGAGCGCCTTCGACACTACAACGGTGTCATCCGTCGAGCCGAGTGTGAGCACGACGTTCGGCTTGTCGCGTGCGATCGCGTCGGCCTGCGTTGCGAAGGACGCGAGAGGTAGGTTATACCGCTCGACGCTGGCGACCTTGCCACCGCTACCCTTCAGTAGCGTGCTGACGTCTTTGATAATAACGTCGACATATGGCGAATTGATGGCCGCGATATCGATGGACTTGCCGGACAGGGACCCGTTCTCATGCTGCTTCACGAACTGGTACATTGCCTGGGCGTCCTGCTGGGCGGTCAAGCTCGACTGGTACAGATACGGCTGCGCCGGGTAGACCGAGGTGTCGGGAAGAGCCGGGCTTAGGAAGGGCACGTGCGCAGACTGCACGAGCGAGGTGATTGCCGATGCGCCCGCGGACCCGGAGAGCATGATCAGGGCAAGGGGGTTCTCCGCTACCGCCTTCTGGGCTGCGGTAAGCGCCATGCTCGGGCTCGACTGACTATCGATGACCTGGAGATTCAACTTCTTGCCGTTGACGCCACCGCTAGCGTTGATGTTGTCCACGGCCACCTCGGCGCCGGCGGCGCCAGGCGCCGATACGCTCGAAAAGCCACCGGAAAGATCCGAGATCAGCACGACATTATAAGCGCCGCCGCTCGATCCGGAGCTACTCGAGCCGTTCGCGGCCGTGGTCGTGGACCCGGCCCCGTTACCGCAGGCCGCGAGGGCCAGCAGCGAAAGCGCGGCAAGGCCAGCGCCTAGAATTGTCCGGTGTCTTCGTTGTACTCGCATGACATATTTTTCCTTCCGTGTATCTATTTTTCGGTTTTTTCGGGCTTTTCGGGCAGCGATGGCCCCGCATCGCAAGACATCTCGATTCATGCGCGGGCTTATCGATACTGCGGTCCGTAACTGGAGATGTCGTCTAGGCGCCGACGTACCCAATCCCGAGCAAGTCCTTATTCGCGAAGTCGGCGGATCGCCCGTGTTTCGTGGTGCGACCGCCTTCGAGTAGATAGCAGTACTGCGCCGTTGCCATTGTATGAGTAGTGCTTTCGTCAATGACGAGGCATGCGGTTCCCTCGGCAGTGATGCTTTCGAGTGCCCCGAAGAGGGGTACCTGCAGGCTAGCGTGCAGGCCGAGTGTCATCTCGTCAACGATAAGCAACTTGGGGCGGTTGACCAGGGCACGGATGATCGCGACCATCTGTTGCTCACCCCCGCTGAGCTTGCCGGCGCTCTGCCCTAGGCGGTCGCTAATTTTAGGAAACAATTGCAGACCGAATTCGATTACTTCGTCCCGCTCGGCGCGAGGCCGATGCATCCCTGCAGAGATGAAATGCTCACGCACACTGAGGTTGGGAAAGACTTTATTGCGTTCGGGAACCGCCGAGATACCGAGCTTGACGAGGCGATGTGGCTCCCACCCCGTCACGTTTACGCCATCGAAGAAGACCTTGCCGCGGACGATATTCATGTCCTCGTTCCTGAGGACGCCGCTCAACGCCCGGCATGTCGTGGTCTTTCCCGCACCGTTTGCGCCGATCAACGCGACTATCTGGCCTTCGTCAATCTCGATCGAGACGTCCTCGATGCCGAGGGCTCCGTTCGGATAACGCAGCGCGAGATTCTCTGCCCTGAGAAGCATCGACGCCTCCCTCTCTTCGGTACTCAGGTCGGAGTAGCGGTCTTGGAGTATTTGTAACCTGCTTGCCGACCGCCATCGATAACGTATTGACCACCGGTAATGTAGGCCGCATCGTCTCTCGCGAGGAAGGCAATCAGGGCGGCTACGTCCGCCGACTCCGCGATACGCCCTAGAGGTGGCGGTTCGGACGCGTTGGCCGAACCTATGGCGGCAACTGCCGAATCGCCGCTCATGGGCGTATCGACCTTTCCCGGATGAATCGAGTTGACGCGAATGTTGTACTGGCTGAGTTCGATTGCCGCGCAGCGGGCGATCATCGTGTTTGCTGCCTTGCTCGCGCAGTACGCGGCCAGCCCCTCGATGCCCACTAGCCCGGCGACCGACGACAGAATGACCACGGAGCCTCCACCGTTCGCTCGCATCGGGTCCAGCACGGCCTGTATGCCGTGGAGTACGCCAATTGCATTGGTCTCGAATGCGCGGCGGAAGTCGTCTGGTGTCGTCTTCTCGAAAGGACTAGAGAGCATGATTCCGGCGTTGCAGACGAGGATGCTAGGACCACCGAAGGTGGCCCGCGTGAACTCGATTGCCTGGTACCAGTCATCTTGATTCGCGACATCGAGATGGACGTACGCGGCACGAGGTCCGAGGCCTTCCGCGACGGAACGGCCTAGGTCGTCGCGGACATCCCCGATAACGACTTGCGCACCGTCGGCCACGAGCCTACGAGCAGTCGCTTCACCGATGCCGCGCCCGGCGCCGCTTACGATCGCGACCTTGCCCTGCAGCGGCGGATATGGAGCCACGTCACTCATGAATCTTGTCCTGTCAGTTCCACGGCAGCCGCCGCGCATAGACCGGTCTCCTAGCCTGCGAAGAGGCTGGCTGCCTGTTCGCAGGCGTCGTGCTCCGGGTTGGCTGCGGCATCGTCGAGTGCCGCGAAGAACGCCGTCTCGTTAGAAGGCGTCCACGCGTTCGGTTGGGCCGGCCGGTTGAGTATCAACTGGACGATGCCCGGTTCGGAGCCGTTGGCGATCAGCTCTGTCGTCTCCATGGGGACAAGGTAGCCCTGGCGAGCTCGTAAGTCAACGGTGATGTTGACAGAACTGCTACGCTGGCGCTGTGGAATATCTACCCGAGTCAACACGAGTGGCTGTCATCGGCGCCGGGATCATGGGTTCGGGGATCGCCCAGCTGGCGGCGACCGCCGGCCACGAGGTTGCCCTCTTCGACGCCGACCAGGAGCAGCTCGCCCGCGGCCGCGTCAAGATCGAGGCGAGCCTTAAGAAACTAGTGTCCAAGGGCGTGCTCGAAGAGCCTGACGGCGTGCGCGCGCTGCAGCGGCTGCACCCCCGCAGCTCCGTCGTCGAGGCCGCGGACGGCGCCGACCTGGTCATCGAGGCAGTAGTGGAGCGATTGCCGGTCAAGCAGGCGATACTCGCGGAGGCCGCGGGGGTCGCGTCACCAACGGCCCTGCTGGCCACCAACACCTCCCAGCTGTCCATCACGGCGATCGGCAGCGCGCTGCCCGATGCCAGCGACCGAGTCGTCGGCATGCACTTCTTCAACCCCGCGGTTCTGATGCGCCTGGTGGAGATCGTCGCTGGACTGGAAACCAGCGAGGCGACCATCGCCGCCGCGAAGGCTTTCGCCGAGAGCCTTGGCAAGGAGACCGTGGTCTGCAGGAAAGACAGCCCAGGCTTCTTGACGTCGCGTATCGCGGCCATCGTGCGACTGGAGTGCATGCGCATGCTCGAAGAGGGCGTCGGCACGGCCGAGGACATCGACCGCGCCCTGCGACTCGGCCTCAACTTCCCCATCGGACCGCTGGAACTCGGCGATCGCAACGGGCATGACACGTTCCTGCTGGTGCTGGAGTCGCTGGCAAAAACACTTGGCGAGCGATTTCGTCCGACTGTGGGCCTGCGAAACCTGGTCGCCGCCGGACGGCTCGGACGCAAGTCCGGGCGGGGAATCTACCGCTACGACGAGCATGGCGCGATCGTCCGCTCAGCGCCTCCGGTATGATCCGCGCGACCTTTTCAACATGTTTGTTGACAG
>NZ_DASUHS010000213.1:0-3235 GCF_036273375.1 Mycobacterium sp. | reverse complement strand
GCACGCTCCGCTCGTGCAGCATCGCCAGCAGCTCCGGATCCGGATACAGCTCGTCAAGCGTCTGGTGGTACCCGGCCGACGACACCTCGGCGCAGACCCCGGCGGCCTGGAAGGCGTCGGCGATCTGGCGGTACAGCGCGTGCGGCCGCGCCGGCCGCTGCCCGAACACCTTGGCCAGGTCGGGGTGCGCCATCGAGTCGTAGATGCCGCTGGCGGCGGCCAGGCAGAGGTCGTCGCAGTAGAGGCGCCATACCTCGTCCGCCGGGTATCGATCCCAGATCGGCGCCAGCTCCCAGTCCACCGCCAGCCCCGCCACCCAGTGCACCGAGCCCAGCAGATAGTCCCAGTCATATCGTCCGACCACCTCGCCGATCCGCTGCTCCCGGCCGCGCAGGTAGTCGACCTCGAGCGCCACCTTCACCGGCAGGCCCGCGTCCCGCGCAGCCGAGACGGCGCCATGGTAGCGGCCCAGGTCGCCCACCGCATCGGCCTGCCAGAGCGCGTGGTCGAACCAGTCGCGCGCCTCGGCGAAGCGGTAGACGTGGTCGGTGAAGCCGATCTCGTCGATCCCCGCGCCGGCCGCCGCGGCCACGTAGCGGCCGACGTGCTCGAGCGTGAAGCTGTCGTCGTCGTAGGACCCGTCGTCGTCGACCAGGTGCATGTGGTAGTCGGTCAGCACCGGCGGCGGGCCTCCGCCAGGTCATCGGGCGTGGTCACCTTGAGGTTGGCGGGGTCGCCCTCGACGACCGCGACCCTGCCGCCGGCCGCCTCCACCAGCGATGCACAGTCGGTGGCCGCCGCCAGCACCTCCGCCGGCTGCGCGTACGCGCGGCGCAGCGCGTCGGCGCGGAACCCCTGGGGCGTCTGCACCGCCACCAGCGCTGAGCGGTCGGGGGTCTCCACCACCAAGCCCGCGCTGACGCGCTTGACGGTGTCGGTCACCGGCACCCCGGGCACCGCCCCGTCAGCCTGGCCGAGCGCCTCCAGCACCCGTGTCACCAGCTCGGGCCTCGCGAACGGCCGCGCCGCGTCGTGCACCAGGATCAGGTCGGCGTCGTCGGGCACGGCGGCCAGCCCGGCGGCGACCGACGCCGCCCGGGTGCTGCCGCCGGTCACGGCGGCGGCCACCTTGCCCGCGATCAGGTCGTCGGCCAGCAGCGTGGCCGGCTCCTCCCAGCCCTCGGGCACCACCAGGACGATCCCGTCCAGCGCGGGGTGGTCGTCAAGCATCCTGACGGAGTGGGCGAGCATCACCTCGTCGCCGACGCCGACGAAGGCCTTGGGCCGGTCATCGCCCAGCCGGCGGCCGTCACCCGCCCCCACCACGATCGCCCAACTGGTGAGCAGATCGGCCAAGGTCAGTCGTTTTCGCCGGCGATCTTCGTGAAGATGATCTTGCCGGAGGGCTGCTGCAGCACCGAGGTCACCTGCACCGGCAGCGTCTCGCCGATCCGCTCGCGGGCCCGCTCCACCACGACCATGGTGCCGTCGTCCAGGTAGCCGACCCCCTGGTTCGACTCCTTGCCTTCCTTGATCAGCAGGACGTCCAGCCGCTCGCCCGGGAGCACCGCCGGCTTCAGCGCGTTGGCCAGGTCGTTCACGTTCAGCACCTGCACGTCCTGGATCTGGGCCAGCCGGTTCAGGTTGAAGTCGGTGGTCAGGATCGGCATGCCCCGCTCCTTGGCCAGCTTCAGCAGCTTCGCGTCCACGTCGGACACCTGCGGGAAGTCGACGTCGGGGGTGGCCACCTGCACGTCGGTGCGCAGATCCTGCACCACCTGCAGGCCGCGGCGGCCGCGTGCCCGCTTCAGCGGATCGGCCGAGTCGGCCACCTGCTGCAGCTCCTTCAGCACGAACTCGGGCACCACCAGCTCGCCGCCCAGAAAGCCGGTTCGCACAATGTCAGCGATGCGGCCGTCGATGATGGCACTCGTGTCCACCAGTGTCGAAACGTTGGAGCCGTTCTCGAGGTCGGGGTCGCCGTCGCCCAGCGAGTGCACGCCCACCAGTCGCAGGATCCCGCGGTGCTTCTTGGCCGCCGTGAACGCAAACAGGTAGCTCAGCACCAGCACCATCGGCAACAGCACCCAGTTGCCGATGTAGGGCAGCGCGTGCACGGGCAGATACAGCAGCGCAGACACCAGCAGGCCGACCAGCAGGCCGATCGCGCCAACCGTAAGCTCGCCCGCACTGCGGGCCTGCGCCGCTCGTTCGACCCTCTTGAACCCGCGCGCAAGTCCCTTCCCCGCGAGTCCGCCGACCATCCAACCGACGGCGAACGCGAGGAAGACGATGATGCCAAACACGGTGTACGCGTAAGAAGACGAATCGAAGTGGTTTACCAGATCAAAAGTACGACCCGCGTAAACGGCACCAAGCGCGGCCAAGAGAGCGAGGACGATTCGTGAAACCAGGATCATCGCCTTGCTCCCTCCTCGGGAGGCGTATATCGCCCATCTACCGGCTCAGCCGTCGCGGCCTCCGGGGACGGGCTCGGGACAGTGTGTTCTAGGCGCGCGCTTTTCGCGCGGCGCCGATCTCTTCCAGCACCTCCTCGAGGAACTCGCGCGCCTCCTCCTCCTCCATGCCCTTTGCGTACATGAGCTCGGAGGCCAGGATGCGCTTGGCCTTGGAGAACATCTGCTTCTCGCCGGTGGAAAGGCCCTTCTCCTGGTCGCGTTGCGCGAGGTTGCGCACGACCTCGGCCAGCTCGAAGATGTCTCCGGTCTTCATCTTGTCGCGGTTGTGCTTGAACCGGCGGTTCCAGTTCTTCGGCATCTTGGTGCCGTCACCGCCCAGCACGCCCAGCACCTCTTCGACCGTCTCCTCCCCGATCACCTTGCGGAGACCGGCCCGGTCGGCGCTGTCGGAGGGGATCATCACGGTCATATCGTTGTGAATGATCTGGATCGTCAGATATTCGCGCTCGTCACGCTCTTCCTTGCGTACGACCGTGCCCGCGCCGTGATGCGGGTACACGACCTTGTCCCCAACCTCATACACGTAGCGTGTGACCTCCTCGCCGGCGTCGGTCCGGCAGTTTTTGTACCCCTAGAGGGGTAGATCATACCAGACTTGCGGCATCCGAGCGAACCAGCCAGAGCACGCAGAACCGGTTGCAAAACCTTCGAAACTAACTGTTTTCAGTCGTGATAACCATTAGTCATATGGTTGCTAATGGACAGATTGAATATGACGCGTTATCATCGATCCGTGCTCGCCATCGAGTTCACCG